>NZ_JACUTY010000011.1 GCF_014859555.1 Thiomicrospira sp. | reverse complement strand
TTGGGCTGTAGCTATTGTTGGTTTACGGTCTTCGACCTAAACCAACCTACTGTTTGGGGTTTAAATATAGTAGGTCGGCTTAGTGAAACGTAAGCCGACAAGATTTGCTTGGTGATACATAAAAATAAGAGAGAACAATGAACAGTTTGAATTTTGCGCAGATTATTGCAGATGAGTTAAAGGTTAAGTCAAGCCAAGTTGAAGCCGCCATTGCGTTGTTAAACGAAGGCGCAACCGTGCCGTTTATTTCGCGTTATCGTAAGGAGGCCACCCAAGGGTTGGATGACATTCAGTTGCGCCAGCTCGAGACGCGGTTGGGCTATTTAACCAGTCTACAGGAACGCAAACAAACCATTCTTAAAAGCTTAGAGGCGCAACAAAAACTGACGCCTGAACTGCAAAGTGCAGTGGAAAATACCTTTAGCAAAACCGAGCTGGAAGATATTTATCGGCCTTATAAACTCACGCGTAATTCTAAGGCGTTAAAAGCCAAAGAAGCCGGGCTTGATCCGTTGGCGCAGGCGTTATTAGCCAATCCAAAACTTGATCCATTTGCCGAGGCGCAAGCTTATGTTAATGCGGAAAAAGGCATAGAAACCGCCGAAGCCGCATTAAGTGGAGCGCAGGATATTTTGACCGAACAATTGTCACAACCACCAGGCCTGGTGGCACAACTGCGTGAAACCTTGTGGCGCGAAGGGATCGTAACCAGCCGTTTGGTTAAAAATCAGGTTGATGAAGGCGAGAAGTTTAAAGACTATTATGAGTATGACGAACCGATTCGTAAGGTTCCTTCGCACCGTGCTTTAGCTTTATTTCGTGGAGAACAGGCGGGCATTCTTAAGCTTAAGCTCGAATTGCCGCAGGTTGAATCGTCTGCTTCTCATCCGTTTTTGGCGCGGATTCAGCAGTTTCATCAATTACAGTTTGAGCGTTTAGCGAGCCAAACCTTCTTTAGCCAAATTATCCACCAGGTCTGGCGCTTGAAGCTTGCTAAATCACTCGAAACGGAATTGTTTAGTCGTTTACGTGAAATGGCGGAACAGGGCGCAATAGAGGTATTTGCACACAATTTAAAAGACTTATTATTGGCCGCTCCGGCGGGTGCTAAGGTGACTTTGGCGCTTGATCCAGGCTTTCGTACCGGCGTGAAACTCGCGATAGTGGATCAAACCGGCAAATTTTTACATCATGGCGTGATCTACCCGCATGCGCCACAAAGCCAGTGGGATCAAAGCAAACAAACGCTGGCTAAACTGATTAAAGACTATGGTGTTAAGTTGGTGAGTATCGGCAATGGTACCGCCTCACGCGAAACCGAGCAGTTGGTTAACGAGGTGTTAACGCAAAACAAACTTACTAATACCCAAAAAGTGGTGGTGTCAGAGGCGGGCGCATCGGTTTATTCAGCTTCTGAAATCGCCCAGCAAGAATTCCCGCAATTGGATGTGACGATTCGTGGTGCGATTTCGATTGGCCGTCGTTTGCAAGATCCGCTTGCCGAGTTGGTTAAAATTGACCCAAAAGCGATTGGTGTGGGTCAATATCAGCATGACGTGAACCAAACCGCGTTGGCGTTATCTTTGCAAAATACGGTCGAGGATTGTGTGAACTCGGTTGGGGTCGATTTGAATACCGCATCGAGCGCATTATTGAGTTATGTATCCGGTTTGTCGTCGCGTTTGGCACAAGAAATTGTTAAATGGCGTGATGAAAATGGCTCGTTCCGTAATCGCCAGCAATTAAAGAAAGTGCCACGTTTAGGACCAAAAGCATTTGAACAGTGTGCGGGTTTCTTGCGCATTCGCGAAGGGGAGCATCCGTTAGATCAATCGGCGGTGCATCCTGAATCCTATGAGATCGTTGAAAAAATGGCGTCAAAATTGGGGGTGGATTTGGCGCATTTAATTGGCCAAACCGAACAGGTTAAACGCATTAACGCGACCGAGTTTGTGAATGAAAACATTGGGTTAATGACGCTTCGTGATATTTTGTCTGAACTCGAAAAACCCGGTCGTGATCCGCGTCCAAGTTTTGAGGTGGTGAAGTTTGACGATGCGATTACCGAAATTAAAGACTTATCACCAGGCCTGGTGCTTGAGGGTGTGGTGACTAATGTGACGCATTTTGGCGCGTTTGTGGATGTGGGCGTGCATCAAGACGGTTTGGTGCATATCTCACACTTATCAAACGGCTTTGTCAGCGATCCACATACGATTGTTAAAGCCGGGCAGATTGTGAAGGTCACGGTATTGGAAGTGGATGAGGCGCGCAAACGCATTAGCTTGTCGATGAAAACTTCACCAACTATAACTGCACCAAGCCTGGCTGCATCGACTAAAAATATTGACAAAAATAATCAGTCACAGCAAAGCCAGGCTAAAAATTCTAATGCACCGAGCCATCATAGTTTGGGCACCTTAGCGGATAAATTCGCCGCACTGAAAAACAAATAATCTGGTTTACTCGAAGAGGTTCTGTTAAATTATTTAATGCGCATAACTTATGCGCATTAAAGCATGAGGTAACTATGTCTTCTTTATTTGATAAAACAGCGGCAAAAAAACCGACAAATGTCAGCTTAAACAGTGATTTGTTAGCGAAGGCACGTGCTGAAAATATCAATATTTCAGCAACGTTAGAGCAGGCATTGTTAGAGAAGTTAAAACAAAATGCACGCGAAAAATGGTTAAGCCAGAATCAAGCGGCGATTAAATCCATGAATAAGTTTACGCAAAAACATGGGCTTTTTTCAGATGAGCATCGAGTGCTGTAATGGCGCAGTTCACGCTCTATAAAAATGAGAGCCTAGCATCAAAGGAAATTTACCCTTTTTTTGTCGACATCCAACATGAATTGCTGAGCAACCTTAATACAAGGGTTGTGATCCCATTATCGCCACTTGAGTTGGTTGACCAGCATTTAGACCGACTCACTCCAGTCATCGAGCTTAATCAGGCTGATTATGTAATGATGACGCATCTCCTTACTTCTATTTCAAAAAAGCAGCTTAGTGAGTCAGTCATTTCCGTTGAGGCGCATCGAGATACCATCATGTCCGCAATTGACATGTTGGTTTCGGGGATTTAAATCTCGCTGATAATCTGGCTTTCTGCCCAGCGAGATTTGGGGAGGCTGGCGTTAAAGTCATCGGCTTGTTTATAACCCAGCGCCACCACGGCGAGTGCTTTATAACCTTGGCTTGCTAGATTAAATTCTTCATCCAATACTTGGGTATCTACGCCTTCAATCGGGACCGCGTCTAAGCCTAAAGCACCGGCGCCTAATAACAAAGCGCCCATGTTTAAGTAGACTTGTTTTTCCATCCAGCATTGAGTGTCATGCCAATTTACGCGGTGTAGGTCTGCATAAAAGGTTCGAACCGCATTGACCTTATCTTTCATTTCTTGTGAGTCAATCCGGCCATCAGCCTCTTCTTGGTTGGTGATGGCGTGGATATAGTCGTCACTGAAGTCGGTTTTTACACAGTAAACAATCACATGTGAGCAATTGAGGATTTTGGACTCATTCGCCACATAAGAGCCTTGGGCGGCTTTAGCGATGCGCGTTTTGCCTTCATCTGTGCCACTCATAATAAAGTGCCAAGGCTGAGAATTCACACTTGATGGGCTTAAGCGTAGCAGGGCTTTAACTTGTGCCAAATCCGAATCGGAAATTCGGCGAGTTTTATCAAACTTTTTGGTGGAATAACGGGTTTGTGCGATTTCAACTATGTTCATTTCGATAGCCTTTATGTATTCAATAATGTATTTAAAACCAATTATAAAAAGGTTATATCGGCGTGTGTTTGCTGTTTAAAACAGGTCGCGATTAAGCGTTCCGCTGCGGATTCGACCGTTTCGTTTTGGCAAGGTGGTTCGCCTGGATAAAGTTTGCTACGGAAGTGGCTGGCGAGTGCGGGGAAGTGTGCAATCACACCTTGTAAATTGGCATTTTCTTCGACCACGAGCTGGGTGAGTTGTTCTAAACCGGCTTTGGCCACGGCATAAGCGCCATAATATTGCTGATTGTTTTTTACGGCTTGGTCAGAAATGGTGACTAACCAGGCCTGGTGGCTGGCTTTGAGTTTAGGCAAACAGGTTTGAATTAGATGGAAATTAGCATTCAAGTTGGTTTGCATGACTTCGTACCATTGCAGTGGGTCAAAGTGTTCAATCGGCGTTAAAGCGGGCAAGATGGCCGCGTTTAGAAATAAACCGTCTAGTTTTGGAAACGCGTCCAGTCCTTCGGCGAGTTGTTCAAATTCGGCTTGCGCTGAACCGGCTAAGTTCATCGGGAACAAAAACACGTTATTCCAACCGCTCGCATCTAATTCGTCATAGAGTTTATTGAGTGCTTTTAAATCACTATCTAGCAGAATCAGCTGATGTTGTGGGTTATGCAAATGTTGGGCTAACGCACGACCCAAACCATTGGCCGCGCCGGTGATTAAAAAGGTTTTGTTTTCGGTTAAATTTTGTTGTAAATCCATTAGTTAAAACGCTCTTTTAGAAACTGAGTAATATCGTATGGCGTGCGGAAAATAAAATCGGCCTGGTCTAAATTGTCGATTTTATCTTCTGGCAAATAACCAAATAAAGCTGCACCCGTTTGCATGCGGGCATTGATGCCGGCTTCGATATCGCGAGGGTGATCACCTAGATACAAGCACTTTTCGGGCGCAAAACCGCATTGCTCGGCGGCTAACCACATAGGCTCTGGATTGGGTTTACGAATCGGCAAGGTATCGCCACACACAATACTTTGTGGGGCACTTGGGAAATCAATGTTTTTTAACAGGTGATGGGTTAATTTTTCTGGCTTATTGGTGACGATGCCCCAAGGAATGTTTTTTTCGGCCAAATGCACCAGGCCTGGCAATAGGCCGGGGAAGACTTGAGTGTGCAAAGCAATATGATCGTAATAGTTGGCTAAAAACTGTTGGCGACGTTGTTCAAATAAATCATCATCGGCCTCTGGAAAAGCTAAGCGGGTAAGGGCGGCGCCACCTTGCGATACCGTATTGCGAACTTCCGCATAACTTGGCGGGGTTTGGCCTAGCTCGGCACAGATTAGGTTTAAGGCGTAGCTAAAATCGTATGAGGTATCAAGCAGGGTGCCGTCTAGGTCAAATAAAATGCATTCAATTGGGGTCATGGTTTGGGTTAATCCAGCTTTTGAAAGGCCATTAAGTAGTTAATGTCAATGTTGTGACTTAAAGCATAGTGTTTTAGTAATGGATTGAAGTCGATACCTGATGAGTCTATGAGTAACAGACCCTCTTTACGCGCCATTTGTGAGAGTTCGCTGGGCTTGATGAATTTGTCATGATTATGAGTGCCACGCGGCACTAGGTTCAACAAATATTCGGCGGTAATAACCGCTAACAACAAGGATTTATTGGTACGATTTAACGTCGAGAAAAACACATAACCACCAGGCCTGGTGGCTTGTGCCGCGGCTTGAATAATCGCTTGCGGGTTGGGCACGTGTTCGAGCATTTCCATGCAGGTCACCACGTCATAATGTTGAGGATATTGTTGTGCGTGGTCTTCGGCTGAGATCAGTTGGTAGTCCAATTCAATGCCCACGTCTAAAGCGTGCAGTTTAGCAACATTTAAAACGTCTTCAGCCAAATCAATCCCGGTGACATTCGCGCCCAATTTGGCCATGGATTCACTTAAAATACCGCCACCACAGCCAATATCGAGCGTGGTTTGGTTTGCTAAAGCTACATGACGCTGCATAAACTCTAGCCGTAGTGGGTTAATTTTATGCAACGCACCAAATTCTCCCTCGGTATCCCACCAAGTTTGTGCATGTTGGTTAAAATTGTGCAGTTCTTGTTGATCAAAATTGTCTGAGACGTTCATAGGGCTTATGTCAGCTTTTTAGTTAAAACACATAGGGCGATATTCTACTGGATTAAAAACGCTTTGTACCCGCTTATTTTTTGCATTTCGCGTTCATAGTCTGGTCATAATTCGGTTATAATGCATACTTTATGTCAAAAATATAATTAGATTGGATGCTCCATGTCAGACTTTGCACGTGAAATACACCCGATATCGCTTGAAGATGAAATGAAACAGTCTTATTTAAGTTACGCGATGAGCGTAATTATAGGACGAGCGTTGCCAGATGTACGCGATGGTTTAAAACCCGTTCACCGCCGTGTCTTATTCGCCATGAATGAATTGAAAAACGATTGGAATAAGCCGTATAAAAAATCGGCACGTGTGGTCGGTGATGTAATTGGTAAATACCACCCGCACGGTGATACGGCCGTGTATGACACGATTGTTCGTATGGCACAACCTTTCTCTTTACGTTATATGTTAGTTGATGGCCAGGGTAACTTTGGTTCGATTGATGGTGATAACGCCGCCGCCATGCGTTATACCGAAGTGCGTATGTCTAAAATCGCACATGAGCTGCTAGCCGACTTAGAAAAAGAAACGGTTGATTTCACAGCAAACTATGACGGTTCTGAGCATGAACCAAATGTAATGCCAAGTCGCATCCCTAATTTATTGGTGAATGGTTCTTCCGGTATTGCGGTGGGTATGGCGACCAATATTCCGCCGCATAACTTAAGCGAAACCATTGATGCCTGTTTAGCGTTAATCGAAAACCCAGACATTGATGTGGCCGGTTTGATGGAACACATTCCCGGTCCAGATTTCCCAACCCGCGCCATTATTAACGGCACACGCGGTATTCGCGAAGCCTATGAAACCGGGCGTGGTCGTGTACAAATTCGTGCACGTACTAAGATCGAAACCGATAAGTCCGGCAAGCAAACTATCGTAGTCTACGAAATTCCTTATCAAGTTAACAAAGCGCGTTTGATTGAACGTATTGCGGAATTAGTTAAAGAAAAGAAAGTTGAAGGCATCACCGCGTTACGTGATGAGTCTGACAAAGATGGCATGCGTATCGTCATCGAATTGCGTCGCGGCGAAGTACCGGAAGTCATGATTAACAATCTATATAAACTGACCACAATGCAAACCGTGTTTGGTATCAATATGGTGGCGTTGATTAACGCCCAGCCAAAGTTGCTTAACCTGCGCGAAATTGTAGAAGCCTTTGTACGCCACCGCCGTGAAGTTGTCACGCGTCGTACCATTTTCGAACTGCGTAAAGCCCGCGAAAAAGCACATTTACTAGAAGGTTTGGCGGTTGCGCTAAGCAATATTGATGAAATGATTGAATTGATCAAATCATCGCCTACTGCCAGTGTCGCTAAAGATCGTATGTTGGATCGTAACTGGCCAGCTGGCAACGTCATCCAGCTTTTGGAACGAGTAGAAGCAAAAGATACGCGCCCTGAAGAACTCGATGCTAGTTTTGGTATGGTGGAATCGGATATTTATCGTTTATCACCGACCCAGGCTCAAGCTATTTTGGATATGCGTTTAAACCGTTTAACCGGTTTAGAACAAGACAAAATTTTAGAAGAATACAAAGGTTTGATCGAAAAGATCTTTGAATTCCTAGAAATCTTGCGTAACCCGGATCGCTTAACCGAAGTGGTTCGCGAAGAATTGGTTGAAATTAAAACGCTTTACGGTGATGCACGTCGTACCGAAATTGACCATGCTTACGTTGATCTAGATGAAGAAGACTTAATCGCAGTTGAAGACCGCATTGTGACTTTATCGCAAGACGGTTATATCAAAACTCAGCCAGTCAGCGATTATCGCGCGCAAAAACGCGGTGGACGCGGTAAATCAGCCACTGCGATGAAAGAAGAAGACGAAGTTGGTCAAATCCTGGTCGCCAGCACACACGATATGCTGTTGTGTTTCTCAAACCGCGGCAAACTGTACTGGCAGAAAACTTGGCAGTTACCTTTAGCTAGCCGTGGCGCGCGTGGCAAGCCAATTGTAAATGTATTCCCACTAGAAGATGGCGAGCATATTTCAGCAATCTTACCAATTAGCCAATTTGATGATGAGCACTTTGTGTTTATGGCCACCAAACATGCGGTGGTCAAACGTGTACGTTTGACTGATTTCTCACGTCCACGTGCCAACGGCATCATCGCGGTTGATTTATTGGATAACGATGAGTTGGTCGGCACCGCGCTTACCAACGGTAATCAAGAAGTTATGCTGTTTGCCGATGGTGGTAAAGCGATTCGCTTTAAAGAGTCGGATGTGCGTGTAATGGGTCGTCAGGCCCGTGGTGTGCGTGGTATGAAACTCGCCGCTGATCAAACCATTATTAGTATGCAAATTGCAACACCGTCAACGTTGATCTTAACCGCCACCGAACATGGCTACGGTAAATGTACAACAGTTGAGGATTACTCAACCATTAACCGAGGCGGCCAAGGCGTGATTTCGATCAAGACTTCCGAGCGCAACGGCAAAGTAGTCTCGGCCTTGTCGGTGGTGCCTGAGCAAGAAGTGGTATTGATTACCAATAAAGCCACGTTGGTACGAACTCGTGTAAGCGAAATCTCAGTAGTAGGTCGTAACACACAAGGCGTTAAGTTAATTAACGTTGGTAAAGACGAAGCGGTTGTGGGTCTGGCGGTGGTTAATGCGTCAGATGATGACGATATCATGGATGAAGATGCCGTTGAAACGGATGGCAGCGTCGTTGCAACTCAAACTACCACAGTGGTTGAAGACGCGCAAAACACACAAAATGAATCAACTCAAGCTGAGGAACCGGATGATTTTCAGCTTGATTTAATTGATCCTAACGAAGATAAATAAACTCGGAGAAAGCCTGAAAAATGTCAAGAGCCTTTAATTTTAGCGCCGGGCCAGCCATGTTGCCAGAAGCTGTAATGCGCAAAGCGCAAGCGGAAATGCTGAACTGGAACGACACCGGCATGTCTGTGATGGAGATGAGTCACCGCTCAAAAGAATACATGCAAATGGCCAAGCATGCCGAGCAGACACTGCGCGAAATTATGGGCATTCCTGATAACTATAAAGTTTTGTTCACCCATGGTGGCGCGTCTTTACAGTTCAGTGCGATTCCATTAAACCTAAGCCAACCTACTGATGTGGCTGATTATTTTGATACGGGTGTTTGGTCGCATAAAGCGATTAAAGAAGCCCAGCGTTATGTGAATGTAAATGTGGTGTGTGAAAACCACCACCGCATTCCCGATTCATCAGAATGGTCGTTATCTTCAAACGCCAAATATGTGCATTACACACCTAACGAAACCATTAGTGGTGTAGAGTTTATGCAGCCGCCGCAGGTGAATGTACCTTTAGTTGCGGATATGTCATCTACGATTTTGTCACGTCCAATTGATGTCTCGCAATTTGGCGTGATTTATGCGGGTGCACAAAAAAATATTGGCCCAGCCGGCTTAGCGATTGTGATTGTGCGTGAAGATTTGCTCGGGAAAGCCCGTAATGACACGCCGATTTTAATGAATTGGCAAGTTACCGCTGAAAACGATTCAATGTATAACACGCCGCCTACCTATGCCTGGTATTTAGCCGGCCTGGTGTTTGACTGGATTAAAGAGCAAGGCGGTGTGGAGGCGATGGCTAAACACAACCAAACCAAAGCCTCAAAACTTTATGCGGCGATTGATTCGAATCCTTTCTACAGTAATCCGGTTGAGCCCAGTCAGCGTTCATGGATGAATGTACCCTTTACCTTAAAAGACCCAAGTTTGGATGCACTTTTCTTAGAAGAATCCAAAAAAGCCGGTCTATTAAACTTAAAAGGTCATAAAGTTGTCGGTGGTATGCGCGCCAGTATTTATAATGCGATGCCAGAAGAAGGCGTGGAAGCGTTAATAACGTTTATGAACGACTTTGCACAACGCCACGCATAAATGAAGAGTTTGCGCATGACACCGAATACACAAGAAGCCGAACAACTGAATACCATTCGCAATGAAATTGACGCAGTTGATGCCAAAATTCAGGAACTGATCAGTGAACGCGCACGTTGCGCACAAAAAGTCGCGGACATTAAAACCCAAGGCGGCAAGGTTGAAGCGGTTTTTTACCGCCCAGAACGTGAAGCCCAAGTTTTACGCGCCGTTAAGCAACGAAATAAAAGCCCGTTATCGGATAATGATATGGCGCGTTTATTTCGCGAGATTATGTCGGCCTGCTTGGCACTTGAACAACCGATCAAGGTCGCGTATTTGGGGCCAGAAGGCAGTTATACGCATGCAGCGACCATTAAACAATTCGGTTCGTTTGCGCAACCTTATGCTGTTTCAACCATAGAAGACGTCTTTAAGTCGGTCGAAACCGGTGTCACCCACTATGGTTTGGTGCCAGTTGAAAACTCCACTGAAGGTGTAGTAAACGCCACCCAAGACAGTCTGATCACCATGCGTGCGCATGTCACCGGTGAAGTGGATTTAGCAATTCACCATTGCTTGTTATCCAACGCCAAAGATATGGGTTCAATCTCTAAAGTGGTGGCACATGCCCAAGCTTTAGGCCAATGCCGAAGCTGGTTAAAGAACAACTTACCTGGCGTTGAGCTGGAAGCGGTTGAATCTAATGCGTTAGCTGCCAAAATGGCGCAGGCTGACACATCATTGGCGGCGATTGCTTCTGAGCAGGCGGCGGTTTTATATCAATTGACGATTTTAAAATCACACATTGAAGATGTCAGCGATAACACCACCAAGTTTTGGGTGATTGGGACTGAATCCACCTCACCCAGCGGAGAAGATAAAACCGCATTGGTGTTATCCATTCAAAACCGAGCGGGTGCTTTAGCCAAAATTTTAGACAGTTTCGCAAAACGCGAGATTGGTATGACTCGAATTGTATCTCGACCATCCAACAATAAAAAATGGGATTATGTGTTTTTTATTGATATTGTGGGTCACCAAACTGACCCCAAAGTAGCCGAAGCCTTAAAAGAAGTAGAAGCGCAAACCAGCTTTTTCAAGCTATTGGGTTCTTATCCGGTTTCACCACTCGAATAAATCGCTAGAAAACGCTTAGATTGAACCCATTTAACTTTAGAGAGCCCTGTATGAATCCCGTATTTGAACATTTAGTTCAGCCGCAAATTCAATCAATTCAACCCTATGTTCCCGGCAAGCCGGTAAGCGAACTGCAACGTGAACTTGGGTTAAAACACATCAGTAAGTTAGCATCTAACGAGAATCCGCTAGGCGCGAGTCCGAAAGCTTTGAGCGCTATCGAGATTGCCCTCAAAGACATTGCACGTTATCCAGATGGAAATACGTTTTATTTACGCAAAGTATTGAGTGATTTCTTGTCGGTACCGGCTAGCCAAATCGCGTTAGGGAATGGCTCGAATGAATTGCTTGAGTTGGTTGGCCGAGTTTTTTGTGCTCAAGGCGATGAGATTGTTTACTCGCAATATGGGTTTGCGGTTTATCCGATTACGGCGCAAATTGTAGGCGCAACAGGCGTAGAAGTTCCGGCCAAAAATTACGCTCATGATTTAGATGCGATGGCTCAGGCGGTCACGTCAAAAACCAAACTGATCTATGTCGCTAATCCAAATAATCCAACCGGAACGCTATTTGGTCGAGCCGAATGGGAAAGCTTTATGCAAGCCGTGCCTGAAAATGTAATGGTGGTGCTAGATGAAGCCTATTTGGAATATGTTGAAACATCCGACTATCCGAATGGTTTGGATTATTTAGCTCAATATCCAAACTTGATCGTGTCACGCACTTTTTCGAAAGCTTATGGTTTAGCCTCTTTGCGTGTGGGTTACATGGTGGCAAGTGAAGAAATCATCTCTTATATTAATCGGTTACGTGCGCCATTTAATGTGAATCATTTTGCCCAAGTTGCGGCGGCCGCGGCTTTGCAGGATCAGCAATTTGTTTTGCAATCGGTAGAACTTAATCGCCAAGGTAAACAACAAATTTGCGAAGCTTTAGTTGGTTTGGATATTCCATTTATCCACTCAGAAGGCAATTTTGTGTGTGTTGAGTTTGGTGATAAGGCTTCAGAAATAAACACCAAGTTGTTGCATCATGGCGTGATTATTCGCCCAGTTGGGAATTATGGTCTAAACCATTTTTTACGTGTTTCGATTGGTAATCGCAGCGAAAACCAACACTTTATTGATGCCTTACATCAGGTGCTTTAAGCTATGAGAATAGGGCGTCTTTGTGTAATCGGGGTCGGGCTAATCGGTGGTTCGTTTGCCTTAAAACTCAAACAACTGGGTTTAGTCGACGAAGTCGTCGGTTACGGGCATCGAGTTGAAAATTTAGAGAAAGCCGTTGCTCTCGGTGTAATAGACCGTTATGAAACGGATGTGACTTTGGCGGTAAAGGGCGCGGATCTAGTGATGCTAGCGGTGCCATTGGGTGTCATTGGCTCGTTATTTGCCGAAATTGAACCACATCTAGATGCAAAAACCATTGTGACGGATGCCGGTAGCGCGAAAGACAGTGTAATCAAAGACATTATTGAGAAAGTGGGGGGTTGTCCGCCTAACTTTGTGCCCGGACATCCTATTGCTGGTCGTGAAAAAAGCGGCGTTGAAGCGGTTGATGCCGATTTATATCAAAATCACCGCGTGATCTTAACGCCGACTGAAACCACCAATGAATCAGCGGTTGAATTGGTTCAAACACTGTGGAGCGAGGTTGGCGCAAATGTGAGTTTGATGGCGGCGAGTTTTCATGATGAAGTATTTGCCGCGACCAGTCACTTGCCGCATATGTTGGCATTTGCATTAGTCGATATGTTGAATGAACATGCTGAACTTGGCAATGTTTTTCAATATACCGCTGGCGGCTTTCGCGACTTTACCCGCATTGCATCAAGTGATGCCACCATGTGGCGCGACATTGCACTGCATAACTCGGTCGCTTTGGTAAAGTGGTTAAATGCATACCAAGCGGAATTGCAAACACTTACCCAGTTAATCGAATCCCAAGATGGTCCGGCGTTATTTGCGTTGTTTGATCAAGCCAAAACTGCGCGCGATCAGCATATTTTGCATAGAAACGCGGATTTATAAATCCTAATCCTTTAAATTAAAATCCAATATTAAGAACAACCTTATGAAAAATATACGTTTTATTGTCCAGCCTGGTGGCGCCTTAACAGGCACGATTCGAGTTCCAGGGGATAAATCCATTTCACACCGCAGCATTATGCTGGGATCGATTGCTGAAGGCACCACCACCGTAACGGGTTTTTTAGAAGGTGATGACAGCCTAGCGACCTTAAAAGCCTTCCAAGCGATGGGCGTTAAGATTGATGGCCCGAACCAAGGCAAGGTAGTGATTAAGGGGGTTGGCTTAAACGGCTTAAAAGCGCCAAGTCACACACTTAATATGGGGAATTCAGGCACCTCGATGCGCCTGTTATCTGGCATTTTGGCAGGTCAGAGCTTTAGTTGTGAGTTAACTGGTGATGCGTCTTTAAGTAAGCGCCCAATGAAACGTGTGATTGACCCCTTAACACTTATGGGTGCGAGTATTACGAGCGAAGAGAAAGGTTTACCTCCGCTAAAAATTCAAGGAAACGCTAAGCTTAAAGCGATTGATTACACCTTACCCATGGCGAGTGCGCAGGTTAAGTCTTGTGTATTATTGGCGGGCTTGTATGCCGAAGGCGTAACCAGTGTTGTTGAGCCTGCACCAACCCGTGATCATACGGAACGTATGTTGCGTGGATTTGGTTATGAAGTGCAATCTGAAGCCCTAGATAAACTGGCTACACGTGTCACATTACAAGGCGGCGGCAAACTTAAAGCGGGCCATATTGATGTGCCATCTGATATCTCATCCGCCGCTTTTTATATGGTAGCCGCATCGATTGCGCCAGGTTCGGATTTATTGATTCAACATGTCGGCATGAACCCGACGCGCACCGGTATTATTGATATTTTGCGTTTAATGGGCGCTGACCTAACTTTAGAAAATGAGCACGAAGTCGGCGGTGAACCTGTGGCTGATGTGCGTGTTCGTTACGCTAAATTAAAAGGCATACAAATCCCAGAAGCTTTAGTGCCGTTGGCGATTGATGAGTTTCCGGTTTTATTTGTGGCGGCTTCGGCGGCTGAGGGCACAACGATACTAACTGGTGCCGAAGAGTTACGTGTTAAAGAATCGGATCGCATTCAAGTCATGGCCGATGCCTTGCAAGCGGTGGGCATTGATGCACAACCGACACAAGACGGCATGATCGTTAAAGGTGGTCAACAAAAGCCACAAAAATCAAAAATTATTAGTCACCATGATCATCGCATTTCTATGTCAATGACCGTGGCGGCTTTAACGGCGGTCGCACCTATTGAAATTGAAGATTGTGCCAACGTGAATACCTCTTTCCCGGGTTTTGTTGAATTGGCTAATTCGGTTGGCCTGAAAGTGGTCGCGCAGGAGGGTTCGGAATAATGCATACAATCGTGACTGTTGACGGCCCAAGCGGTGTAGGTAAAGGCACATTAGCTCAGCTTTTATGTGACTACACCGGGTTTCATTTTTTAGACAGTGGGGCGATTTATCGCACACTGGCTTATGGTGTGATTGCTAAAAATATTGATTTGGATAATCTGGCTGAATTGGTGGCTTTAGCCGAAAGCTTGCCGGTATTGTTTGAATCTGGCCGTGTATTATTTGACGGGGAAGATATCACCACCGAAATTCGTAATGAAGAGGTCGCCGCCATGGCTTCTAAAGTGGCCGCTATTCCTCAAATCCGTGCGGCTTTATTGCAACGCCAAAAGGATTTTTCACAAGCACCAGGCCTGGTAGCGGATGGCCGCGATATGGGTACGATCGTTTTTCCCCAAGCTAGCGCAAAATTGTTTTTAACCGCCTCAGCCGAGGTGCGTGCAGAAAGACGCGTTAACCAGTTGAAAAATCAAGGTGTTACTGTTAATATTGCCCAAATAACTCGCGACATTATAGAACGTGACGAGCGTGATCAAAACCGCTCAGTATCACCTTTAGTGCCTGCGCAAGATGCTTTTATCATAGATACGAGCGATTTAAATATCGATCAAGTCTTTGAAAAAGCAAAAGAATTCCTACAGAAACGTGGGATATGACGACAAGGTTGATTATTGGGGAATCGACCATTGCTAACTGACCCGAAACACTTTACTTGCCCCAAAATTGGTATTGTATTCGGTTTTGTAATTTAATTTGGTAATCCACTCATGAGTGAAACTTTTGCACAGTTATTTGAAGAATCTCTTCAGCTAGACCGCTTCCAAACAGGCGCTTTAATCATCGGTACCGTTGTTGGTATTGATAAAGAAACCGTTATGGTTGATGCCGGTATGAAATCAGAATCGGCCATCCCAAGAAAACAATTTGAAGACGCGAATGGTGAACTAGAAGTTGCCGTTGGTGATGAAGTTGAAGTTTGCCTAGAGGCCTTAGAAGATGGCTTCGGTGAAACTCGCTTGTCACGCGAAAAAGCGAAACGCGCGAAAACTTGGGATCGTCTTGAAGCTGCCGTTGAAGACAACGAAACCGTTATTGGTTTTGTTACCGGTAAAGTTAAAGGCGGCTTGACCGTTGATGTTGAAGGTGTACGTGGTTTCTTACCAGGTTCATTGGTTGACACACGTCCGATTCGCGACTTTGGTTTCCTAGAAGGCAAAGAAGTTGAGTTGAAGCTGGTTAAGATCGATCGTAAACGTAACAACGTGGTGGTATCACGTCGTGCCGTGATCGAAGCTGAGAGCAGTGCAGAACGTGAAGCGTTATTGGCTAACATGGAAGAAGGTGCGGTTCTTAAAGGTATCGTTAAAAACCTTACTGACTACGGTGCATTTATTGACTTGGGTGGCGTTGACGGCCTATTACATATCACCGATATGGCATGGCGTCGTGTTAACCACCCTTCTGAAATTGTACAGGTTGGTGATGAAATCGAAGTTAAGGTTCTTAAGTTTGACAAAGAACGTAACCGTGTTTCTCTAGGCTTAAAGCAGATGGAAGAAGATCCATGGTCTGATATGGTTTCGCGTTACCCAATCGGTTCAGAAACCGCTGGTAAAGTGGCCAATATTACAGATTACGGTGCATTCATCGAAATTCAAGAAGGCATTGAAGGCTTGGTTCACACTTCTGAGTTGGATTGGACTAACCGCAACATTCACCCATCTAAAGTAGTTCATTTGGGTCAAGAAGTGCGCGTGAAAATCCTAGACGTAGACCAAGAACGTCGTCGTATTTCATTAAGTATCAAACAGTGTACTGTTAACCCATGGGAAGGCTTCGCAGCGACTCATAATAAAGGTGACAAAATCACGGGTAACATCAAGTCAATCACTGACTTCGGTATCTTTATCGGTCTAGACGGTGGTATTGATGGTTTGGTTCACTTGACGGATATTTCTTGGGCTCAGAATGGCGAAGAAGCGATTCGTGAATTCAAGAAAGGTGATGAACTAGAAACTATTATTCTTTCTATTGATCCAGAAAGAGAGCGTATTTCGCTAGGTCTAAAACAACTTGAGCAAGATCCTTTCTCACAATATGTGGCGGCCAATGGCAAAAACAGCATTGTAGTCGGTACGGTTAAGACTGTAGATGAGAAGGGCGCGGTTATTGATTTAGCTGAAGAAGTTGAAGGTTACCTTCGTACTTCAGAGCTTAAAGAAGAAACCCGTGATGCTTCAAGCGTTCTAAGTGTTGGTGATCAGGTTGAAGCTAAAATCACAAACATCGACCGTAAGAGCCGTAGTTTGTCTTTATCTGTTAAGGCAAAAGATAAGCAGGATGAGGCTGAGGCGATTAAAGGCTATACCTCAAATCAAGATCAAGCTACCAATACTCTTGGTGACTTATTGAAAGGTCAGCTCTAAACCTGACAAAAACGATTTTCACTTCAACGTATTGAATTGAAAATATTGTTTGGTCGTTCAGTGTTGGTTAATGTAATTAATCCAACACTGTTCCTCATCATTAGTGAGAAGGTAAGAGTATTGAAATGACCAAGTCAGAATTGATTGAGCTCATAGCGAGAAAACAAACCCAACTCTCACAAAAAGATGTCGAGATTGCGGTAAATCAGATTATTGAGTCAATGATTAATGCTTTAGCTGAAGGCGATCGAATTGAAATTCGAGGTTTCGGCAGTTTTAGTTTGCATCATAGACAAGCCAGAATGGGGCGCAACCCTAAAACTGGTGAAGCAGTAAAACTACCCGAAAAGCGTGTTCCACACTTTAAACCGGGTAAAATTCTGCGTGAACAAGTTGATGCCTCCAAAACATCAACTGATATCATATGTTAAAAGTTGAGCCAACCGCCTTATGATTAAGCTCCTATCTTTAATTGCAACCCTTGCATTTGTTGGATTTGGAGTCGTATTGGGTTTGCTCAATTCAACACTTGTGTCGTTTGATTATTTATTTGGTCAGCGGCACATTCCTCTTTCCGTTTTACTCAGTATTTCATTTGTGTTGGGTATGCTTTTCGCCGGTTTATTTGTGTTTACGCAAGTCATACGTCTGCAATGGAAATTGCATCGTTTAAACAAACAACATAAACAACAAACGATTGAAATCATCGAACTCAAAAAACAACTGCATAGAACACCCTTAGCCAAATCACAAGATATTACGCTTAAGAATCTGAGCTAAGTGTTTAAATTTACATTCATTTTACGTTACTAGGGGAACGATCGTGTCGTCATCTTCTCGTGTTATTGTGGCTTTAGATTTTGCTAATCAAGCTGATGTGTTTAAGCTGGTTGATCAGCTTGATCCAATCCAATGCAAACTCAAAGTCGGCAAAGAATTATTTGCCATCGCAGGACCAGGCCTGGTTGAACAGCTAATCAAGCGTGGCTTCGATGTATTTTTAGATTTAAAGTACCACGACATCCCAAATACAGTCGCGATGGCTTGTAAAGCCGCCGCAAATATGGGGGTTTGGATGGTTAATGTACATGCTCTGGGCGGCCCAAACATGATTTCAGCTGCCAAAGAAGCCATTCTGACAGCCGAACATCAGCCGATTTTAACCGCAGTAACGATCCTTACTAGCTTTGATCAAGCTCAGTTAAGTGCGATTGGTTTACCTGGTAGTATTCAAGATAATGTGCTGCGCCTGGCTAAATTAGCGCAGAATTCAGGGGCCGATGGTGTGGTGTGTTCAGCACAAGAAGCCTTCGAGCTGAGAAAACATGTTTCAAAAGACTTTTGTTTGGTGACACCGGGTATTCGTCCGGTTGGTTCAAAATCAGATGATCAAAAACGTATTATGACCCCAGCAGAAGCGATTCAGGCTGGATCGGATTATTTGGTTATCGGCCGTCCGATTACACAATCAGCTGACCCATTAGCCTCGTTATTGGCGATTAACCAATCTTTAAGCTAGAAACCCCTCTAAACTTATTGCATTAAGGCATGGATTTCTCTATAATTCTCGCCTTTCATACGGCATAAAACGCCGTTATGGAATTCCTTGCCTTATCACAAAATGTGATAAGGCTCTGTATTAGATCCATAAGGAGAGACCATGCGTCATTACGAAGTAGTATTCCTAGTGCATCCTGATCAAAGCGAGCAGGTGCCTGCAATGATCGAACGTTATCGTTCGATCATTGAACAAGCTGATGGAAAAATCCACCGTCTAGAAGACTGGGGTCGTCGTCAATTAGCTTATACAATCAATAAAGTGCACAAAGCCCATTACATTTTAATGAACATTGAATGTAACCAAACGGCTTTGGACGAACTTGAAAATGCGTTTTATTATAACGATGCCGTGTTACGTAAAATGGTAATCGCACGCAATGAAGCGGTTACTGAGCCGTCTGTCATGGCAGGCAAGAAGGATGATAAACCTGAAGCCACTTCATACCATAGGGGAGAGTAACATGGCGAGAAATTTTGGACGTAAAAAATACTGCCGTTTTTCAGCAGAAGGCGTTAAAGAAATTGATTATAAAGACATTGATACCTTGCGTGCTTATATTACCGAAACCGGTAAAATCGTACCTAGCCGTATTACAGGTACCAGCGCTAAGTATCAGCGTCAATTGTCAACAGCTATTAAGCGTGCGCGCGTATTAGCTTTGTTGCCATACACTGATCAGCACAAGTAATTAAAGTTCTGAAGGAACCCATAATACTATGATAGCAATCGCCAATTTTGTGATGAAAGGCCCTATGCAGGCTTATCTTGCAGCAATTGGATTTGCCTTATTGACTGTTTGGTTTAGCCCGTTTGGTGTTTTTGCGGGTGCCATCATTGCGCTGATTACGTTGCGAGTTGGTGTTAGCGATGGCTTTAAAACTCTATTAGCTGCGATGGCTGTAAACCTAGTTGTTTCGGGGTTTTTATCTGGTAGTTATTTGCCGGGTTTGGTCGCAATTCTGGAGTTTATGGTTCCTGTTTGGATTCTGGCGCTTGTATTACGTCAAACTAACTCCATGGGATCCACACTTCAGATAGCTGCGTTAATGTCAGGTGCTGGTTTATTAATAGCGCATCTCATGTTAGGTGATTTACCGACATGGTGGATGGGTTTATTTGACCAAATGTTGCGACCAGTCCTAGAAGAAGCCGGTGTCGCTTACTCATCTGAAATGATTGAGCAAGTGACGAATGTCATGTCTATGTTATTAGCCATGTTTGCGGTTGTTCTCTGGTTTGGTACGCTGTTAATCGGGCGTTGGATGCAAGGTGTTTTATATTATCCAGGACAGTTTCAGAAAGACTTTCATCAGTTAAGATTGCCAAAAAATGTCGCAATTGCCACTGTGATTGTCGCCATCGCAAGCTTGTTTTTAAACGAGGCAAGCGGTGGACTGTTAGGCGACCTGTTTGGATTGCTTAGCATGGTATTAATGTTTCAAGGGCTGGCAATTACCCACCATGCTGTGTTTGTTAAAAACTTAAGCAAGGGCTGGTTATTTGCTCTGTATTTCTTACTGCTTGTGTTTCCGCAAACAGTATTAGTTTTAGCGATCGTTGGCTTGGCGGATACATTTAGTGATTTCCGTCGCCGATGGGTAGAAAGTAAATAGAGGTTTTCTTATGAACGTTATTCTGCTTGAAAAAGTACAAAATTTAGGCGGTTTGGGTGATCAGGTAGCGGTTAAGGCCGGATACGCTCGTAACTTCCTAATTCCACAAGGTAAAGCCAAGCCTGCTACAAAAGATAACGTAGCCGAGTTTGAAGCACGTCGTGCAGAGCTTGAGAAGCAAGCGGCTGAGTTATTAGCCCAAGCTCAAGCGGTATATGAAAAAATGAACGGTATGGTTGTGACTGTTGAAGCTAGCGCTGGTGAAGAAGGCAAGCTTTTCGGTTCAATCGGTACACAAGATATTGCCGATGCATTAAAAGCATCAGGTTTCGATATCGAACGTCGTTATGTTCGTATGCCTGAAGGCCCACTACGTCATACTGGTACGTTTGAAATTGATGTTCAATTACACACTGATGTAATTGCTTCAATCAATGTTGAAGTAAAAGCAGCGGCTTAATTCGCTCGCTTTACGTGTGTTAGTAAAAAGCCAAAATGAATTAATCATTTTGGCTTTTTTTATTTCAGCTCGACAGCGCCGATTTTTCTATCGCATCGTTTATAATAAGGCTTCATTTATAAACTCAGCATGTTGGTTATGAAAGGCAATCTCCAAAGCGTCACATCGGCCTCCCAAACGCCCTTTAAAGTGCCACCGCACTCCATCGACTCAGAGCAATCTGTATTGGGTGGATTAATGTTATCAAATGCCTCGTTTGAGGATGTATCGGTTGTCATTAACGAATATGATTTCTATACCAAACAACATCAAGCAATTTACTCCGCTATTTGTGAATTAAGCCGCAGCAATAAACCATTTGACCTAGTTACTGTGGTCGAAGTGCTGGAAGCTTCAAATCAAATTGAACTGGCGGGTGGAAAAGGCTATCTTGCCGATTTGGTATCGAATACACCAGGGGCTGGTAACATTTTATTCTACGCCCAGATTGTGCGTGAGAAATCAGTGCTTCGAAAGCTAATTGATGCGACTAATGAAGTGTCTGAAAGCTGTTTCTTTACCAAAGGCAAAGACATTCGCGAAATTTTAGACTTTGCTGAGTCTAAAATTATGGCGATTGCCGAGCATGGTGAAGGCAAACAACGCCAATACAAAACGATGGATGAGTTATTAGCCTCGGCAATTAACCGAATTGATGAACTATTTAACTCCGATGGCTCTATCACTGGAATTGAAACCCATCTGACCGAGTTTGATGAAATGACTTCTGGTTTACAGAATGGCGATTTATTGATTGTGGCCGGGCGTCCATCGATGGGTAAAACCACTTTTTCGATGAACTTGGCTGAAAACGTGGCGACCAGAAGTGGTTATCCGGTTGCGGTATTCAGTATGGAAATGCCTGGTGAACAATTGGCGATGCGTATGATTAGCTCACTCGGACGAATTGATGCCCATCGCATGCGAACCGGTAAACTCCAGCCTGAAGACTGGGCTAAGATGAATAAAGCCATTTCGCTTTTATCGAGCGCCGATATTTACATAGATGACACGCCCGCGCTGATGATCACCGAGTTAAGAGCCCGCGCACGTCGCATTGATAAAGATATTCGTGACAAACAACGCCGTAAAGCGATCGAAGCGGGAGTTGAAGATCCCGAATCGAAAGTAACCGGTTTAGGTTTAATCGTCATCGATTATCTTCAGTTGATGCGTGGTTCTCAAAATACCGATAACCGTGTAAACGAAATCTCTGAAATTTCGCGTGGTTTAAAAGCGCTTGCCAAAGAATTGCATATTCCGGTGATTGCTTTATCACAGCTTAACCGCAGCTTAGAACAGCGCCCCGATAAGCGCCCCAAAATGTCAGATTTACGTGAATCAGGGGCGATTGAGCAGGACGCCGATTTAATTATCTTTATTTACCGCGATGAAGTTTATTACCCAGACACCGACGATAAAGGTACCGCTGAAATTATTATTGGTAAACACCGTAATGGGTCAATCGGCACGGTTCGTTTAACCTTTATTGGCGAATACACGCGTTTTGAAAACTTCGCTTCCATACCTTCACAGGATATGCATTATTAATATGTCTCGTCCAATTTGTGCCCAAATCAATTTAGCCGCCTTACGTCATAATTTAAACCAAGTTCGTGCTTTAGCGCCCAAGGCTAAAATTTGGGCGGTGATCAAAGCCAATGGATATGGCCATGGTGTTGGGCGAGTGGCGAATCAATTGGCTTCCGCTGATGGGTTTGCGGTGGCCTCAGTGGATGAGGCGCTTATTTTGCGTCAGAAAGGGTTTTTGCATCGAATTTTACTGCTCGAAGGTATCTTTGGTGCCGATGAAATCAACTTAGTTGAACAACATCGGTTAGAAATGGTGGTGCATTCACCTTACCAGGTTAACTGGTTACTGGCGGCGAATATTCAAACGCCGATCAAAGTTTGGGTAAAAATCGATACCGGTATGCATCGATTAGGTTTTAGTCCGCAAGCTTTTAAACAAATCATGATTAAGTTGCAAAATGCGCAACCCAAAATCAGCTTGCATGTGATGTCACACTTTGCAAGCGCCAGCGAAAGTGACTTGTTTACGGCTAAGCAATTACAGGTATTTGAACAGGCCACCAAGAAGCTCGACTACCCAAGAAGTTTCGCCAACTCAGCCGCCGTACAAAACCTAACCTGCGCTCATTTTGACTGGATTCGCCCTGGCATTATGTTATATGGCGCGGGTATTTTGAGCAAATTACAAACTCAGTTCCGTGCCGTATTAACTTTCCGAACCCAACTTATCAGTCTTAAATGGCTTGATCAAGGTGAGGGGGTCGGTTATGGCCAAACTTGGCAAACTCAACGCCGCAGTTTAATCGGCGTGGCTGCGGCGGGTTATGGTGATGGTTATCCTCGACATGCGCCCAGTGGTACGCCGGTTTTAGTCAATGGCCAACGCGCTCAAATTGTTGGCCGGGTTTCGATGGATATGATTACGATTGATTTAACCGACTTTGCGGACTCGGTACAGATTGGCGATCCGGTCATTTTGTGGGGAGACGGTTTAAGTGTAGACGAAATCGCCGACTCGGCCGGTACGATTGGTTATGAGCTCTTATGTGGCATTACCCAACGTGTACCCATTATTGAAATAAACGATGAGATTTAAGCAGATGAAGAAAACGCTTAACATTCATTCAAAAACAATCGCTTATCAAGGTTTCTTTAAAATAGAATTAGTCGATTACCAACACAGCCTTTACCAAGGCGGCATGAGCCCAAAGATTAGACGTGAACTATTCAACCGAGGCCAAGCGGTGGTTGTGCTACTTTATGATTTAACAAAACAATGCGTGGTTTTAATTGAGCAATGTCGCGCGGGTGCATTAGAACAAGCAATCATCAGCCAACATGACCACCAGGCCTGGTTAATTGAACCGGTTGCTGGCATGATTGATGAAGGTGAAACCGCACAACAAGCCTGTGAGCGTGAAGTGTTAGAAGAGGCCGGAATCGCTTTAAAGGATTTTGAATACATCAGCCAGTTTTACCCCAGCCCAGGGGGATCAAGCGAAATTTTACATCTTTATGCCGCGCAACTCGACAGTGACCAGCTCGCGGAGTTTTCTGGTTTAGAGCATGAAGTTGAGGATATTCGGATTATCAAACTAGCGTTTTCTCAGGCCAAGCAACGTTTACTGAACGGGGAATTTAATGTAGCTAGCACCATCATTGGGTTACAATGGCTGTTTTTTCAACGTTTAATTTCCTAAACCACTGAGTACCTCATGCTTGATCTATTTCGATATGCCCATCCCAGCAAAAAACTGCATCAGATCATGGTTCTGATCAGCGCGATCGCCGCTTTGATGTGGTTGTACTATACGGTCGTAGCGCAGCAACTTCTACCCCGAATGATAAAAGGTGAAACGGAGTTGCTTGATTCCTTAATCGGTTTCCCCTTAATTCTGGCCTTAGCCATTGTTATTTACGCGATTGTGTATTGGTCGATTAAATGGCTGATTATCTTTATTGCGCCCCAAAAACTCAGTTTGCCGCCTGAGGAAGATGAGGTGGAATTCGATCCTTCGACTCAGGATGATCAACCCCCTTCAGACAAACCATAAACGCCATGAACTTTCCTGCTATTAAAGCTGAAATTAAACAGTTAATCCGCTTGGCTTTACCTATTTTTACCGCGCAATTAGCCTTAACCAGTTTAGGGGTAGTCGACACCATTATGTCTGGTTGGGTAGGGGTGGCTGACTTGGCGGCGATTGGTTTAGGTTCGAGTATTTTATTGCCAGTATTTATTTTCACGACCGGCATATTGCTGGCCGTCACCCCTATGACTGCTCGATTCCTGGGTCAAAACAAAGTCCAACAAATTGGCTACAACTTATCGCAAGGTTTATGGTTGGCATTACCACTCGGCATCGCCAGTATGCTGATATTAATGCATCCGCAAGCCTTATTGAATCTGCTGAACTTAGCGCCAAATGTATTTTCTTTGACCGAAGATTATTTATTTTGGGCCGCATTTGGTTTGCCGGGCATTGCGCTGTTCCAAGTCTATCGATTCTTCTGGGAAGGACTGGGGATTACACTTCCAACCCTAACATTAAGTATGGCGGCGTTATTGCTAAATATTCCGCTTAATGCGTTATTTATCTATGGATATGGCCCAATAGAAGGCATGGGAGCGGTAGGTTGTGGTGTGGCGACCGCAATTGTGATGTGGTCGATGTTGATTGGCGCTTGGGTTTATGTGCGTTTTTCATCTAAAACCCAAGTTTACCGTTCTATAACAACCACACGCCCTAGCTGGTCAATGGGCTTTAAACCTATTTTGCTGCTTGGATTACCGATGGCGTTTGCTTTGTTATTTGAAGTCGGTATGTTTAGCTTTATTGTCTTGTTTATTGCACCCTTAGGCACGAGTGTGATTGGTGCACATCAAGTAGCGATGAGTTTTACGTCTTTATTGTTCATGTTGCCGCTGAGTTTAGCCATGGCGATGACGGTGCGAGTTGGAATGGCTTACGGCCAAGAAAATCGCGATGCTTTGCTCTGTAGCATCTATACAGGGGCAGGGCTGGCTTTGATATTCGGCGTTCTGTTATCCTTGTCTACGCTAAGCTTTCGTGAATCCATCGTTGCTTTATACACCAGCCATACCGATGTCGTGCAGATTGCGTTGATCCTATTTTTATTTGCCGCGTCTTATCAAGTATTTGATGCGATCCAAGTCGCCATGGCCGGTGCGCTAAGAGGGCTGCATGATACCCAAGTTACGATGTGGGTGACCTTTATTAGTTATTGGGGTGTAGGGTTAGGCGGCGGCTATATACTGGCTTTTTTTAATCCGTTTGGTGAGCCTATGGGTGTATTTGGATTCTGGCTCGGCATAGTGTGTGGTTTAGCGATGGCGGCCATTTTATTAATATATCGCTTACGATGGATGATTCAACATGTTGAATTCAAACAATAAACCCTATAATTCATTGGCAGATTGCATGTGCAGTTCAGGCCAACCCTATTCAGCCTGCTGCCAACCTATTCATACTAAAATCCAACCGGCTTTAAGCGCTGAGGCCTTAATGCGATCGCGTTTTAGTGCATTCCGCTTGGGCTTGGTCGATTATTTATTGGAAAGCTGGTGTGCAAACACTCGACCCAGCGAGCTCGATTTAACCGACCAACCTGATTGGTTTAAATTAGTCATTTATCAAACTCAGCTAGGCTCTGAAAATGATGCAACTGGAGTCGTTGAGTTTGGCGCATTTTACCAGCAAGGCAAACAGCTAGGGGAAATGCGCGAAATTAGTCAATTTCAGCGCAACTCGAGTGGCTATTGGTGCTATCTTAGCGGGGTAGTTTTAGATTAAAACGTATTTAATCGGGTTTATTTGATTGGTTGGGGTTTTCGTCTTTTTGGTTTTTAAAAAAACGATATAAGCCAAACATCAGTAGACCCACGATAGTTACGCTGATAGCGGTTAAACTTAACATAATTAGTAACGCATCCAGCACATGATTCAAAGTAATCGAAGCCATTTAAATTTCCATTTATTTTTTATGGCTTACATTTTACAATAAAAAACTTAATTCACATCACCATTAAGGCAGTTGGGAAGATTTTATGGCACAAACAATTTCAGAACTTGAGAAAGAGCGCGCTAAGTTGCTCGAAGCGATCGAAGCTCAAGCCAGTCAGATTTCAACTAAACGTTCACCTTCATCGGGCTCATCATCTAATGAAGCGCGTCCTCATACTCTTAACGATTGGCTAAACGCCGCGGAGCAAGTTATGCCTGTATCTCAAAATACATCATCAAGCCATTCACGTGATGCCTCAAGACAACAAAGCCGTCCGGCTTCAAACAAGCCGCCGATGAACACCACTAATAATAAGGTGTCTTTTTTTGGTGTCATCATCATGTTGTCCTTGCTGTTAACGGTTATTGGTGTGGTTTATATTGCCTACACAACGGTTCAAAAAGACTTGCAGCAAATGAGCAACCTCCATAATGAAACCTTAGAAACCATGGTTCAGTTGCAAGAAGATATGATCGCATTACGTGACACGGTTGAGCAGGGTGGCAACAGCGATGCTTTTGAAACGGTCATGGCGCGCTTGGATCAATATGAGCAGGAATTAAGCGGTTTAAAAAATCTACAAGCCAATATGCAGAATCAACGTCCTCGTTTAAACCCAAATGCTTTAAATGACGTTACTCAAACCTTAGAACGCCAGATGGAATCGCGTTTGCAAGGTTTAGTTGACCAGCTTAAACGTTCTGGTGTTGCGCTAGAGGCGTCAACGTCTAATGGCTCGCAAACGACTCATAATGACATGTCGGTGAACCAGCCAACCGTTGCCGAACCAAAAGCACCGAGTGTCCCCAGAGCTGAGGAAAGGTTGGTTCGTCTGGTTGAATCAAAATCAACCAGCAGTAATGGCGTGAACTGGTTAAAACAACAAACACCGGAACACTATGTGTTACAGCTCGCGAGCATGCAAGAACGGGCCGGTATTGAGAAAATCATGGCGGATAAAAATATTAGAAATGCTCAAATTATTCCGCAAGTACGCGATGGTAAGCAAAGTTTTGTGTTGGTAGTGGGCAGCTATAGTCAGCGCACAGAAGCCAACCAAGCCTCAATTCAGATTAAAGACGATACCAATATCTCACCTTGGATTCGTCGCGTACGTGATTTAAGTGGTCGCGTCGAGTAAGTCCAAACTCAATTTAAAACTCACTCCTTGTAGGTCGGCTTGTTTCCAATTGCTGGCCTGCAAATCCGCTTGATGAAATTCGGCAATTAAGTGAGCTAAATACAACCCTAATCCTAAATGCATTTCATCTGTTTTATTCGGCAAACGCATGGATACCATGCCTTCGAATATTTGCGTTTCAAAACCAACCGGCAATAACGGACCGCAATTAATCACTTCGATACACATTTTTTTGTCCGTGTTGGCTAAGCGAATTCGAATCGGACAGACGGCGTTATTAAAAGACAACGCATTGTCGATTAATTTATCTAACAACTGTTCAAGCAAGAAACCATCCGCCATGACAGACAGATTACGTTTCGAAAACTGATCTTCGATTAGCACCAGGCCTGGTGCTTGACTGGCTTGCACATCGTTAAAATAATTTAGCAGTCTTGGCACGACTTTAAGCGGGTTTAAAGAGTGGTTTTGTAAACTTTGCTCAAGGCTCGATGATTCAGATAAAGCTTGAATGATCTGCTGAAGTTGCAGCAGGCTTTGCTGAGCTTGCTCTATTCTTGGATGATCCGACTCTAAGCTGAGTAACTCTAAAGTTGCACTTAAACGGTTAATTGGGTTATGCAATTCGTGGCGCAAACTATTGGGTAATTGTTTGAGATAACGTTCATAACTGGCTATTTTTCCAAGGATTTCTAGGATGGTCTGGCGTAAGTCTGTAATTTCATCGGCATAGGGCTCTGAACGTATCAAAGCATCAGGTTGCCATTGCCGGCGCTCTAATTCAAAACTGTTGGTTACATCGCGACTCAGGCGCATAATGCGATTGGATAAAGAACCTGAATACCACCAAATTCCCAACAACACTAACAGCATTAATACACTGCCCAATCCAACCAAATAATGAAAGTGACGCAAAGTTTGATTAAAAATGGTGTTGAGGTTTTGTTCAAACACAATCGCACCCACTTGTTGTTTATCAAGATAAAGCGGGCTCGCTGACATTAAGCTAACCGCTTGGCCTTGTTGATCGGTGCGGTATTGTTGGCTGGATTGACCGTCTAAGGCTAACTTAATTAAGGTGAGTTCGGGTTTCTCGCTTTGTGGAAAAGGGTAAGGTAAAATTTGACCGGATAGTTGACCCACCAAACCAATAATTTGCGCACCTAGCTGTTCAAACACCGGGATAGATTGTGGGGTTTGTTTGGCAAGCTGTCCCATCACATAGTTGGTTTGACCTTGTGAATTAACCAACCAAATTGAGCTGGTTTGCAGATCAACATGCGATAAAACTTGGCCAGCGGCCTGAGTTTGTCCCCACAGATCAGGACGGCTCTCTAAAATCAGCGCCAGGTTTTTCACGGTGTGTTGGTGTAGACGTGCTTGATGTTCAAGTAACAGATGTTGAAAATCCATCGCAAACCGATAAGCCAATAGCGGTAATAAACCTAGCATTAAAAGCAGCAGAATTAAACGACGTCGAATCGTAAACTTGAAGGGCAAGTTAAGCAATTTCATAAACTATTTGATTGGGCTTAATGCGTCAATCCGCATCTCGCCAACTATATCCTCGTCCGTAAACATTATGGATATGATCGAAATGCGCGCAATGCTGTTTAAAGGCTTGGCGAATTCGGCAAATATGGGTGTTGATGGTATTACGTTCCACCACTCCTTGTGTAGCCACCTGCAATTGTTGATAAGAAATCACCGACCCGGCGGCTTGTTGCGCAAACTGCTCAAGCATTTCGAGTTCGGTAATAGTCAAAGCCAAAGGTTGATTATGCCAATAAGCCTTTAGGTTTGGCTTATCAATGGTTAAACCGGCTAGCTGGCTGGTCGTTTGGTTGGCGGCGGCTTGTGAAACCGACTGGTTCAAGCCTTTTGTAAGCCAAAGAATATTGGTGACTTTGCGTTGCAGAACGGCCAAGCTCACCGGTTTGGGTAGATAATCCACCGCACCCAAATCATGACCAAGCATTATGTCGAACTCTGATTGACGTTCAGATAGAAAAATAATCGGAATAGGGCGCTGGTAGGATTGCAGCTCACGCGCCAAATCAAAACCAGCATCGGTATCAGAACCTAAAATAATGTCGGCTATAAACAGATCGGGCAGTTGCTGTTTAAAGCGTTGTTGAACATCTGATTTGGTTTGGTAGGTTTCTAAAGTTAGGTTGTTCTGAGTTAGCGCCGCACGCAAGTTTTCAAGTTGCGTGCGGTCGTCTTCAACAATCAGTACTCGGTAAAGTTCAGGTTCCGAGGGCATCATCAATCACCAGGCCTGGTTATTTAACAAACTGGAAATCAAGAATTTGCATATTCATTATTAAACCAGCATCTTGAATAGGCAATACAACCGCATCTTCATCCGACTCATTATGGTGTGAATGCCACCAACCCGGCGGTGTAATAAACACCGAACCAGCGACCCAGTTAGCACGAATCGGATCGACAATTTGACCGTTTTCATCTAACTCTTTACCAATCATGGTATAGGTGTTTTCACCCGCCGCGACGCAATAATCAATGGCAATCGAGTTATGACGGTGCGGTTTTTGAACCACCTTTTTTGGCAACACATTATATAAAGACCAAAGTGTGTGAGTTAAAGTCATAGTTAATGGGAAATTAGGGTTGGACAACAAAATACCGGTACGGTTGCGGCCTTCACCTTGAGCACGCACCTTGGCCAGTTCTTCGTGTAGACGTTGTTTGGTGTAAAGCACGGGTTCAAAACGTTGCTCTGTAGGTTGCACACCTAAATAGTTTAATAAAGGCGCATCGTGAACCCAATAAAGCGCTGAATCAGCGGTCGCACTATGCAAGGCATCTGGCACCGAAGGTAAGGTAAACAGGTCGCCTTCGTTCCACTCAATCGTGCCATGTTGCATTTGAGTGCGGCCTTTGCCTCGGATCACATAAAACATTTGTGAGGTGGCTTTAGCATCGGTACGAATGCTGGTGCCATCACCAATACGAATAAAGTTCGCCATCAAATTAGGCGTGGTCGCATCATAGTTAGTTTTTAACTGTTGTTTTAGATCAAACGGGATAACACGTGTCGCCCCATCTTCATGCAAACTATGCGGAAAACTCAACACATCAATGTTCGGCATGGGCGGATTTACCGCTGACATATATTCTTTAAACTCAGCTTGATGTTGCCATTTCTGTTGGGCGGCGTGCTGAACTTGTTCGATAGGCTGTCTAGTCATCATAGAATTTATCTCGCTATTTAAAGTAATCTTGTTGTTATGCAGGATGAATGATTATTTGTTATTAATAGATAGTGTATTAATTTAACGGAAGCGGTGCAGTTTTTTACGTTCGCTAGAAGAGGGAATACCCAAAGCTTCACGGTATTTGGCGATCGTGCGACGTGCGACACTGATGTCTTTTTCTTCTAATAACTCCATTAACTTATTATCACTTAAAGGTTTCTTGGCCTCTTCTTGTGAAATCAATTCTTTAATATGTGCTTTAATCGCAATCGCTGATTGGTCATCGCTGCCATATTGACTGACACCGGTAGAAAAGAAATATTTTAGCTCGAAGGTTCCGCGCGGAGTTTGAATATATTTTTGGTTGGTGGCGCGCGAAATCGTTGATTCATGAAGTTCTAAAACTTCGGCCACTTCACGCAAAACCAAGGGCTGCATAGCTTGTTCGCCTTCTTCAAAAAACCGATGCTGTTTTTCGACAATATATCGCCCAACCCGCAACAATGTTTCGCCACGACTTTGTACACTTTTAATCAAGCCCCGCGCTTCAACCAATTGTTCTTTGATTTTACGCGCTTGCTCGCTATTGGTTAATTTACTCGCCAGATCAATGTAGGTAGCATTCACGTTTAATCGCGGAAAAGCCTCGGCATTCAGCTCAACCACCCAACCTTGGCGCGATCGAAATAGGCGTAAATCGGGCACAACAATATCCGCTTGTGTTACCGAAAATTCACGGCCAGGGCGCGGATTCAGCGATTGGATACTGCGCAACAGCTCATCGAGCTGAGCATCATCCAATCCATACACCTTTTTAATGCGTTTATGGTCACGATACGACAACCAGTCAAAATGCTCTTCGATCAACTGTTTGGCGGTGACAAGGTAGGGCGTTTTAGGCAGGGATTTAAGTTGTAGAAGTAGACATTCTTGAACTGATCGCGCGCCGACACCCGACGGCTCGAACTGTTGAATAATTTCCAAAACCGTTTCTAGATCTTTTAAGCTGATCTTTAGCGAAGGTTCATGTTGATGAATAGAATTGAGCACTGATTCGAGAGGCGCATGCAGATAACCTTCGTCGTTGATTTCATCAATTAAGAATGAGGCAATAGTCGCAAAGCTGTCCGATGGCCAAGCATAAATGTCGGCTTGCCAGTTTAGGTGGCTATGCAAACTAACTTGTTCAGCTGTATAGTTTTCTGGTGCGCTATATTCATCAGAATCTTGCGAACGGCTGGTTTGAGACGAAGAAGGGGTGGTTTGTCGGTCGCTATATAAGTCATCCCAAGAATAATCTGCGCTGTAAGCCTCATCGGCATGGTTGGCATCATCACTAATATCAAGTGCTTTTAGGTCTTGATCAGCGGCTAGTTGACCGCCAGCCTCTAAATCCTCTAACGCATTTTTATCTCGCGATTCATCAGAGTTGTCCAAGTCATCAACCAAATCATCTTCAATTTCGAGCATAAAGTTGGTTTCAAGCGTCGCTTGAATCGTCTGCTGAACCTCCAGAGCGGAATACTGCAATATCTTAATTGACTGTTGCAACTGGGGCGTCAATTTAAGTTGTTGACCAATATTTATTTGTAAACCTGGCATCATCGCCATCTACAAACACTCCTTTAATTCGTCGTTTGCTTGAGCTTATTTTAACAATAAAACTCAAGCAAACGACGCAGACTAAGTATCAAATTCACCCCTAAAGCTTAGAGTTGTCGATATAATAATCGAAAACTAATAAAAACGTAACGACAACATCAAAAAGTCTTGGGAGGACCCAGAAATGACAATGAAACTTGAAGCTAAACAACTTATTGATCAGCTAGATGACAGTGCAAGTTGGGATGACTTAGTTCGTGAGTTAATTCGCCAACGTAAAGTCACCTTCGGCATGCGGGATGAAGAAATTCAACAAGCCGAAGAACTCAGCGTATCGGATGCAAATGCTATTATTGCGCGTTTAAACTCTGGCAATTCGTTGCCTGATGATATGCGTAATACCAATAAATACAAGCCTGGCAATGCGACCACTTTTGGTATGGTGACCGGTATTTTGGCGATTCTATTTTTTGTGATTCCGCCCATTTCATGGATTGCGGCCATAGCCGCTTTTGGTGCTGGGGTTTATGGCTTGATTAAAAAAGAAGACAAGGCTTGGATTCCAATTTTGTTAGCTATCGTGTCTTTGTTTGCATATTTTGTAATCGGGATAGGCGATTAAGCGTTTCAGCAAGATAACTCGTCGAACGACAGAAACCAGCTTCAGGCTGGTTTTTTTGTGTCTAAAATTGCAAATTATGTTCCACGCAGTACAGGTTAAGTTTTATTCAACTTCTAGTATTTGTTATATTTAACAATCAGATAGAAACAATTCGTGTTGATATAAACCCAACTAGTTGTTCGCATAATGTATATTATGTTAAATTGGATAATGTAGAAATTAGCCCTATTAGCCCTAACCAATCAGCCGTTAGCCCTCACTACAAAACTTACCCAAACTCGGAACTATGAAAATAACCGCGTCACTTCTTCAGGTGGTCTGGCGATAACGGCTTGGTTACCAATCACTACAATCGGTCTTTGAATCAACTTAGGATGCGAGCTTAAAATCTCTAACCAGGCCTGGTGCTCACGATCATCACTCACATTTAAACCCATGGCTTGAAACAAGACTTCGTTTGTTCTGATAATGTCGATGGCCTGACTCTTTAATAGTTGACATAATTCGTTCAATTCCTTGACACTAGGCGGTGTTTCTAAATAACGTATTTCTTCAACTTCATAACCATTCGCGTGCAATAAGGTTAAAGCCCCTCGACTTTTTGAGCACATGGGGTTGTGGTAGATGCGGGCTTGTTTGGCTGTCATAAACCTATCCTTGATCTTATTATTATCTTGATGCTTTTATTCTTTGTTCTCTTTATCTAAACGTTTACTTAAGGCGGCTTCCACCGCATCGAGACGCGATTTGCAAACCTGGTAGGCACGGCTAGCGTCATCAACCATTGGTACTAACTGGTCAATATCGACTTCTTCCGCATGCGTTAATTGCTCGGCAATTTCTTGCAGGCGTGCATAATTTTGTTTGAAGCTTTCGGCTTTTGCAGATGCTTTGGTTTGAACTTTAGCCGTCATGTTGACTGGACTCCTGGTTAATTAAATTCTTAAGCGGTTTTACCTGAACTATACCGTCTTGAAATTCGATTCCAAATTGGCTTAAGGATTGAGCGTGAGCGGCACTGGAAATCGGTGTGCCTTGTTGTGTTTTTGCAATGGTAAAACCGCGTTTAAGTTGCGATTGCGGTCCTGAACTCAAAATAAACCCCATAGTTTTCTTGAGCTGTTGACGATACAAACCAATCGCCCTTTTAGCATTCTGCTCAATCAATTGTTGGTTAAGCTCCAGCTGCTGTTTTGCCCGATTTAAGGGTTGCTGAGCTTGGCTAATGATATGGCGCAATTGATAATCTAAGCTTGCACGTTCACTGCTCACCCATTGCTGGCTGGTGTGTTTTATTTGGGTATATAAGGGCTCAAGCTGCGTTTTCCAATGCGTCAGGTTACGTTGTTGTGAATAATCAATGTGTTGTTTGAGCTGCTGCAACTGAGCTTGCGTGGTCTGCAATTGCTGCTGACTGAGGCGTTCAATTTGCTGCCAGTTCTGCATAGCTTGCTTTGCGCTGCTTTCTATTCGGTGCCAAATGCCGGCGGCCACTTTACTAGGTGTATCAAATCTTAAGCACGCGACTTCATCTAAAATCGTATTATCACGTTCGTGTCCAATTCCAGTTAAAACCGGTAATGGCTGAGTCGCCAAGGCTTTTGCCAATTCCAATTGGTTTAACGGATTGAGATCTAACTTAGCGCCACCTCCGCGAATAATCACCAAGGCATCAAACGGATTATTTTGGTGAATACCGCTAAATGCATCCAGCGCACTCAGCATTTCACTTAACACCGCTTCGCCTTGAAAACTGCTATGAAAATACACAAACTCGCATAAGTTATAGTGTTCAAGTGCATCCGCTTCGGCGCGAAAATCGCCTAAACCAGCCGCGTTAGGTGGCGAAATCACCGCGATTCTAAACAAATCAGAGGGCAAAGGAATTTGTTTATTGGCTTGATAAATCCCTAACTTTATCAATTCCTTACGAATGGCAATTAAGTTAGCTTCAATCTCACCTAAGGTGAACTTAGGATCAAGATCTTCAACTACCAGCGAAAAGCCAAACTTCTCATGAAAGTTAACCGCGACCTGGATCAGCACGTTTTGACCGTCTTGTAGCTCACTGCCGGTCACTTGTTCAAACCTAGCCAATAAACGACTGGCATTCGAAGCCCAAATCATCGCACGACACGAAGCCAAGGTTTGACCTTGGTCGTTGTTTTCACTCAGCTCTAAATATATATGGCCGCGACGCTCATTAATATTCGCAATCTCCGCCCTCACCCATACAGCCTGTGGGAACGCGCCTTTTAGTTTGATCTGCACCTGACTTAGCAATTGCGTCAAGCTGACACTGTTAGTGGCGCTTTCATCACCCGATGGATTAGCAACCGAATCGAAACTTAAATCCAGCAAACCGGTCAGCGGATCTACAGCCGCAGCTTCGACAATTAAATCGGTTTGACTTGCAGGATCAAGCCATTGTGAAAACAAACTTAAATCAACTTGCTCAGGGTCAGGCAAATACCATTTACGTTTAAGCGGGTCCCAACGTGCGCCCTGCTGTTTGGCTAAATCCTTGTCTGGATAGGGTACATCAAGATACAGCATCTTGAGACTCCGTTCGTCGTTCAGTCGCTTGCTGAACTAAGGCGTAAGCCTGTTGCAGCACCTCAATACCCGCGCCTGGTTTAAACGCGTTTTCGGATAAATACCGTCGCCATAATCGTCCACCGGGTTGACCATGAAACAAACCCATCATATGACGGCTGATATGATTTACACGCCCACCGGACGAAAGATGCGTTTCAATGTAGGGATACATGCTTTCTAATACCGCTTTACGTGTTTGGCTGACGCTTTCATCACCATAATATAAAGCGTCAACCTCGGCCAATAAATAGGGTTGCTCATATACGGCGCGCCCCAACATTACACCATCTACGGCTGGCAACTGATTATAAACTTCGAGATGCGCCAGGCCTGCTTGGGGCGAAGCAATGCCGCCATTAATCATCACTTCAAGCGCGGGAAAAGCTTGTTTTACTTCATGCACCCAATTGTAATTAAGTGGTGGCACATGTCGGTTTTGTTTGGGCGATAAACCTTGCAGCCAAGCTTTACGCGCATGAATAATTACACCGTCCACTTGGGCTTCGACCAAGCCACCGATGAAACTTAATAAGGTATCTAGGTCTTCTTGATCATCAATGCCAATTCGGCACTTAACCGTCACTGGAATCGATACTACGGCTTTCATGGCGGCGACAGAATCAGCAACTAATTTTGGATGCTCCATTAAACATGCGCCGATTAAGTTGTTTTGCACACGATCACTCGGGCAACCGACATTTAGATTAATGGCACTGTAGCCCCACTCTTCGCCTAACTTAGCACAATGAGCTAAATCAGCCGGATCGCTCCCACCTAATTGCAATACGACCGGTATATCTTGTTCATCATGACCCAAAAAACGTGGTAGATTTTTGCCATAGATAATCGCACCAGTGGTGACCATTTCGGAATACAACCAGGCCTGGTGGCTAAGTTTACGATGAAAAACACGACAATGGCGATCGGTCCAATCCATCATGGGCGCAACGGCGAAGCGGTGCGGGCTGATTTTTGAAGTTGCAGAGCTAAAAGATTTGGTCACAGGTTACTTTAAGTCAGGTAATTTAAAGTCTAAGATTATCCATTAAGATGCATTAACATGCAATTCTGGCGCCCATAACCGACCAGTTTGTTGATAGCCGTCTTAATTATCTTGAGTTTGATTTGGACTTTTTGGCGTTTCATTGTAGTATTACGCGCTCGAATGGCGTGCAAACTGAGTATATACAACAGGTCACGCTGAAAAAAAATTGTCCCTAACATAAGGAAAGCACTATGGCACAGCGCGCATCAGCTCGTCACCTATTGGTTGAAACCGAACAACAATGTTTAGACCTAAAAAAACAAATTGAAGACGGCGCGGATTTTGCCGACATCGCTAAACAACACTCAAGCTGCCCATCGGCTTCTCAAGGTGGCGAATTAGGTGAATTTGGCCCAGGTATGATGGTGCCTGAGTTTGATAAGGTCGTGTTCAGCGCACCCGTTAATACCGTACAAGGTCCAGTTCAAACTCAGTTTGGCTATCACTTGTTAGAAGTAACCAGCCGCACAGAATAAGTTTCCACTTTATGTATCGTTGCCCACTCTGCCAACATCCACTTGTGCGTGATGGGCAACAATGGCACTGTGACCAACGTCACAGCTTTGACATTGCCAAACAAGGCTACGTCAATCTCCTACCGGTTCAAAACAAACGTTCTAAATCCCCTGGCGACAATGCCGATATGATGCAAGCCCGCCGCGACTTTCTTAATGCCGGCTTTTATCAGCCATTATCTGACCAACTAAACCAGCTTTTTATAGATTACCTTGGCTTTATGCCGACACCACAAATTTTGGATTTGGGCTGCGGTGAAGGTTATTACAGCGCCCGCCTCCATTCGGCTTTCAACCTGAAAAATCAAGCGCAAATTTGGGGTTTAGACATCTCTAAAGACGCGATTCGTTATGCGGCTAAGCGTGATAAACAAATCCAGTTCTGTGTTGCCAGTGCGTATGATTTGCCGTTTTCGGATCAGGCCTTCGATGGCTTAATGCGAATTTACGCGCCCTCTTTAGCGTCCGAAATTGAACGTGTCACCCGACCGGGTGGATGGTTAATCACGGTTCAACCAGCGGCGGATCATTTGGCGGAACTAAAACAAGCCATCTATAGCCAACCTCAACCCCACGATGAAACTCCTGAATCGATTCAAGGCTTTGAGTTAATTCAACAGCATAAACTCAGTTATGAGATGACGCTTGATTGTGAGGCTGATCGTCTGAATTTGCTTAACATGACCCCATTTGGTTGGAAATTAAACCCCGAGCAAAAACAAGCCTTATCCCATTCGTTAGTTAAAGTTAAAGCCGATTTCCTAATCTGTGTTCAGCAAAAAAATCAATAATTAAGTAAATACCAATATTTAGGCCGCTAACCAGGCCTGGTGACTCCTTTTAAATCTCAAATCTGTTAGCATATTGGCTTAATTTAATGGACCGAACGCAATAAGATGACACCTGAACTCGACTTAGCTCAACGTTTATTTCCAAAACGCAATCCAGACCAGTTTTCGACTGAGCTGCTGAATGCCTGTAAGTTGGCTCTAGAAGCGGAGTACCTGCCGGAACGTCGCTTAATTTCTAGCTTAGAAGCCATGGATGTGTTGCTCAGTCTTAGCTTGGATGATGACACCTATATTGCGACTTTAATTAGTGACCTTAATTTAGAACCGCTTTACACCATTAAAGATTTTGAAAAGCAGTTTGGCAAAAACACCGCCAGGTTAGTTGAAGGTATTCGCCGCTTAAACAATTTTAAAGAGTTTGATGTGGATACACATGGCGATGAAATTCAAACCGAGCGGTTGCGCCAAATGCTACTAGCCATGACCTCGGATATTCGTATTATGGTGGTCAAGCTCGGTTATCGCGTGGCACGTTTGCGCCACTTGAAATTAGAAGACGAAAATACCCGCCGCTTAATTGCCGAAGAAACCCAACTCATCTTTGCACCGCTCGCTAATCGTCTAGGCATGGCCCAACTAAAATGGGAACTGGAGGATTTGTCGTTTCGATATCTGCATCCAGATACCTATAAAGCCATTGCAAAACAGCTTGCGGATAAACGCGCTGAACGCGAACACTACATTCACGACTTGACCGTGACGCTGAAATCACTGCTTGATCATGAAGAGTTAATCGCCGAGGTGTCTGGCCGTCCAAAGCATATTTACAGCATCTGGAAAAAGATGTCGAAAAAACACTTGGAACTGGATGAGCTGTACGATCTGCGTGCATTGCGTATCTATGTGTCAAACGTATCCGATTGTTATCGTGCTTTAAGCCTAGTTCACAGCAAATGGAATTTTATTCGTAATGAATTTGATGATTACATTGCAACCCCAAAAGAAAATGGCTATCAGTCGATTCATACTGTCATCATTGGCCCGCAAGGTAAAACGGTTGAAATTCAAATTCGTACCCATGAGATGCACCAGCATGCCGAGCACGGCATTGCCGCGCACTGGAAATACAAAGAAGGTGGCAAAGGTCATGATGTCAACTTAGAAGCTAGCATTAACAGTATGCGCCAACTGCTTGAAAATCGGTCAGATTCTGAGGTTTTCAACGAAATCAGTATGGAACTGCAAAGTCAGAACATCTATGTTCTAACCCCAAATAACCAAATCATTACCTTGCCGCAAGATGCCACCCCACTCGATTTTGCTTATGCGATTCATACTGATTTAGGCCACAGTTGCCGAGGTGCAAAACTAAACGGCAAAATCATTCCATTAACCCAGGCATTAAAAACCGGTGATCGGGTTGAAATTTTGTCGATTAAACACGGTGAACCCAACCGTAACTGGCTTAACCCAAATTTGGGTTACCTCAAAACCAGCCGCGCCCGCACACGCATTAAAAACTGGTTTAACAAACGCAATAAAGACGCCAATATTGAATCAGGTGAACAGTTATTCCAACGTGAAATAAAACGATTAAATGCGCGTCATATAACGGCTAAAAACATCGCTGAACACTTTCATTTTGAGTTGGAGAAAGATTTTTTTGAAGCCTTAGGCAAAGGTCAGCTAAATGAACGCCAGCTTTTGAATGCGATTCAAAAACGCATTCGGCCTTACTTAAAGCAGAAAAAAACACTGCCAACGCAACCCAGTATCCTGCCGACTGAAGAGATTCAGCCATTTGTGGTGGGTGCGCCAAACTTACGCACCCAGCTTGCGCCCTGCTGTGAGCCCAAGCCCGCTAATCAAATCATTGGCTTTGTCACACGTGGGCGCGGCATCACGATTCACCGTGTTGATTGTGCGAATATATTAAATTTATCCGACAGCGATAAACAGCGTTTAATTGATGTGCGCTGGAGCAATCAATCCGATCAGCAATCCATCTTTATGATGACATTGCATATTTTGGCCTTTGATCGCAAAGGTTTATTGCGCGATGTAATGGCCAAGTTGACCGAGTTTGATGTCAACCTAGTGCGTTCCGACACGCAAACCGACCGCCAAGAGCGGTCAGTGGATATGCAGATGGAACTAGAAATCAGCGAGTCAACCGACTTAGGTCAGTTGCTCGACCAACTTGAAGCTTTAGCGAATATTGAAGAAGTCAGTATTGAACAACATGAGGTAACCGATGCGATCGATTAAAATGGGCATTTTGAAAGGCATTCGATCTATCAAATACAGTAGCTGGTTAAATGAGAAATTTCCTGGTCTAAAAAATCGAGACCTTTGGCGTGGTGATCGCAATACATTTGCGAAAGCCGGTTTTGTAGGCATTTTTTGCGCCTTTATTCCGATGCCGCTGCAAATGCCAATGGCGGCTATTATGTCTTATTATGCAAAAGCTAATATTCCGTTGGCCGTGGCCTTGGCCTGGATCACCAATCCGCTAACGATGTGGCCTATTTGGAGCTTTGGTTATATTGTGGGCGCACGTCTGTTGGATATGCCAACCGTTCAACATATTGAAGTTACCGATGGCGTGGGGATTTGGGGCTGGATGATTGAAGTATTACCCCAAATCTGGTTACCACTCTGGTTTGGCAATATTTTTATTGGCACATTGTTAGGCACGATCTTATATCTGGTGATTCGCTTTATGCGTTTGCCGCATATTCGACTGCACCTACCCAAACGCAAACAAACCAAACGGCCTCCTTCAGCAGACTAAAGGGGCGCTTGGTATTACCCAAAGTAAGCGGCTTGATCAATATAAACCCAGGTTTGTTGGTTCGCTGTTAATTGATTAATGGGTAAGGCCTGGTGATCCAACCAAGCCTTAACGGCTTGATGTTTACCCGCACCGCTAATAAGTTTAAGCATCACTCGAGTGTTAGCTAAGCGCTGATAACTCAAACTCACCCTTTCCAAAGGCGATTTAGGTGAGTTATCAATGCCAATCACATCCGCACTTACGTCTTGATTATGATGTCCGGGAAACAAACTCGCGGTGTGGCCGTCCTCACCCATGCCCAACATCACCAAATCAAATTGATCCACTGACTCTAAAGTTTGGCTATAAAGTTGAACCGCGTGCTCTAAGCCTAATTCAGTAGGAATCGTTTTGATGTTTTGAGCCGGAATCGGCACAAACGACAACCAGGCCTGGTGCAATGCTGCGCTGTTGCGCTCTGGATCATCCACTGGCAAAACACGTTCATCCCCCATATAAATAAACCATTTCGACCAGGCCTGGTGGTTCTGTTCGCGCAATAATTCATAACAGCGATTAGGTGTTGTTCCACCAGCGGTGACCAAATGAAACACCCCTGTTTCGGCAATCGACTGTTCAGCGGTCTCAATAATTAAGTTAACCGCCTGTTTGGCAAGGCTTTCAGCTTCATCAAACAAACACCAACCTGTCGGTAACTCACTCATGTTCTGGTTCCAACGAATAACGCCAGGTTTGGCCAGGCTGATCAAATAACTTCACTGAATCTTTAGGCCCCCAAGTGCCCGATGGATAGGTATCAATATAGCCACGTTCGCTTGACCAGTTCTGTAACACGGGATCGACCACTTTCCAAGCGGCTTTGACTTCGTCATAACGTAAAAATAATGACCGGTCACCTTTAATCACATCCAGTAACAGGTCTTCATACGCATCACTTCTTAATGCACCGGGTTGGTGCATAAAGGCATCCAAGCTAATTTGGTGTGTATTGATTTCCAAACCGGGTTGCTTGGCGGTCATTTCAATCCGAATCGTCTCTTCTGGCTGAATCCCAAATACTAACCAGTTTGGCTCCATCTTTTTCACTTGAGAATCCCTAAAAAACTGTTTAGGCGGATGTTTAAAACAGATTGAAATCAGGGTCTGGTTTTTAGGCATATTTTTGCCGGTTTGAACATAAAACGGCACACCCGCCCAACGCCAATTTTCAATATACAATTTTAAAGCCGCATAGGTTTCGGTCACGCTATCTGGTGATACGCCGGGCTCATCTAAGTAGGATACCGCTGGTTTACCTTCGACTTCGCCGGCCGCATACTGAGCGCGATACGCTTGCGCGTTGACCGAGCTTTTGCTAATGGGTCGGATGGATTTAAGTAACTTAACCTTTTCATCACGCAAAGCTTCGGCTTCAATTGAAGCAGGCGGCTCCATTGCAATCAGTGCAAGCAATTGCAATAAATGACTTTGAATCATATCGCGTAACGCACCACTACCATCGTAATAACCGGCTCGTTCTCCAATCGGTTTGGCTTCAGCGTGGGTGATTTGAACATGGTCAATATAATTGCGGTTCCAGAGCGGTTCCATTAACAAGTTGGCAAACCGAAAAACCAGTAAATTTTGCACCATGCCTTTACCCAGGTAATGGTCAATTCGGTACATTTGACTTTCATCAAGTTGTTTATTGAGTTGAATTTGAAGACTTTTTGCACTCTCGACATCATAACCAAACGGCTTTTCAAAAACCACTCGCTTCCAGCCATCCTTCTCATTCAGCAAATGGGTTTTGCCTAAATTTTCCACCACCGGAGCAAAGTCTTTGGGGCTAATGGATAAATAAAACGCCATGTTTTTTGAGAATTGATTGGCTTCAAAATAGCTCGCTAAACGTTTAAAACTTTCGAGCTCATCAATGTCGGCTTTAAAGTAATCCAGCCGCTGGCTAAACTTTTCAAATAAATCATCCTTAATACCGCCACGGGCCAATGGAAAAATGGCTTCGCGTGCCGCCTTAATCCAGTCTGCTCGCTGCCAATCACGACGACCAATCGCGACAATTTTGACACCTTCGTCTAAACGCCCGACTTCCTCTAAGTGATAAAACGCCGGTAACAATTTGCTAAGCGACAGATTGCCGGTCGCGCCAAAAATGACATAAGTACAATGGGTTGTCATACTTAAACCTCGTAGGTGCTAGAGCGGATATTTCCACCAGACCCAACCCAGTCCGTATGAAACCATTCACCGCGGGGTCTATCAACACGTTCATAAGTGTGGGCACCAAAATAATCACGCTGTGCCTGAATCAGATTAGCCGACACTTGTTCGCTGCGATAACCGTCGAAAAATGCCAGCGCTGAACTTAACGCTGGCGTTGGAATCGAGTTTTGTACACCAAAAATAACCGCATGGCGCCAGTTAGATTCGGCTTCTTTAATCGCCCGTTCAAAAAACGGCGCTTGTAATAAATTCGCTAGATCAGGCTGTTGATCAAATGCGCTTTTTATTTCAGCCAAAAACCGACTACGAATAATACAACCGCCACGCCACATTAAAGCGATGCCACCGTAATTAAGCGGCCATTTGAATTCGCTGGCCGCTTGCGCCATCAACATATAGCCTTGGGTATAAGAAATAATTTTAGCCGCGTACAAGCCATCATGAATCGCCTGTAACATCACTTCACGTTCAACTTCTACCGTCGGTAAGCTACGTGGGTAAATTTTTGCGGCTTGCAAACGTTCATTTTTTAATGCCGATAAACAGCGCGCATACACCGACTCGGTAATTAAGGTCAATGGAATGCCCATTTCGAGCGAGCTAATTCCGGTCCATTTTCCGGTACCCTTCTGCCCGGCGGCATCTAGAATCTTATCTACCAACGGTTCGCCGTCGGTGTCTTTAAAACTCAAAATATCCGCGGTAATTTCAATTAAGTACGAATCCAACACCCCACGATTCCACTCGGTAAACACTTGGTGGCATTCATCGGCACTCATACCTAAACCTTCACGCATAAGCTGATAAGCTTCCGAAATCAGCTGCATATCACCATATTCAATGCCGTTGTGCACCATTTTAACGTAATGCCCTGCGCCTTCTGGGCCAACCCAATCACAACAAGCCTCATCGTCCGAATGCGCCGCAATTGCTTGGAATATAGGTTGAACAAATGGCCAAGCCTCTGGATGTCCACCCGGCATAATAGATGGCCCAAAACGCGCACCTTCTTCACCACCCGACACGCCGGTGCCAATAAAATACAAACCTTTGTCAGCCAGCTCACGCGTGCGACGCGTTGAGTCGGTATAAAGTGAATTGCCACCATCAATAATAATATCGCCCGCCTCTAACAAAGGCGTGAGTTGATCAATAAAATCATCCACCACCGACCCGGCTTTTACCATCAACATGATTTTGCGTGGTGTTGACAAGGAATTCACCAAATCGGTTAGGTTTTCAGCCGCTTGAATCGTTTTGCCCTTTGCCGTTCCTTCTATAAAAGCCTGTGTTTTGTCAAAAGAACGATTGTAAACCGTGACTTTAAAACCATGGTCGGCCATATTTAAGACCAAGTTTTGCCCCATAACCGCCAGGCCGATTAAGGCAATATCTGCTTGAAACATAATGCGTTTCCTTTGTATGCGTTAAGCATAGTTTGTGATGGTTGGTGATGACAAATTGAAAAACCAAAGCCAATTTTTTAGCTGAATTTAATTCAATTGATAATATAAACGGCACCATGAAGTGAAAGACATTCTGCTTATGAATGTACCATAAGATTAAGAAAATTAAAGCCGCAGAAATGAAAAAGCCCGAGCAAATTAAATTTACTCAGGCTTTAGTGTTGGCGTCCCGTAGGGGAGTCGAACCCCTGTTACCGCCGTGAAAGGGCAGTGTCCTAGGCCTCTAGACGAACGGGACGTGTTTTGCATTCCATGCTAGGCATGGATTAGGTCAAACTGAATAGGGTTATATTTCAAACCGGCCTAGGCTATTCAATTCAACAAAATTTGGAGCGGGAAACGAGACTCGAACTCGCGACCCCAACCTTGGCAAGGTTGTGCTCTACCAACTGAGCTATTCCCGCAATGGCGTCCCGTAGGGGAGTCGAACCCCTGTTACCGCCGTGAAAGGGCAGTGTCCT
>NZ_JACUTY010000131.1 GCF_014859555.1 Thiomicrospira sp. | reverse complement strand
TATCGTCGTTAACCACCGCGACAATCCGGTCGAGCAGGGTGTTGGCGTGTACTGAGAAAGCCATTAGGCCAGTAAAAAAAAGTGCAAAAAGTTTTGGGGTTTTAAACATGATGGTCTTTATTTTAAATTAAAAATTTAGGGTGTTTTTAATGGTGTCGCTTAAACGGCTGCCGAAGCTGCTTAAACCTTTAAACTCAATAACAAATTGAATACGCTCTTTATAACGTTGATCCGCTACTTGTACCTTATCCAGGATAAGTTCAGCACCCCAGCAACAATCATCGTAACGCAAACCAACCAGCAATTCACGCCGTTGTTCAATTTGAATGTCATAGTTGACGTAGCTAGAAAGTTGCCACTCTGAGTTTAGGCGAATAATTGCGCCAGCTGCAATGGTTTGCTGACGGCGATTTACATTCGCGGTGTTATCCAAAGCCGGGTCTGCATCCAGGTTTAAAGCTTGATGACTCACTAGTAATTCTATACGATTAAAAGCTTGAACTTTTAATCGATTATTAATTTGATTAAGTTTTTTGTTCTCATGGTCGAACTGACTTGTTGATGCAAAATATAAGGGTTTGAGATAGATGCCAAGTTTGACAAAGTAATCGGACTTCGGCTCTTCTTGAAGTTCGTTTCCAGCGAGTGTGACTTGTCGGTCTTCTAGGTAAAAAATTTGACCCACAGCGGCATCCGCCAGTGGTTTGCCAGATTCGTTAAGGACTCTGTTGGTGATGGCCACACTAATTTGATTGGTATCGCCGATACGGTCGAAACCAGAAAAGCGGTTAAGTCGGAAAATATTACTGAAGTCTAAGCTAGCTTCGCTGGTATCAAACTTGGTTAAGTGACTTTGATCAACATAAGGTACATAAAGAAATTGTACTTCAGGTTCCATGGTTTGAATAAAGTTACGGCCAAGTAAAGACAAGTCTCGCTCGAAAATTAGCCCCCCTTTGATCGCATATTGCATGACGGTATTATCCGTACTCGCCAGTGGATCAGCATTTTTTAATTCATATTGACGATAGTTGGCCTGAACATCAGTTTGCAAATAACCATACGGACGGCTTAATTGATAGCTGATTTTGGGTTGTACCAGAGTTCTTTGGCCCATGACTCCAGTGGGGTGGATTTGACCTGAAACATAACCGTCTTGAATAAAATTGTTAAAGCCCTGGTAGCGCACAAATTCGGTAGACTCTAAATAGACGTTTGTGCGAAATCCATACCAGGTTTTATTAAGGTTTAGGCCGATTTCTGGATGTTTTTCTAAGTAATTGTTTTCACCATTTCTAAGTGGTAAAAAACCATAATGTTGGATATGGGCTTGCAGCGGCCCATTTCGGTAGTTGAGTTTTATATTGCGAACCAGGCTGGTGGTTTGGTTTGTGCCTCCAGAGGCGTCACTAAAACCTTTTCGAGTTTCTTGGTAACCAAATGAAAGCGGAATGTCGTTATAAAAGTCTGGGTCGGAGACTTCTTGCCAGTTTATATTAGAGCTAAAGCCATAACCCCAGTTTTGTGAACCGTTGTAGCCTAAACGCCAGCGTTCCGATATTTCAGGATCAACTAGGATGTTTCCTCGGCGATCAACATAACGTAGCCCTTGTTTTTGAGTAAGCTGGTCGTTAATTAAGCTTAATTGCAGTGTGCCCCTATGTTTTGGTTGTAAATAGCGAAATTCGTTGTCCAATACAACGCCTCGATCTT
>NZ_JACUTY010000130.1 GCF_014859555.1 Thiomicrospira sp. | reverse complement strand
TATCGTCGTTAACCACCGCGACAATCCGGTCGAGCAGGGTGTTGGCGTGTACTGAATTCGATAAACTTAACAAACCAATAAAAGCGAGACTGTTAAGCAGATTTTTTGTCGGTCTTGACCACATAATTAGGACTTTCTTTTTATATTGAGTAGAGATTTGGTTAAAAATTGAGCGTGTTTTGAATGGTATCACGCATTCGACTGCCTACGGTACTAAGGCCCTTAAGTTCGAATACTAGGTTAACCGAGGTATTATAGCGTCCATCCGCCAATTGGCGTTGTTCAATCACCAATTCGGAGGCCCAGCAGCAACTATCATAACGTAGCCCGCCTAGAAACTCACGACGCTCTTGTTGTTGAATATCGTAATTTATGTAGCTGGCGAGTTGCCATTGCGAACTCAGTCCTAGAATTAAACCAGTGCCAATGGTTTGTTGGCGGCGATTAACATTCTCGGTGTTATCCAAAGCCGGGTCGGCATTCAAGTTTAAGGCCTGATGCACGGCAAGTAATTCGACCCGGTCAAATGCTTGCCATTTTAAGCGGTTTTGCATTTGTGTGAGTTCGGTGGTTTGATAGTCGTATTGACTGGTAGAGGCCACATTAAAGGATTTCAGGTTGGCACTTAAACGCACAAAATAATCGGAACGCGGATCATCTTGAAGCTGATTGCCAGCCAATTCTACTTCGCGGTCAGCTAGGTAAAATATTTGACCGATGGCGGCATCCGCCAACGGCTTTCCAGTGTTGTTGAGTAAGCGCGTGGTGAGGGCGCTACTAATTTGTTGAGTGTCGCCAATGCGGTCGAATCCAGAAAAACGGTTAAGTTGAAATAGGTTGCTAAAATCAAGGCTGGTGCGTCCGGTATCAAATCGTTGCAAATGACTTTGATCTACGTAGGGCACATAAAGTAATTGCACTTCAGGTTCGAGTGTTTGGATATAGTGGGTGTTAAATAAGCTTACATCACGCTCAAAAAATAAACTGCCGCGCAACGCGTATTGCATGACTGTATTGTTGGTGGAGGCGGCATCGGGCGCATTAATCAGGTCATATTCGCGGTAGTTGGCTTGTACTTGTGCTTGCAAACGTGCGTAGGGGCGGCTGAGTTGGTATTGAATACTGGGTAAAGCTAAACTGCGTCGCCCCATCACTCCGGTAGAGGTTTGGCCGGTGACGTAACCGTCTTCAAAATAATCATTAAAACCACTGTAACGTTTAAATTCAGTGGTTTCTAAATAAAGATTGGTGCGAAATGCGCCGAAATTTTGCCCCACATTAATACCAACCTCAGGCGACTTTTCAAGATAGTTACGTTCGCCATTTCGCAGCGGTAAATAGCCATAATGTTGAATATGCGCCTGAACAGGGCCTTGCCGATAATTTAAACGTGCCGACCGATTCAGAGAGGTGGTTTGTGATCGAACTCGCGCCTCAGACGCGGCAAACGACAATGGAATGTCGTTGTAAAAATCCGGGTCGGAGACTTCTTGCCAGTTTAGGCTGGAGCTGAAGCCCGCGCCCCAGTTTTGTCGCCCCGCATAACTGATACGCCAGCGTTCAGACAGCGGTTGTTCGTTAATGATGGTGCCACTACGATCAACGTGGCGCAAGCCTTCGCTATTAGCTAGCTGGTCTTGTAGTAGGCTAAATTGGAGTTCACCACTATGTTTTGGTTGTAAATAGCGAAATTCGTTGTCCAATACAACGCCTCGATCTT
>NZ_JACUTY010000129.1 GCF_014859555.1 Thiomicrospira sp. | reverse complement strand
TTTATCCTTCAAGTTTATTGCGCACCTTACAACGCCGCGTTAAGTTTTTTAATGCCACCCAGGGCGAAGATAAGCCAGTTATATTCCGCCAAGAGGTGCCGATGGGTCAATTAGGATTGTCGGACTTTAGCCATCCCAATGACGCCATCACGATTAACGGCAAACCGTTTACGCATTTACTCTATCAATTCCGCTTGGCTTACAGTGGTTGGCGTTATGCCCAACCCGTTCAAGGTGGTGAGAGTTTTGCCGCGTTGTCTGAAGGGTTGCAAAACGCGTTAACCCAACTCGGTGGTGTACCCATTGAGCATCGCACCGACAGTCTAAGTGCCGCGTTTAACAATCTGAGCGAGCAGCAAGCACTTACCCGTGACTATCAAGGCTTATGTGCGCATTATGCTCTGAAGGCATCGCGCAATAACAAAGGGATTAGTCATGAAAATGGTGCGATTGAAACGGCACACCGTTCACTCAAGCACCGCCTGCGCCAGGCGCTCAAACTTCGCGGTAGCCATGACTTTAAAACACAGGCGGAGTATCAGCGATTTATTGGACGTCAAGTTGATAAACTCAACGCCCAAAGTGGCGATAAAATCCAACAGGAACGTGCCCAGCTTCAGTCCTTGCCGTCTCGACGGTATATGGACTATCAAGTGCAAACGCTAAAGGTTACGCGCACATCCACCATTGATGTTAAGCGGGTCACCTACAGTGTCCCTTCACGATTAATCGGTGAGGTGTTATCGGTACACGTGCATCATGACCGACTTGAGCTGTATCTTGCCCAAACCCGGGTTCTCACACTCACGCGCCTGCACGTAGCCAAAGGACAAGCACGCGCACGTCAGATCGACTTCAAGCACCTCATTAATGCCCTGGCCGCCAAACCACAAGCCTTCCGCTACAGCAGCTTACAAGCGGAGTTATTGCCAGACGACAATTACAAACAACTCTGGCTAGAGGTCGATAGCCAATTGGAATCGAAAGCCGCCTGCAAGTGGATGGTCGGTGTGCTCAAAGTAGCCGCCCAGCTTGATGATTATCAAGCCCTGGGTGAAACCTTGTTGATGCAGGCGAAACGGCGACAATTACCCACACTCCAGGCGATACAAGATGAACATCTTCCACAAGCTTGCAGTACAACATTGAAACCGTTTAATCAGCATCGCTTGGCGGATTATGATCATCTGTTACATTCTAGCACCCCATCACAAGGAGCGGTGCAATGGAATCATTAGACATGATGTTAAAGACCTTGCACTTGAGCGGGTTTAAACAGCAGCTCGTCTCGCTTGAAAACCAAGCGATTGAATCGAGTTGGAGTTACCGTGAGTTTTTAAGTGCGCTGTGCGAACACGAACTGGCTAAACGCTTCCAAACACGTGTCAGTAGTTGGCGCCGAGAAAGTGGTCTGATGGTAGCGAAAAACCTGACAAACTTAAATCTGGAGCAGTATGAAACGTCAATTACTCAAACCTTGCGACAATTACAAGGTCAAGTTGATTGGGTAGAACAAGCCAACAATGTGTTATTGTTCGGCCCATCGGGTGTAGGCAAAACACATATGGCGCATGCATTAGGGCTGCACCTGATTGACCAAGGTATGAGAGTAAAAGCGTTTAGCGCGGTTAACTTGGTTCAACAACTGCAAACAGCCAAACAGGCTCTAGATCTGATGGGGTTTATGTCCAAACTCGACAAATACAAACTCATTATCATTGATGACATAGGTTATGTGAAAAAAACACAAGCTGAAACACAGGTATTGTTTGAGTTTATCGCCCATCGATATGAGAGTGGCA
>NZ_JACUTY010000128.1 GCF_014859555.1 Thiomicrospira sp. | reverse complement strand
TATTCTTATTCAATCCATTACACTCATGTGCATTGCTCGTTATAATAAACGAAAACCCGACTGAGACGCGACCAAAAGTTACACGCGACCAATTTATTTCATTAGAATTAGCTAATGGACACCTTAACTATACTTTTACTCACAAAAAATTTAGACACAAAACTATGACCTTATCCTTTGCTAAACGCGCCAGCCTTGTTTTAATCAGCAGCTTACTTTTACTGGGCTGTGGTGGCGTAAAACCCTATAAAGCGCCAGTGACACAAGGCGTAGTAATTACCGAACAAATGCTGCAAGACCTGCAACCAGGCCTGCATAAAGACCAAGTTCGTCAACTTTTGGGGCCTAACTATGGCGCCAACCCATTTAAAGCCAATCATTGGGAATATATTTACACCAGCACCGATGACCAACAGCATAGCCACGCGGTCAAACATATCGTGGTTCAGTTTGACCAGGACGGCTATATGACAGAATGGAAACGGCTTAAATAAAAGCATTTAGCGCTAAAGTGTCTTAATTATCCTAGCTAGATTCTGCGCGCTGGGTTTCTACTTGTTTGCGACGCCGCTCACGCGGATCGGCTTTTAACGGGCGATAAACCTCCACCCTATCACCTTCTCGCAACGGCGTGTCTTTCGGTACTGGGCGACTAAAAATCCCGACCTGCTCAACCACTACATCTGGTTGCTTTTTAAATAACGGCGATAAACCAATCGACTGCTCTGCTGTTGTACCTTGCGGCACTTGCAAAGCAAACAAATATTGCTGTTCGGGTAACGCATAAGCGACTTCAACATTGATCAATTCTACTTCATTCATAACTTAACCACCGTAAACATGTTTAGCACGTGCGATAAAGCTATCCACCATCGTATTAGCGATTTGCTCAAACAACTTACCCAAGGCTAAATTCATCAAACCACTACTGACTTCAAACTCAATCTCAAACACCACCTTGCAAGCTGACGCATCCAAAGGCTTAAATTCCCACTCGCCTTCTAAGTGCGAAAATGGGCCATCTTTTAATCGCATTTCGATACGCTGACCCGGATCCATATGATTGTGTGTACTAAAAGCTTTGCGCACGCCAAGTTTTTCAATCAAAATACTGGCTTCTAAATCGTGCTCAGACTGACTAAAAATCTGTACACCGCCGCACCAGGGCAAAAACTCGGGATACGCGGCCACATTGTTCACCACATCATACATCTGACGTGCCGAATAATTTAACAAAGCCGTGCGGCTAATTTTTTTCATTTCGGTGGGTTCCCTTTCATTAAGTTCATTCCGTTATGCCACACATTCCGTTATAATGCGCGACATTATGGCAAAAAAACCCAAAAAACAAAACCACAGCAACCGCATCGCTGAAAACCGCAAGGCACGGTTTGACTATTTTATCGAAACCACGCTTGAAGCCGGTTTAGCGCTTGAAGGTTGGGAGATTAAAAGTCTGCGCGCAGGCAAAGGCCAAGTAAGCGAGAGCTATGTTTTGCTAAAAGATAACGAAGCCTGGTTGTTTGGTGCACACATTCACCCATTAATCACCGCGTCGACGCACACCCTACACGACCCGATGCGCAGCCGTAAATTGTTACTGCACCGTCGTGAAATTGATCGTTTGATGGGTCAAGTGGATCAAAAAGGCTATACCGTGGTCGTGTTGAGTTTGTACTGGAGCAAAGGCAAGGTCAAAGCCGAGATCGGCCTTGCCAAAGGTAAAAAGCTACACGATAAACGCGCGACTGAAAAAGAACGTGATTGGAACCGAGAAAAACACCGCGTACTAAAAGGCGACCGCTAAGGTTTAACCGGCCAACTAATAAA
>NZ_JACUTY010000061.1 GCF_014859555.1 Thiomicrospira sp. | reverse complement strand
ATTGACGCCATCGCAATGGCAGTTGCTAGTCGGTTTGGCTGCGGATGTTCAATAGTCTGAGACGTTTTTTAGGCGCCTCAGTATTTAGAAATCAAGTCTTATTGCGACTTGGCGACTTGCAAGGTGTTTTCTAAAAGGGTGGCAATGGTCATTGGGCCGACACCACCCGGAACGGGCGTAATCCAGCTAGCGCGTTCTTGAGACGCCGCAAACTCCACATCACCGCATAAACGGCCATCTTCCATCCGGTTAATGCCAACATCAATAACAATCGCGCCAGGTTTAATCCATTCGCCTTTCACCATTTCAGGAATACCTACACCCACCACCACTAAATCGGCTTCTGATACCATCTTAGGTAAGTCTTTAGTTGCACTGTGGCAAATCGTCACGGTTGCGCGTGCGTTTAAGAGCTCTAAAGCCATCGGCACACCCACAATATTAGAGGCACCCACCACAACCGCATTTAAGCCACGCAACTCAATGCCTGTTTTAGAAAGCATCGTCATCACGCCGTGTGGAGTGCAAGGTGCCAACTTGGTCATGCGAGTAGCTAAGCGTCCCACATTGTATGGATGAAAGCCATCTACGTCCTTAGAAGGCGTAATACATTCAATCACGGTTTCAGGGTCAATATGATCAGGTAGGGGAAGCTGAACTAAAATACCGTGAACATCATCACGGGCATTTAATTCATCAATCAACGACAATAAATCTGTTTGGCTGGTTGTGGCCGGTAAGTCATAAGCAAAATCATTAAAGCCGGCTTCTTTACAGGCGTTCTTTTTATTGCGCACATAAACTTGAGAAGCCGGGTTTTCGCCCACTAATATAACCGCCAGGCCTGGTCGTTGTTTACCTTGGCTAATTAATTGATCTACTTCTGTTTTAATACTTGCACGCAGTTCAGCGGCAATGGCTTTTCCGTCTAAGATTTTAGCAGACATAATGTTCCCTTAATATTAAGCAGGTTTCTAATGTCGACAATAATAACCGATTTAACGATGAAATATTATTGTAAAAATGTTTGATAACGCAGTTGACAGGCGACGGGGTGCTCTATACAATACGCGCATCTTTTGACGCACAGACAGATCTGATCTAACGTGTGTTGGCCGATAACTCGGAGTGTAGCGCAGCCTGGCTAGCGCACCTGTTTTGGGTACAGGTGGTCGGGGGTTCGAATCCCTCCACTCCGACCAGATTTCACTTTTTGATTAGTTTTCAGAAAGTACCCGAGGTTCGAATGAGCGCCCGTAGCTCAACTGGATAGAGCATCGCCCTTCTAAGGCGAGGGTTACAGGTTCGAGTCCTGTCGGGCGCACCATTTCGCCGTTCCAATATGGTGACCGTAGCTCAGTTGGTAGAGCCCAGGATTGTGATTCCTGTTGTCGCGGGTTCGATCCCCGTCGGTCACCCCATTTTTCTTTTATTTCAATAGGTTAAAAAACCTATATTCCCTGTAATATTTCAAGTCAAGTCAAGTCAAGTCAAGTCAATTCAAAAAATAGTCTACATTCTTTACGTCTTTGCTAACGCCTTATAGGCTTCCTTCCTAAAGTATAGTTACCTTTGTTGCTTAAATAATGCCTTAAATCTTGTGGGTAGTTAACTATCATTCAAAGAGTTTAGAGAGCTTGAAGTAGAGGTAAACAGATCTATTATAAACCAGCTAATATACACAAAGAATTAATAGGTTTTGTGGTATAACTGGATTTTAAGTTACGCGGTTTCTAGTAATAAATAACATGTTTAAAGACAAAAATAACGTTTTCCTACTGCTAGGTTTGTTGGTTTTGTGGTTGATGGTTGGTGTGTTTAACGCGTTCAATATCGCACAGTTGCCAAGCTGGATGATCTTGTTTACGCTGGGTTTTATAGCCTGGGTTACTTACCAATTTATTTATCCAGTTGGCTACATCAAGCGCAAAGCCTATTTGCAAACCACAATTCAAGAGTCCAGCAGGCTTCAAGGGCTTTCTGAGAGTGTCATCCTAAAATTAAGCAGTTTTATAGCCTCCGTTTTTATTGCAGGGGTTGCGCTGTTTGTGGTGGCCGGGTTTGGGCGTATAGAAAACTTACCCTATGTTGAATGGATTTTGCTCTTTGTAAGCACCGTGAGTTTTTTAGCTATTTATTACTGGGCTCAAAAAAAATCTACACATCATTTAAAAACTGAATATCGATTTTTACTTTTTATACCTGTTTACTACCTTAACCTGCTTATATTGGCCTTAGTCTATAGTCTAGTTTTTATTATATATGCTGATTTACCTGTTATGACGGCACATAGCTGGCATGAGCTGGTGTATCAAGCACGCCAATCGAGTGAAGCTAACGTCGCCTGGCTTTCTTGGATGCTAGCCTACGATCAAGCGATGCAACATTTCATTGTCGCAGTCCTGCAAAGAGGGTCAGAGGTTGATATGGCCTGGGGGTACAAGTTTATAGCTTGGCTAAGTTTTACCTTGATTAACGCATTCAAACTAGGTTTTGTTTGGTTGGTCATGCTAGGTTCTTTAAGTTTTCTCAATCAGCAGTTAACCAAAAATGTGGGGCAACCGGCCTCGTCATTTAGCTGGGGGTTTAGCTTGTCACTTGGTGGAATATTTGCCATATATCTGTTAGTAAGTTCAACAAACGTCCCGAATGTATTAAATATTTTAGAACCCAAAAAAGGCTTCATGGCATCACTCGGCTTGAAATCACAGACCTGCAGTGAAGAAAGTTTACAACGCCAAGTTAAAACTTATCAGGTTCATATAAATAAGGAACTAGCTGATCGGCGCGAACAAATAATTACAGAAATGAATCGAAAAATTGATCAACTAGTTGACGATGCGCTTGATAACGAAGAGGTTAAGCAAGGCATAGAGTCCTTTCTGGACTGGAACTACAGTGTAAAGGGAAGTTATATGCAGCTTGCTGTAAAGGGCAAAGAGTTTGTGTCTGATGACGCGTTAAATGCCTACATTATGCGCCAGTTTTCAGATAGGGTGGGGCTGATCCTTGAAGCGAAGCTACAGCAAAACTTATCAGAGCTAGATGGGTTTCTGACAAAAGAGTTTAACCAAACTAATGAGTCATTAGGTATTAACTTAGCGAGCTCAGGGTTTGATTGTCTTTTAGATCGTTTAGCTGAGCAAAATTTACCTGATTTTGGTGGTTCTTATGTTGGCAGTGGAATTGCGGCTATTGTCTCGGCGCGAATTGCGACGCAAATTGCGGCAAAGGTGAGTGCCCGCTTAGCGGCGCAAGTTGCCGTTAAGGCGACATCAAAAGTAGCGGTTCAAACGACAAGTCGAATGGCCACTATAGCAGCATCAACGGCATCAGGCATGGCCGTCTGTTCCGCAGCAGGTCCAGCTTCTGTTGCTTGCGGGATCGGCGCAGGGGCGCTTGCTTGGATGGCGACGGATGTGTTGATTGTGAGTGCGGATGAGTTTTTTCATAGAGACCAAATGCGCAGCGATATTCTAGACGCGATTGAACGCGAAAAAAATGCAATAAAGTGGGATCTAAAATTACAGTTCGGAGAATTGGTAGACCAGTTTATTAACAATGTTGGCGAGAGGCATGAAGAGCGTATTCGAATCATTAACTCAATTCGTTAAGATTCTTGCCAGCTAGGGTTTGGGAAAAGCTATAGATATAAACTATTGCTAGGTATGAGTTATTGCCACTGGATGTTAAGTTGGTTTAAATAGACCGAATAAAATTGGAAGGCTATTCTAATATAGATACATTAACAATGTGCCCGTGAAAAGGTAATGCTTAAGTGAATGGGGAACTGTTTGATACGTGTTTACTTTGAAGTAAAATTGGTCGGGACAGAAGGATTTGAACCTTCGACCCCCGCCACCCCATGACGGTGCTCTACCAGGCTGAGCCATGCCCCGAACAAGCTGTAGATTATAGCGGTTTTTAAACCTGAAGCAAGCAAGTTAAGGGGCTTAATTGCGTTTATTTTGTAAATCGTCAGGGGAGGGGCTTTTAGAAGGGTTGGGTAACGACTTACCGCTTAACTGATAAGCGAACACTAAAACTTGCGCGACCGCTTCGTAAAGGGCGGCTGGTACTTGTTCATTCAGTTCAACTTGACTGAGTAGCTCGGTAAGCTCCTGGTCTTGAGTAATTGGGATATTGTGTTGTTTGGCGACGTCAATGATTTGTTGAGCTAGGTGACCGGCCCCTTTTGCAGTAACTCTAGGAGCGCTGTCCCCCGAGTATTCGAGGCTGACAGCAAGCGTGTCTTTTAAACTGGGTTTATCGGACACGTGGTAGCCTGAAGTTATTGAAGCTGAAGTTGAGTAACCAAGCCAATATTTAACGCATTATCTTTAAGTGTGCTGTTAACGTTTTGCCAGTTAAATGGCACTTGGCGAGATTTCAGGTTTTCAACCAAGGTTAGGAGCATTTGTAAGCCTGAGGTATCAATCGAATCAATTTGGCCTGCATCAAATACCAAATTCTCATTTTCAGACATCACGCTTTGCTTAAGTTCAGAAAAGTGATCGTTAATATGGTGAATCGTTAGGTTTTCCGGAAGCGTAACTTGGCTGCTCATAATACAGGCTCCTTAATGCTTAATTGCAATATCGATTATAGTACGCGACCAATTACAGACAGCAATTTTTCAGGGCTGAAGGGTTTAACAATCCAGCCTGTTGCGCCCGCATCTTTGCCTTTCGTTTTCATGTCACCTGAAGACTCAGTGGTTAGGCACAAGATAGGGGTGAACTTGTAATTAGGCATCGCTCGCAGCGCACTAATGAGTTCAATGCCGTTCATGTTTGGCATGTTGATGTCAGTGACTACTAAATCGAACTGTTCGCGTTTCGCAATATCCAATGCAACCGCACCGTCTTCGGCTTCTGTGACGTCGTGGCCAGCTGATTTAAGAGACATGCTAACCATTTGACGCATGGATTTAGAATCGTCAACTGCTAAGATTTTTGACATCGTCTTTCTCTCTATTCTTTAAAGTTTGAAATTAATTGTGAGTGATTTTACGCGTAATTATAGCGGCTGTAAAATGGATATGCGTAAAACCCGCTTATTCCACTTCTCAACTGATCACTTTTGATTCGGTTAAATCCCATAACAGGCGTGTTAAGTCCGTTAAGGTGGCTTAAACCCAGTTGCCTATCTCTTTATTAAACTTTAATGTCGATCAATCCGACTTGCTGAGTGTTGGGGCTAAAGCTGGGTTTTGTAAGACTCAACTCAAGCAGGTTTAGTGCCAAGCTGGCTTGGTTAAACATTTCTCTTAAAATGGGGAAGGCACTTTGTATTTGGTTGGCGAGTATGGTGCCATCTGTATGAAAAAAACAGTTGAGTTGATGGTCGTTTTTAAGGCTTAATTTACAGGTTACATCATCGGTTTCCTGCAGTGACATTTGTAAAATAACCTCCCAATGTTGTTTTTCTTTGTCTGCTTTGTTTCTAATTTCCAGCGTAATGGCACCAACTTGGTGAGGCAGTTGCAAGGGGAGGTTGGTTAATAATGAGGTGTTGTCGAGAAGGTGAAGCTGGTTAAGGGTAATTTTATTAATACTTTGGTTAACCATTGTTAAGGCTTGCGTAATGCTTGGGTTGCGGGTTTGTGTTGCAAGTTGTTGCAGGCCTTGCTGGAGTTTGAATAGCTGCCCTTTAAGGTCGGTTTGTGTAGCTTGCGGTGTAATGTTTTTTGAGCTGAGTTTGTTTTCAAGTAAGATTCCGCTATTTGCCAGTGCTTGTTTGACGTTTTTAGCGTTGAAATGGCTGTGCGGTTTTAATAACTGTTCTAATATAGCGCTGATTTGGCCTTGTATAAGTGGCGGCAGCTGTTGAAGCAGTTGAGGTTGAGATAAAAAGTTTAGCGTTTGTTGAATGGGCATTTGCTGGGGTAGCAGTTGTCGCAAAAACACCTTGCTACTGTCAGCTGGGTTGTTAATCGGTTGAATTTGGAGCCGTATTTGACCTTGGTGTTCTTTTACCTTGACGTGCAATTGGTCATTTAGTTTTAGGTTTAGTTGTGTTTGAGCTTGCAGGGTTTGTCCGCCAAGATTTAAGCTGACTTGTCCCTGGTTCACCTGCATAACTTGCACATTTACTGTCTGCCCAATGAGCGGCTTCAACAAATTTAAAGCAAGCGGCGATGAGGCGTTAAGTTTTAAAGTCGGACTGGCAGGCAAATGGCCTTGAATTTTGGACATAGTCTAAGCTGCGTTTAGTTTAAAATGGTCTTATTAAATACAGCGTGGTTTTTTACACTGCAACTTATGGGCTTTTACGAAGGAAAGACTTGGCTATGAGCGTAAATGAATTTGACTTTAGTGACAAGGATTTTAAACGAGTTAAATCACTGGTTTATGATTTTGCGGGCATTGACTTGAATGAGTCCAAAAAGAACTTAGTGTACAACCGCTTGGCTAAACGGATTCGGTTTTTACAAATGAATCGTTTCAGCCAATATTTGGATTATGTCGAAGAAGTGGGTGAAGAAGAGTTTGTTAATTTGATTAACGCGATTACAACTAACTTAACTTTCTTTTTCCGCGAAAACCACCACTTTGAGTACTTGACGAATCAAGTGATTCCGCATTTATTGGCTAAAAATAAAGCCAGCAAAAAAATTCGTATATGGTCGGCAGGCTGTTCCACTGGTGAAGAGCCTTATTCGTTAGCGATTACATTAAAAGAAGCGGTACCATCTGGCTGGGATGCACGTGTTTTAGCTACCGACTTGGATACCACGGTTGTTGAGACCGCCCAACGAGGTGTATACAATATCGAGCGTTTAAAAGGCGTATCGGAAGACAGAAAAAAACGTTGGTTTTTAAAAGGTACGGGAGAGCGATCGGGGGTTGTAAAAGTCAAACCTGAGTTGCAGCAAATTATCGACTTTGGTCAAATAAACTTAATGAACGAATGGCCTATTCGTGACAAAATTGATGTGATTTTTTGTCGAAATGTGGTGATATATTTCGATAAGCCTACTCAGAGTAAGTTATTTAACCGTTACGCAGATTTGTTACAAGAAGAAGGTCACCTGTTCATTGGGCATTCTGAATCCTTGTATAAAGTATGTGACCGGTTTGAATTACTTGGCCAAACGGTTTACCGAAAGCTACGTTGATCTTTGATTAAATCACACGTGGCTTAAAGGAAAGTTATGGAAAAGGTAAAAGTATTAATCGTAGACGATTCGGCTCTGGTTCGCCAGATGTTGCAAGCGATGCTTGATAGCGATCCAGCGATTGAGGTTGTGGGCGCCGCGTCGGATCCTTATATGGCTCGAGACATGATTAAAGAGCGCCATCCTGACGTTTTAACCCTGGATGTTGAGATGCCTCGCATGGATGGGGTGAGTTTTTTACGCAATTTAATGCGTTTACATCCGATGGCGGTCGTGATGGTATCGTCGTTAACCGAAAAAGGCGCCGATGTCACACTTCAGGCGATGGAACTGGGGGCGGTTGATTTTGTCACCAAGCCCAAAATAGATATAGCCCATACTTTTGAACAGTATGGTCAAGAAATTTGTCAAAAAGTGAAAAATGCCGCGCTTGTATCTCGTTCCAGTTTAGAGCGCCAATATGCGCGTTATGTGGCGAATCAGGAGTCGCACCCTAAAGTTGAAGTGTTGCCTACCCCCACTTCACGTCCCAGCGAAAAGTACAGTGCGGATGCGATTATCAAACCACTGTCTTCGCCAGCGCGCCACTTTAAAACCACCGATAAAATTATTGCGATTGGGGCTTCTACCGGTGGTACAGAAGCGATTAAGGAAGTGTTGATGCGAATGCCGGCTTCTTGTCCAGGCATTGTGATATCGCAACATATTCCGGCGGCATTTAGTGGCCCATTCGCGACTCGGATGGATTCGGTTTCGCAAATGACCGTCATGGAGGCGAAAGACCGCCAGCAAATATTGCCGGGTCATGTTTATATTGCCCCAGGGGGCAAGCATTTACTGGTTGAGCGAGATGGCGCGCGTTATATCTGCCGTTTAAATGATGGCTCGCCGGTTAATCGACATAAACCATCGGTTGATGTTATGTTCCGCTCGGTGGCTCAAAATGTGGGAATCAATGCCGTTGGCGTTTTATTAACCGGCATGGGAGCCGATGGCGCGTTAGGTCTTCAGGAAATACAGCAGGCAGGCTCACCAACCATCGCTCAGGACCAAAAAACCAGTGTGGTTTGGGGTATGCCTGGCGAAGCCGTTAAGTTGGGGGCGGCCGATCAAGTCTTAGCTTTGGATAAAATCTCGAAAGTTATTTTAGACCTCGTAACAAAATAAATGGCACAAAGAGTGCTTATATCCAATACAATTCAACACCAAATGCAATAAGCGGAAGGAATTCATCGCATGTTTCAAATTATCAAACTCTATTGGCCAGCTTGGTTAGTCACCCTGGTAGGCATTAGCTTAATGTGGCTTGATATTCCATATATGCCAATGATAGTTGCGGTGGTTATTTCGCTAGTTTGGACGCGTTTAATCTCGAGTAATGCTACAAATTTAGGCTTGGCAAATTCCCGGGCTCGGCAACAGGCCGAACCAATGGTGAGTGTGCGAGAATCCGGTGGCTCTTTGCAGTTGATCATGAGTGATGTAGACGCGGTTATTGATGAAGAAGTCGACGTGGTGCGTACCGAGTTGCTACAAGTGAAAGATTTGGTGGCCGAAGCGATTGATACCTTAAACACCAGCTTTACCGGTTTGCATTCTCAAACCAATGAGCAGTACCAGCTCGTCTTGTCGTTACTTGCGAATTTGGGTGGTACGGGCGAAGGCATGAGTATTGAAAAATTCTCGGATGAAACTAAACAGGTGTTACAGCAGCTGATTGATATGATTTCGAACGGCAGTAAACGTAGTAATCAGACCATGAGCAAAATTGACGACATGGTGGCGCAAATCGAAGCGATTTTCACTTTGCTTGAGGATGTAAAAGGCATTGCCGATCAAACCAATTTATTGGCGTTAAATGCGGCGATTGAAGCCGCGCGAGCCGGCGAAGCAGGGCGTGGTTTTGCGGTGGTCGCGGACGAGGTGCGTAAGTTGTCGTTAAATTCTAACCAATTAAACGAACAGATTCGCTTAAAGGCGCAGAAAGCGCGTCATACGGTTGATCAAGTGCGCGGAATTGTAAGTGAAATGGCAAGTAAAGACATGGAGCAAGCGTCTACCTCGCAAACACGTGTTAATGATATGTTGGGTGATCTTGAATCAATGAACAAAACCATATCGACCAAGTTAAGTGATGTGTCGGGCATCATCAGTGGAATCGAACATAGCGTATCAAATGCGGTGCGTTCGTTGCAGTTTGAAGATATCGTACGTCAGTTGGTTGAACAGGTCATGAACCACCTTGAAAACTTGAGTAGTTTCTCGCGCCAAATTAACCAGTATTTGGAAGAAAGCAAAGAAAACCCAGCTTCTTCAGCGCATGAGTATAAAGAGCGTTTAGAAGAGTTTAGACAGACCATGCACGCAGAACGCCAAGAGATTGAAGGTAAACGTATGCGTCGTGTGAGTACGGGTACGATGGACGAAGGTGAGATTGAACTGTTTTAAACCACCAGGCCTGGCACTAGTGTCCGGAATAAATTATGAGGGGTTGACAAAAAAGCCGTTGTTCCTAGGATAGAGGTATTTCCGACAAAAGAAAGACTTCAAAAAGGAGACGACGGCTGTGTTTAACTCTACTCGATTCGCGCAATTTTTAAAACCCATTCGCACCACATTTAATTCCTTAGTCACCCAATACCAAACCGATAAACACGCCAAAGGCTTTAACGCATAAGCGCACCATCACTATCATCTCGGTGTTCATGTGCTTAAGCGCAGCACCTTATCGGAAGCCAATGCAAAACGTTCTGCCGATGTCTATCTTGCCTTATGCCAGCACTTGATGGGTCAGGTAAACCGCCGATTACGCAAACAGCTCAATACCTTTACCTACTTGATGGACTCAAGCCCCATTCAATTGTTTGGACAGGGTTATGATTGGGCGTTACGCGGCTCACGCATCAAAGGCTTTAAATTGCACATGCAATTGGAACTATCCAACCAAGTACCGGTATGTTTTGAGTTGACCGATGCGAATGTGCAAGACATTAACCAAGCGCGTATGTGGGAGCTGGAACCTGGCTCAACCCATGTCATGGATAAGGGCTACATTGATTATCAATGGTGGAAGCAACTGAGTGAACAGCAAATCAAGCTGGTGAGTCGGTTACAAAAGAGCGCAGTATTCAATGTTGTTCAATCCTATCTGTTAGATCCACAAGATCCGCACATTCTCCAAGACCAGTGCATTGAGTTTAGCGGTTTCAATCAGCAAAAACGGCTCGGTTCATTCCAAATGCGCCGAGTTGTCGTCAAGCGTGAAGACGGTAAAGCAAATCTAGCGCTCATTACCAACGACTTTAAGCGTTCAGCTCAAGAGATTGCGCAGCAGCGTTGGCAAATTGAGTTATTTTTCAAATGGGTTAAACAGAACCTAAAAATCAAACGCTTTATCGGACAAAACCCGAATGCGGTTCGTATTCAAGTTTTATCGGCCTTGATTGTGTATCTGGGCACCTCGATTAACCCAGAATAAAATTCTGCGGGACTTAAAGGTCACTTATTCTAGGCGCGACTCGCCGGCCTTAGTCATTCTATGGCCAAGAGTCGTAACAACGAAGAAGTGGCCTTCCCTACGCCTACATAATTTTTAAAGGCCGCAGGGCATGTAAGCCCCGCCCGAAGGGGCTTAGCCAAGTTTACCAGCTCCGCGTTGTGAACGTTTGCAAGGTCTAGACATTCCTTCACGTTCTCGCCTTGATCTGACAAACTTGGCGTTGCCAGAATTCATTCTGGGTTAATCGAGGTGTCCATTTGTATCT
>NZ_JACUTY010000127.1 GCF_014859555.1 Thiomicrospira sp. | reverse complement strand
TTCAAAATTCAAAATTCAAAAGACGGCTACAACCAACAAAAACAAACTACAGAAATGGTTGAGGGTGTAAGTGGCGGTGTAACCGAACAAGTCACCGAACAAGTCGGGCGTTTGCTTAAAGCAGTTGATGAGCAAGAAATAAATAGCCAAGAAATTATGAAACAACTTGGCCTAAGTCATCGACCAACCTTTTTATACGACTACCTGCAACCCTCAATTAAACAAGGTTTGCTTGAAATGAAATACCCCGATTCGCCCAAAAGTCCAAAGCAAAAATACCGACTGAGCGACAAAGCAAGAAAACTAAAAATTGAAAATTAAGAATTCAAAATTACAAAGTGGTGCGCCTAAAACTGGCGGTTACTACCCAGCTCAAAATTAAGAATTGAACATTAAAGATAAACTATGAAGAGCGATCAAAACTCAAAACTTAAAATTCTTGTCACCGGCGGGGCAGGGTTCATTGGTAGTGCTGTGGTGCGCCATATTATCAACGAAACAGACTTTGCCGTCGTCAATGTCGATAAACTGACCTATGCTGGAAACCTTGAATCGCTTAAAAGCGTAACTGACAATCCACGCTATGCGTTTGAGCAGGTCGATATTTGCGATGCCGCCGAACTCAAGCGTGTATTCACACAACACCAGCCGGACATCGTGATGCATTTGGCTGCGGAATCGCATGTAGATCGATCCATCGACGGCCCAGGCGAGTTTATTCAAACCAATATCGTCGGCACTTATACCTTGCTCGAACAAGCACGAGCTTATTGGGCAGGCCTGCAAGGCGACAAAAAAGCCAACTTCCGTTTTCACCATATCTCGACTGACGAAGTTTATGGTGATTTGCCACACCCAGACGATAATTCTGAATGTTTAATTTTGAATGATGAATTAAACCAAGATAATTTAGAATTGAACATTAAAAATTCAAAATTGCCGTTGTTTCAAGAAACAACGGCTTACGCCCCAAGTTCACCCTACAGCGCATCAAAAGCAGGCTCAGACCATCTAGTGCGAGCATGGCAAAGAACCTATGGTTTACCAACCCTAGTCACAAACTGCTCAAACAACTACGGCCCATATCACTTTCCGGAAAAACTCATTCCACTAGTGATCCTTAACGCACTAGAAGGCAAACCACTCCCCGTATATGGCAAAGGCAATCAAATCCGCGACTGGCTTTACGTAGAAGACCACGCCCGCGCCTTAGTACTCGTTGCCACACAGGGCAAACTAGGCGAAACCTACAACATCGGCGGCCACAACGAAAAACAAAACATCGAAGTCGTGGATAAAATCTGTGAGATTCTCGACGAACTTGCCCCAATTGCACAAAATAAAACCATTAAAAATTCAACATTAAAAATTAATCATTACAAAGACCTCAAGGTCTTTGTAAAAGACCGCCCAGGCCATGACATGCGTTACGCCATCGACGCCAGTAAAATCCAACGTGAACTCGGCTGGACACCACAAGAAACCTTCGAATCCGGCATACGCAAAACCGTACAATGGTATCTAAACAACCAGGCCTGGTGCGAGCGCTTGCGCTTGAATGTTTAATTTTGAATGGTGAATGGCATGAGTGTTGAAAATATTGTGCTAGATAAAAGCTTCCAATTTGCCATCAGAGTTGTAAATTTATATAAGTTTTTGGTCAAAGAGCATAAAGAATTCGTTTTATCAAAACAATTATTGCGTTCGGGTACATCTATAGGCGCCAGCGTAAATGAAGCACAAGCGGCGCAAACAAAAGCCGATTTTATTGCCAAAATGTCTATAGCTAGTAAAGAGGCACGAGAAACTGATTATCTAAATCCAGAACAACCACATGTAACAACACTCAAACAAGAAAGC
>NZ_JACUTY010000126.1 GCF_014859555.1 Thiomicrospira sp. | reverse complement strand
GTGGGAATGCAGGCCTGCCGCTACTGTAATACCGTTATGCGTTTCCTCTGAGGACTTGTGTAAGCGCGCGTTGATGGAGGTGGGTTGTGGTAACGTGCAGGTGAGTGGCTCTAAGGCACAAGCTTTGTTGGGCTCGAAACCAGTGGTGGCGATTGATGAGGTGTTGGATAGAATGTTTAATTTTGTAATTGTTTTTCATGTTTGATGTAATATATATCAATATTTCATGATAAGTAAGGGTTTTTCATGCTTTTAACACCACCTGAAAAGAATTTGACTCTAGCGGGTTATAGCTTTTTAATTGCTGAGTATGCCTTAACTGTGCCTTTACCCGATATTATTTTTGCAACAGGTGAAAAACATAAACGCTATAGAACAGCTAACTGGGAAGTTTTAACGCCAAGACATAAACCGAGCCAAGATTTATTTTCACAGCTTACTTTTGCTCTGAAATATGAGGGTTTATGTTTGTGGGTATTGAACGCTTTATTTGTCAAAATTGAAGCTAAAGATGTTGAGCAAATTGTTCGCAATGAACCTACTAGCCTATATAGCCGAAAAATTTGGTTTTTGTTTGAATGGCTGCTTGAGTGTGAGCTCGATTTACCTGATTTAAAACAAGGGAATTATGCCGGGCTGGTTAATAGCAAGCTTCAATTTGCAGGGCCTGAACGTAAAGAAAAACGCTACCGTATTATTAATAATCTACCAGGTAATCTTTACTTTTGTCCATTAGTTAGACGTACTGAGAAGCTTGAAGCCTTATTAAAAAAAAACTTGTCTAATGTGGCGTTAGAGAAAACCAACGCTTGTCACTCAGATTTATTAAGTAGAGCAGCGGCTTTTTTATTATTGGCAGATACTAAAGCCTCATACAGCATAGAAGGCGAACAGCCTGCTCATACTCGGATTGAACGCTGGGGTAGGGTTGTGGCTGAAGCGGGTAAAAACGCATTAAGTCTTGAAGAGCTTGAACGATTACAGTCTGTTGTTATTTCTGATTATCGTTTTGTTATGCCTGGCCTTAGGTTTAACGGTGGCTTTATTGGTAATCATGATCGGGCAACGGGCTTACCTTTGCCAGAGCATGTTTCAGCTAAAGCAGAAGATTTAGATCAACTCATGCAAGGGTTTTTTGAGGCCTATGATTTACTTATAAATAGTGACTATCCGGCCGTGTTAATCGCCAGCCAACTCGCCTTTGGTTTTGTGTTTATCCACCCTTTTGAAGACGGTAATGGTAGATTGCATCGCTATTTATTGCATCATATTTTAGCGGAATCTGGCTTTGTTCCTAAAGGAATTGTATTTCCAATTTCGGCTGTGATTTTGGAACGTATTGATCAATACCGCCAAATTTTAGAAAGCTACTCAAAGCCCCGTTTACCTTTTATAGCATGGCGACCAACCCAACAAAATAATGTTGAAGTCGTTAACGATACTTTGGACTTATACCGTTTTTTTGACGCGACGCAACAAACCGAGTTTTTGTATGAATGTGTCGAGCACACGATTGAGGTAAGCTTGCCTAACGAGGTCAATTACTTGATTAAGCATGATGCGTTTGTTGGCAAAATTACCAATATGCTGGATATGCCTGGCCGTTTAATAGACTTGCTGATTCGGTTTTTACAACAAAACGATGGACGTTTATCGAAAAGAGCACAAGAAAAAGAGTTTAGTGCATTAACCCCCGATGAAATCATTGTGATAGAACGCCTCTATCTAGACATTTTTGATTAGGGAATTAAATCATTATGATTGCCGCTTCGTATTCAGTTTGAATCGACACTTACCAGTAACCGCCTTTGCGGGAAATGGTCATGTTTTTCACATCACCGATAACTTTTCGGCTATTGTGATA
>NZ_JACUTY010000125.1 GCF_014859555.1 Thiomicrospira sp. | reverse complement strand
TTAAACCGCTAATCGCGGCTTTATGCCTAGCACCAGGCCTGGTCATGGCTGAAAATCAACTTTCCGAGATAGTGGTCACGGCCAGTAACACCGAACAAACCCAACGCACAGTCACCGCCAATATGCACGTTATCACGCGTGAAGAAATTGAGGCGCGTCAGTATAAAACTGTGGCCGAAGCACTGCGAGCTGTACCTAGTATTAGTAGCTATAGTAACGGAACGATGGGAAGCTCTACAACTCTCTATATGCGTGGATTAGATGGTAAAAATATTTTAGTTTTGATTGATGGTGTCACGATTAACGAGCCAATGGGATTAAGTGGCGCTAACTTTAACCATTTATTAATTGATAATGTTGAGCGTATTGAAGTCGTAAAAGGTGCTCAATCTGGTATTTGGGGAGCTGACGCCGTTGCTGGCGTAATCAATATTATTACCCGCAAGACTGAAAAAAGAACCATTCTTAACGCCAATCTTGAAACTGGCTCAAACCAATATCGTAAATTATCTTCACAGATAGGTGATGGCAATGAAAAATTCGATTTCTTGCTTGGCTTCGCTAATGTAAAAACTGATGGATTTTCTTCAGTTAAACCCTACAGAAAATCAGAGTACGACTTTGAAAAAGATGGTTTTCAACAAACGGATTTAAGTTTAAAACTTGGGATCAATCTAACACCGACACAACGCATAGAAACAAACTTACAAAAATCAGATGCGACGGTTGATTATGATGGTACAACTGATCCCGATGCTGACTTTTACAATAATTTCACCTCAACCCTTAGACAAATAAATTATCAAGGCAACTTTAATCAATTAAGGTTAAAACTCTATGCGCAAGATAATCAAATTCAGCGCGAAAGTTTTGACAATTTCCCATTTAAAGCAGAAAGTTCTGTTGTTGATATGGGAGCGCTTGCTCGCTACCAATATGGCCTTCATCAAGTCCAAATATCTGTCAACGAAAAGAAAATCGAGAATAAACTTAATGGCCAAGGCTATACCAATACAGGACTCGGCATTACTAACACCAACCTGTTCAATAACCAAAATCTTATAATTACTCAAGCTTTAAGAGCCGATAAATACAATGCATTTGAAGACAAATTAACTGGAAAGCTTGGGATTAAAAACTGGTTTAATGATCATACGTTTGTTGCTACTAATTTTGGTACGGCTTACCGTGCCCCCACTATCAATGAAGTAGCTAACTCCACAATCAAACCTGAATCCTCTGAAGTTTTTGATTTAACTGTTGGCTACTCAGGTTTTGAATTAACTTATTTTTACCAAACAACGAAAAATAAAATTAATTACGCGGGCGGATGGCCTAACGCCATTTATGAAAATATTTCCGGTGAGTCGACATTTAAAGGCTTAGAAGCGGTTTACACGAATAGTTTTGATGCTATTGAAACAGATTTCTCTTTAGGTTATGGCTACCTGAGTGCGAAAAATGATGAAGGTGAATCCTTTGCGAGACGTCCTGAGCAACAAGCAAGTTTAAGTTTAGACTATTACGGTTTAACTAAAACTCATTTAGGTTTAGAAACCCGCTATATCGGTAAAACCTATGACAAAGCGGATCAACAAGGTGCTCAAATTGGCGAATACTTTGTGACCGACTTAACAGCGGACTATGAACTAACTAAACACATCAGCCTGTACGGAAAAGTTCAAAACCTATTTGATGAAAACTATATTCCGGCGGTTTCAGCGTATGAAGCTGACGGGGTTACACCTAGTTATGTTTATGGAAATGGCGGCACACAGTTCTTTGTCGGTATTCGAGGCAAGTTATAAATGACAAAATCTGCCACCCTGATGATTCAAGGCTGCACATCCGATGCCGGTAAAAGCACGCTGGTGGC
>NZ_JACUTY010000010.1 GCF_014859555.1 Thiomicrospira sp. | reverse complement strand
AGAATAAGTGACCTTTAAGTCCCGCAGAATCAACCAGGGGTTAATCGAGATGCCCAGTTGATGATTAGCGTAACATATCCAGCGCTTCATTCACAGAATCTACTAAACGATCAACATCTTCACAGGTGTTATAAACACCAAACGAAGCACGCACGGTGGCCGGCACATCAAACTTTTGCATCACTGGCATTGCACAGTGATGACTGGCTCTCACCGCGACCCCATCTTGATCCAGCAAGGTCGCTAAATCATGTGGGTGTGCGCCTTCTATAACAAACGAGACCACCGCTCCTTTATTTTTCGCGGTACCTATAATACGCAAGCCATCAATCTCAGTTAAACGCTGGGTGGCGTATTTCAGCAAATCGTTTTCAATGCTCGCAATTTGTTTAAATCCTAACGTCTGAATAAACTCGATAGCGGCACCCAAGCCAATTACCCCGGCAATATTGGGTGTGCCGGCTTCAAACTTATAGGGCAGCTCGTTGTATTCGGTTTTATCAAAGGTGACCGAATAAATCATGTCGCCACCACCTTGATACGGTGGCATGGCTTCTAATAAATCCTGCTTGGCAACCAAACCGCCAATACCAGTTGGTCCATACATTTTGTGACCCGAAAACACAAAGAAGTCGCAGTCTAACGCCTGAACATCCACCGCCATATGCGAAATGGATTGCGCTCCATCCACCAAAACTTTTATATCCGTTTTGCGTGCCAGTTTTACAATTTGCTCAATTGGATTAATCGTACCCAGCGCATTCGACATTTGGGTAACCGCAATCAACTTGGTGCGTGGATTAATCAATTTAGCCAAATCATCCAAACTTAACTCGCCTTGCGCATTAATTGGCCATTTAACCACCTTAATATCCAGTTGATCACGCAGCATTTGCCAAGGCACGAGGTTTGAATGATGCTCCATTTCAGACACAATCACTTCATCACCCGCCACCAAATTAGCGCGCCCCCAACTTTGCGCAACTAAATTAATCGCTTCGGTCGCCCCTCTGACAAAAATCACTTCTTTATAAGAACGCGCATTAAGTAAACTCCGAACCTGCTCTCTTACCGCTTCAAAAGCTTCGGTGCCGCGTTCACTTAAACCATATACGCCACGATGCACATTGGCATTTTGTTCGCGATAGTAACGATTAACGGCTTCAATAACTTTTATGGGTTTTTGACTAGTAGAAGCGTTATCCAAATAGACCAAAGGATGGCCTTTTTCAAATAAAGATAAGATTGGAAATTGTGCTTTTAGCGCGGCCTGATCAAACATATTCACCTTTGAAAATTGTTAGCTCACCCAAGACTATTTTCATGGAAGAAAGCTTGAGTGATAAAGACGGATCGATAGGGTTTTAAGCGTTTAGCTTATGCATTAGTTTTTCGGCTAACCAATGACGCACCGGCGTTAAACTAATCGACTCAAGCGGCTCAAGCAAAAAGGCTTGCGTGACTAAACGGCGTGCGTCATCGGCATTGATCCCACGAGCGCGCAGATAAAATATCTGCTCATCACTGATTTGACCGGAAGCTGAACCGTGTGAACATTTCACATCGTCGGCATATATTTCGAGCTGTGGCTTACTATCTACCTTGGCTTTATCGGATAACAACAGATTTTTATTATCCATCTGACCGTCGGTTTTTTGTGCTTCGCGCGCCACCTTTATCATGCCGTTAAATACACCCACTGCATGATCATCTAACACCAACTTATGCAACTGACGGCTTTTGCCCCACCAGGCCTGGTGCTCAGTATGGGTACGTGTATCCATAATTTGCTGCCCATTCGCAAAGCAAGCACTGCTTTGTTCGGATTCAATATGCTCTTCAGTCATACGCAACACATTTTGATGACGCGAAAGACTCGAACCCAAACCAATATAATGAGTGCGGAACATTGAGTTTTTAGCTTGATCGACGAACTGCAGTCCAAAATACACAGACGATGAATTAAGCGCCTGCAATACCACTTGGTTTAACAGGGCGTTTTCGGCCACATTAATTTCGGTCACCACATTATCAAACGCATTTAGTTCATTGTTCAAGCTAACGTGTTGCTGCAATAAGGTTAACTGCGCGCCGTGTGCTAGGGTGACACGGTTACGAATTGTATTGGCATGCTCATTCTGAGTTTGCACATAGGTACATAAAATGGGGCGCTCAACAACACAATGCGGTTCAAGCTGAATCACCACGCCGTCATCAAACAGCATCGAATTTAAAGTGCCAAAGGCTTCTTTTTCAATGCCCATTTCATGCGATAAAAACGCGGTATAACCTTGCTTAAAGTCCAGTGCATCTTTAACTGACTCAATGCTCAAACCATCCGGCAACTCACTCAAATCATCTGAAAAACGTTCACTAAAATAACCGTCCACAAACACCAAATGCATCACATCAAACGGTGGTAAAAACGGCTTAATATCAACGTCACTGACATGCGCCACACCGGTACGGTGATAATGGGTTTGTAAAAACGCATTTAGCGGTGTGTATTTCCAGTCTTCGTCGCGACGTGTCGGAAAACCTTGCTCGGCAAAGTGTTGGCTGGCTTGTTGCCGAAACGCGACCAAAGCCACATCCGACTCAGACGCGATTAACGCCTCAACCTGCTGCTGATAAAAGCTCATCGCGTTTTGCGCGACCGGACTATGCTTCTTGATAGGCTTGGATAAGGTGGTCATACCCCTTCTCCTCTAATTCTTGTGCTAATTCAAAACCGCCCGACTTAATGATTTGGCCGTCATACAATACGTGCACGTGATCGGGTTTAATGTAATCCAACAAACGTTGATAGTGGGTGACAATTAGAAAGCTGCGATCGGGTGAGCGCAAAGCATTGACCCCTTCTGCCACGATGCGCAAAGCATCAATGTCTAACCCCGAGTCGGTTTCATCCATAATGCAAAGTTTAGGCTCTAACATCGCCATCTGAAAAATGTCGTTACGTTTCTTTTCGCCGCCCGAAAAGCCAACATTCACTGAACGCTCCAACATAACCGGCGACATTTCGAGTTTTTTCATTTGTTCGGCCGCGACCTGTTCAAAGTCAAACATATCTAATGGCGGCTGGCCTCGTGCATTACGCACCGCGTTCAGAGCCGTCTGCATAAACAGCTTATTGGATACACCTGGAATTTCGACCGGGTATTGAAACGCCAGAAACACGCCTCTACGTGCTCGCGCTTCGGCATCCATTTCCAGCAAATCTTCACCGTCGTATTGAACGCTTCCCTCAGTTACTTCATACTCTTCGCGGCCAGCCAAAACGCTCGACAAGGTACTTTTGCCTGAGCCGTTTGGCCCCATAATCGCATGGACTTCACCTGGGTTCAGTTGCAAATTTATGCCCTTCAAAATCGATTTTTCTTCGACCTGGGCGTGTAGATTATTAATGTTTAATAACATAGTCTTCGTCTTTGCTTTTGCGTTAAAAATTGGATTGTATTTGCTCAGCCGGTTGGTTTAAATAGATACAAAACCAACTTGCTGAACCGAATTAAACTTAACCGACCGAGCCTTCCAAGCTTATTGCCAACAGCTCTTCCGCTTCTTGTGCGAATTCGAGCGGCAGCTCTTTAAACACTTCTTTACAGAAACCGTTTACGATCATGGAAATCGCATCTTGTTCACTAATGCCGCGCTGTTGACAATAAAACAACTGGTCTTCACCAATGCGCGAGGTGGTGGCTTCGTGTTCAACCTGAGCGGTTGGATTTTCCACCTCAATATAAGGGAAGGTATGTGCGCCACATTGATCACCAATTAACATCGAATCGCACTGGGTAAAGTTACGCGCGCCTTCGGCTGACGGTAGAATTTTAACCAAACCACGATAGGTGTTATCACTGCGCCCAGCCGACAAGCCTTTGGAAATAATCGTACTGCTGGTGTTTTTACCGATATGGATCATTTTAGTCCCGGTGTCGGCTTGTTGGCGACGGTTGGTTAAGGCTACCGAATAAAACTCTCCAATTGAGTTATCACCTTTTAAGATACAGCTTGGATACTTCCAAGTAATCGCCGAACCGGTTTCCGCTTGGGTCCAAGACAGTTTTGAATTTTTGCCTTCGCAAATTCCACGCTTGGTTACAAAGTTCAGAATCCCGCCTTGGCAATCATCGTCACCCGGATACCAGTTTTGCACGGTGGAATATTTCACTTCGGCGTCTTCATGCACAATCACCTCAACCACCGCGGCATGCAACTGATAGGTATCACGTACCGGTGCCGAACAACCTTCCAGATAACTCACATAACTGCCTTTATCAGCAATCAAAATGGTGCGCTCGAACTGGCCGGTTTTGGCTTCGTTGATACGGAAATAAGTCGATAAATCAATCGGGCAACGCACCCCCGGTGGCACATACACAAATGTCCCATCCGACGCGACCGCTGAATTTAAGGCGGCGAAGAAGTTATCGTGATGCGGCACTACCGTACCAATATACTGCTGAACTAGTTCAGGATAATCATGCACGGCTTCCGAGAAGGAGCAAAAAATAATGCCTAATTTAGCCAAGTCATCACGCTTGGTGGTCGAAATCGACACCGAGTCAAAAATTGCATCCACCGCAATATTGGCTTCACCATCATCATTGATCGGCACCCCTAGTGAAGCGAAAGCTTTCGCTACTTCTGGGTCAATCTGATTGGCTTGAGTATGATCTTTGCCGTCCAATGCTTTATCACAGGATTCAGAACAACTACCGCATTCGGGGGCGGAATAATAGCTGTAATCCTGATAATCAATCGGCTCGTACTCGGCTTTCGCCCAATGCGGCTCAATCATCGTCTGCCAATGTTTAAAAGCCTTGAGACGGAAATCTAACATCCACTGTGGCTCGTGCTTTTTCGCCGAAATCGCACGTACGACGGATTCATTCAAACCCTTCGCAAAGGTTTCCACTGCTGTTGTAGTAAAAAAACCTTCTTTGTAGTGCTGGTTTTTTTGCAAAATATCATTAATTTCTTGGTATTGAGTGGTCTGCGTCATCGAAAATTCACTTGTTAAAACAATTCTTACCATTTTAGTTGGTTATTCAGAAAAAGTCTAGCCTGCAGGCGCATGACAAGCATCTAACCAAGCGGTTATATCGTTCTCATTTAAACCTCGCCCCACAATACGAATCTGCCCTATTGGGATGGACTCTTTATCAGCACCAAACGTATCCCATCTAAACCGTGTGCCTTCGAGTGCGACTGGATTAACATACTCCTGCGTGTTCAGGACAGCCTGCACACGCCAAAAATCAACCGCCAGATTTTGTTTGGCACTGTCCAGCACAAACATTAAATGCTCGAGTACCACTTTAGGCAGCGAAAACTCAAAACTTTGCAACTCAGGCCAACCTGGATTAAGCGCCGCTTTGGGCGCGGCTAGCAAAGCTTTAATCCGCGCACCTGACAAGCTTTCATATAAACTGGTTGCATAGGGTTTTTGAGGCGCCATCTGTTTTAACTGCTCTAACCACCAGGCCTGCTGGTCGAGGGTTACCTCCTGCCAAAACATTAATACAATCGCATCGCCCGCGTTCATCAACTGAGTAAGTTCAGCTTTATCTTCAATCGGGCTGCGAGCATCAATCACCACCCAACCCTGCTCATCATCTCGCACATCAAACACCAGGCCTGGTGCTTCTCTTAAGTTTAAAGCTTGATTAGCCTGCAAGCCATTTAGCAAACGAGTTTTACCCGCCCCCGGCCAACCCAATAAACAAACACAAGGGGTTACTGGAAGCATGCGGTGAAATCACTCACTAGCCGATCATAAAACGCCTCGTAAGGTTGAACTTTACCATCAAAACCGAGCGGATCAAGCGTGCCGATTGACACCTCCAAGCCTTGCAAAACTGGCGCTAAACGCGACTCTGGAAACTGTGGTTCTTTAAAAATACACTTAACTTTTTGGCCTCGAATCAATTCACGTAAATCTTGCACCGCACGCATACTAGGCGGTACCTCCGGGTTCACATGAATGGTGCCTAAGGCTTGCAAACCAAAACTCTGTTCAAAATATTGATAGGCATCATGCATCACCACAAAACGCTGGGCTTGATAAGGTTCCATTTTTAACCACCAGGCCTGGTGAGCTTCATTTAAGCTGTCTAACGTGGCCTGCTCACGCGCCACAATCGCGCCTTGCCGTAAAGGCTGCAAGGCTTGAAGCTGCTGACTAAACTCTTGAATTAAAAGGCGCGCGTTTTGATAACTTAACCAAATGTGCCCATCGGTTCGGATATCCTCAAGCGGTTTCGCTTCATCCTCAGCATGACCATGATCGTGCTCATGTGCATGATCGTGATCCAAATCTTGCCAAATCCCACCATCGCGTTTGGGTAAAAGCACCAGGCCTGGTTGTTGGCGCATCACCACTTGGCTACCATCATAATTACGCAGCGCACGCAGCAGCCAAGCATCGATTCCGGTGCCGACCGACACTACAATATCAGCGTTTTGAATTTGGCGCATATGGCTGGGCTTGAGCTGAAAACCATGCGGAGACGCCCCCGGGCTGAGCAAAACATGCAACTCATCATCTTCATCCAATAACGGCATCACCATCGCGGCTAAGGGCGGAATCGACACCACCACATTTAAAGCCTGAACTTGATTCGCTACCAATAAACTCAGGCTTAATATAAAAATCCGTATCGCGCTTCGCATTTGCTTGCGTCTCCCTGTAAAATAGCCATTATGAACCAGACCCAACCCAGCGCCTCGGCCGACACACCATCTAATTTATTGATTAGTGCACACCAGATTCAACACCGTTTTGGTGACAATCGTGTGTTGCACGATATTGATTTTCAAATTAAACGCAATCAAATCATTACCCTAATTGGACCGAACGGCGCGGGTAAATCCACCCTGGTTAAAATTCTGCTGAAGATTCTTAAGCCTACCCAAGGCCAGGTCGTGCATCACCAAAACTTGGTGATTGGCTTTATGCCGCAAAAAATCCAAATTGATCCGACCCTGCCTTTAACCGTTAAACGTTTTTTACAACTGGGCTTAAAAAAGGCAGAACATAATACCACACAGATCGAAACCATCGCACAAGAACTCCAGGTCGAAAGCCACTTAAACCAAGCGGTGCAGTCCTTATCGGGCGGTGAAATGCAGCGGGTTTTATTGGCACGTGCGCTAATTCGTAACCCAGATTTATTGGTGCTGGACGAACCGGTGCAAGGCATTGATTTACAAAGCCAAAGTCAAATATACCAGCTTATTCATGAGCAACAACAAAAACGCCAATGCGGTGTATTAATGATCAGCCACGATCTGCATTTGGTGATGAAACACACCGATGAAGTCATTTGCTTAAACCAGCACGTGTGCTGTTCAGGTACGGTTCAAAGCTTGCGCGACCACCCAAGCTTTATCGCGCAATTTGGTACAGATTTGCCCGAGCACGCACTTTATCAACATCACCACGACCACTGTAAACACGGATAATTTTTATGACGCTAGACCCCTTTATGCTTTATGCGCTTAGCGCCGGGTTGTTGGCGGCTTGGTTAGCCGCGCCGCTGGGCGTATTTGTAGTCTGGCAACGTCAAGCTTACTTCGGTGAAACCCTCGCGCACTCGGCTTTATTAGGGATCGGCTTGGGGCTGATTTTACAAATCCATTTAACCCTCGCGATTCTCATCACCTCGTTTATTATTGTGATTAGTCTGCATCAACTGCGCCAAAGTGCCTTGTTAGCCACCGATACTTTACTAGGTATTCTGGCGCACGGTAGTCTAGCGCTAGGCTTGGTGGTGATTAGTTTACAAGGCAATATTCAGCTCGATATTATGGGGTATTTATTTGGCGATATTCTGAGTGTGCATCGCGAGGACCTATATTGGATGCTCGGTTTGGGGGTGCTGTTATTTGTGTTTTTTTACCGCAACTGGCACGACCTGCTTAACCTCACCCTCAACACCGAACTCGCGCAAGTTGAAGGTGTAAAAGTCAAAGCCCTACAATTGCAAATGACCCTATTGCTCGCATTGGTGATTGCGGTCGCCATGAAAATTGTGGGCATTTTACTCATCACCTCACTGCTGATTTTACCCGCCGCCACCGCTCGCCGTTTAGCCAATACGCCCGAACAAATGTTGGGTTACACCTTTTTCACCGCCAGCTTTAGTGTCGCAACCGGCTTAATCTTATCTTACTATCTAGATTTACCATCCGGCCCTGCCATTGTCGTGAGCGCTATGACACTCTTCCTTATCTTGCTCCTAAAACCCAAAAAATAACAACCACCAGGCCTGGTGGTTAAAACCCTTCGTTAATCATGTTTCTTGCGACTACAGCTATAGTAAACTCCACAAATAACAAGGAAAAAACCAGTAACTAACTGCACCTCACCGATATAATGTCCCCCTATTCAAATTGCTAATTAGAATAGGTTCAGAGCTAAAATCTTTTACCGCTAGCTGATCAAGCCGAGCTTAATGGATTTGTCTACAATCTCTTTTTCGACAAGGAGGTTTACAAAAAGCCTGAAACCGTTTAGGTTTAGCTTAAACAAGGTTACTAATGCCATTAGCAACGAACCAGGTGCCCCGCGACCGAAATAAATCAGGATTATATTGCGTGAGTGAAATCGAAACGGCTCAACTTCCCAAAAATTGGTTAACTTTACCTTTGTCGGAAGTCATTCAGACTCAAAAAGGTAAAAAGCCTCGTGATTTAGGTGAAAAGTCAGAATTAAGAACAATCCCATACATCAACATAAAAGCTTTTGAAAAAGGCATAATTACTGAATATGCACCAGAGCAAGAAGCCGTTTGCTGTACTCAAAAAGATGTTTTATTAGTGTGGGATGGAGCAAGAGCCGGGCTATCAGGACGCGGAATTAGTGGGTACGTGGGTTCAACGTTGGCTAAAGTAACATCAGACTTAGTCGATATTAAGCTCCTCGCCTATTTTTTTGAATCTATTTACAAAACACTTAATGCGCAGACAAAGGGCGTTGGCATCCCACACATAGATCCAATCGTTCTAAATAACCTACCATTTAATTTGCCTCCCAAAGCTGAACAGCTCCGCATAGTAGATAAACTCGAAGAACTTTTCTCTGAACTTGAGGCTGGGGATAATGAACTCCAAGCCGCACAAATCAAACTCAACCAATATCGTCAATCTCTGTTAAAAAGTGCCGTTGAAGGTTCACTGACCCAGCAATGGCGAGAGGAAAATCGCACCAAAGTGCAAGAAACGGGTGAACAACTGTTAGTGCGAATTTTAAAACAGCGTAGGGAGCAGTGGCAGCAACAAAAGCTTGCCGAGTTTGCCGAAAAAGGCAAAACACACCCTAAAAACTGGCAAGACGCATACCCAGAACCGGTTCAACCAGATACTACCGATTTACCGGAACTGCCAGAAGGTTGGGTATGGGCGAGTTTAGATATGTTGGGAGATATCGTTTCGGGTGTAACAAAAGGCACAAAAAGAAAAGCTGAAATAAAAATGCGTGAAGTACCTTACCTTAGGGTTGCTAACGTACAGCGGGGCTTCTTGGATCTTGATGAGATCAAGACTATTTTGGCCACTGAATCTGATATAAAAAAATATACGTTAATGCCAGGTGATATTTTGTTTAACGAAGGCGGTGACAGGGATAAGTTAGGTCGTGGATGGGTATGGTATGGCGAAGTGGATAATTGTATTCATCAAAATCATGTATTTCGTATGCGGGCTTTTGTGACTGATTTAGTCCCCGAGTTTATCTCACATCACGGAAACACATTTGGAAAATTATGGTTTCAGAATGCAGGTAAACAAACGACGAATCTTGCCTCAATTAACAAAGGAATTTTGCAAAAGTTCCCTGTGCCATTAGCTCCAGCAGTAGAGCAAAAGCGAATAATAGAATTGCTTGAGGAAGAGTTAACTCTTCTAGCAAAACAAGAGGAATATACGCTCGCGGCTCTAACAGCTTCCCAAGCCCAGCGTAAAAATATCTTAAAGTCGGCGTTTTCAGGACAACTGGTACCGCAACACCCTAATGACGAATCTGCTTCAGTGTTGCTCGAAAAAATCAAACGTGAGCGTGAAGCCTTAGCCAAAATGCCTAAACCCCGTAAACCTAGTAGACCTAAAAAAAAAGTTAATCTGATGAATACCTTACTCGAAGTGTTAACCGCAGCTGATGGCTGGCTTGATGCCCAAGATGCCTTTGAAAAATGTGGCATTGTGGATAAAACCTCAACCGATCGTATCGAAGAAATTTACAGCGAACTGCGTAAATTAGAAAAAGCAGGCAAAATCCAAATTCATCGTCTAGGTCACTTCGACCAATTAAAATTGACCACGCAAGACGTTAAGGAAAACTAATGCGCCTAGCTTCATTTACTATCGGATCAGATCGCGAAGGCGAGTGCCAGCGTTTTAAAAACCTAAAAAATGTCACCATCGACTTTGAAGAGCAAGAATGGATCACTCTTGTCATTGGCTGGAACGGCACGGGTAAATCTAACGTACTTGAGGCCTTGGCTGTACTTTTTCGTGATTTAATTATGGGTAAAAACGATAGGAATGAAAAAGATAAACCTTCTTTTTCCTATACCCTAAGATACTTTTGCCATAACAAAGAAATAGAAATCAGTGCCGACCCTGAACGCGATAAAAATACTTATTTAGTCAGCTACCGTGATTTAGGTGAGAATAAAGACTCGGGCAGCACTTTGCAAGTGGATTTACTAAGTGTCTTGTCAGACAAACCCGTATTAGCGTCACTTAAATTTAATGAATTCAAAAAGCGCCAAGATGAGTTTTTGCCTAAATATGTATTTGGCTACTATTCAGGCCATAGTGACCGCATGCAGTCGGTCTTTCGCCCTTATCTTCAGCAATATGATAAAAAGCTACGCAACTCAAAGTCGGAAGACCCAGGGCTAAGACGCTTGTTTTATGCACTGCCTGTGCACAGCCAATTTGTGCTATTAGCCTTTGTGCTTAACCAAGACGATCTAGTCAGGCATTTTTTAGATACCCAGCTCGGCCTAGAAACTGATGAAAATGCAGAAAGTATCGACTCGGTATTGCTTGAACTTAATGAGCCCTCATGGAATTTAAATAAGAGTAAGGCTCCCAAAGGTACTTATGGAGCATGCCAAGATAAGCCTGATATTTTTTGGGGCGCTGAAGGTGTGGTTCGCGATTTTTTAAATCGTGTGCATAACGTCGCTACCGCGCCAATTAAAATTAGACGTGATGATGATGCAACCTTATGGAATAAAAAAGGCCGTGAATACTTGTATATGTTCATCAAGGACATTAATAAGCTCACTGAGTTAGTTGGCGACCAAGAGCCTAGACAGTTTTTCCGCGACCTTGAAAGCACTTATGTTTCTGAGTTAATCAGCGAAGTGCGTATTCGCGTTAAGCTTAAAAAGAACGATGGTAGTGTGACCTTTCGCGAACTGAGTGAAGGCGAGCAGCAGCTATTAACTGTGTTAGGCCTACTGAGATTTACCGCTGAAGAAGAAAGTCTATTCTTGTTAGATGAGCCCGACACCCACTTAAACCCCAAGTGGAGCGTAGATTACATCGACTATCTCAATAAGTTTGTCACCTCTGGCTCTAAGGGTGAAAATAACAGTCATATTGTGTTAACCACTCACAACCCAATCGCCATCGCTGAATTAACTCGAGATCAAGTTCAAATCTTAAGCCGCGACGATGATACTCGCACCATTGAATCACATAAGCCGCAGCATGACCCTCAAGGCATGGGGTACGCAGGTATCATCACCAGTGATATGTTTGGTTTAGGCTCAAGCCTTGATAAGCGAACTCAAAAACGACTTGAAACATATCGAGCGCTTGCAAGCATCGAAAACAAAACCAAGTTTGAAGCACTTCGTTTTCAGGTCATTTCTGAATGGTTGGATAATGATAGATTTAGCATGTCTCAACGCGATGATGACTATGAGCGTTATATCAAAATCAGGAATTCACTTTTGAAAGAACAATCCGGAACCGATGATTACCAGCAACTAGTAAACTTTGCACTAAGTTTATCGCAAGAAAAACGAGATGAAATTGCTAAGCAGGTTATCGCTAAGTTGCTGAAAGAGGATCAACAATGAGATTTGTTGATAATACTTTTATCAATTTACCTGCCAACTGGGAAGATAAAGCCGAGGCTGCTAAAAATGAGTTATTAGCAGGTAACATTGTTGCTGATGATCGTAGTGCCATTTGGAAAGAGTTAAAAGAAAGCCTAGAAACCCTATCAAATGGGAGATGCTGGTATTGCGAAACGAATATCCCGAGAGCCGATAATGCTGTCGACCATTATCGGCCTAAAGGCAAGGTTCAAGGTGTTGCATTAACTGCTGACGGCAAATCCTTAACACGATATGACATTGAACCTGAACATTCTGGTTATAAATGGACAGCATTTAAACCTGAAAACTTTCGTTTTTCCTGCCAACACTGCAATGAGTACAGAAAAGACCTCCAAGGAACAGCAGGTGGTAAATGGAATTACTTTCCCTTGGTCGATGAACAAAAACGTGCCTATGAAGAGTTAGATGAAGACAATGAAGTGCCTGTCTTACTCGATCCATGTAAAAGATTGGATTGGCGGTTACTTTCTTATGACAAATCAGGTGTGCCATTTTCTCGATTTGAAGAGGGGTCGCCGGAAGATATTAAAGTAAAACTCTCTATTCGACTGTATCACCTTGATCAAAAAAGATTAAATGAAGGCCGGATCGCTCAATGGAAACTTTTTAAGCCACTGATAAATGAAACAAAAAAATGGTACTTAAAAAAACTTCGTCAAGACCAAGGCGCCGATGCTTACTTTGAACAAAAGCTTCGAGAAATAGGGAAATGGTTTCACCCTAATAATAAAAATACTTATTTAGGTTTTCTTGTATATCAGCTTGAGCAAGATAGCGATAAGGATGCGCTGCATCCATGGATAGGTGAACTTATTAGGACGGTAGGATGAGTAAAGAAATTGTCACTAACACTGAATTATTTGGTGAAATTCAAACATTAATCACCCAAGCCAAGCAACAAACGGCGGTGGCAGTTAATGCCGCGCTAACCATGATGTATTGGCAAATTGGTCAGCGTATTAACCAAGAACTACTCAAGGGTGAGCGGGCAGAGTATGGTAAGCAGATTGTGGCCAATTTAGCTCAGCAACTCACTCAAGCGTTTGGTAAGGGATGGAGTGCAAGAAACATCGCCTACATGATGCAACTGAATGAACAATTTCCAGATCAACAAATTTTGCACTCACTGTGTGCAAAATTGAGTTGGAGCCACTTTAGGCAGCTCATTAGCTTAAAAGATCCGCTTGCCCGTGAGTTTTATGCACAGATGTGTGCCGCAGAATTTTGGAGCGTACGGACCTTAAGTGAGCGCATCAATAGTATGTTGTTTGAGCGCACAGCATTGTCCAAAAAGCCTGAAGAAACGATAAAGCTAGAACTAGCGCAATTGGCGCAGCAGCAGGTTACTCCAAACTTATTACTAAAAGACCCTTATGTATTGGATTTTTTAGGGCTCAATGACCATTATCTCGAAAAAGATTTAGAGGATGCTATTTTACGCGAGCTAGAACAGTTTTTATTAGAGCTTGGCGCTGGATTCTCGTTTATCGCACGGCAAAAACGTATTCAGCTTGATGGTGATGACTTTTATATCGACTTGTTGTTTTACAATCGTCAACTCAAGCGTTTAGTGGTCATTGACTTAAAGTTAGGAAAATTCAAACATCACTACAAAAGCCAAATGGAGCTTTATCTTCGCTGGCTAGATAAGTACGAACGTCAAGAAGGTGAGCAGGCGCCTCTTGGCATTATTTTGTGCGCCGAGAAAAATCAGGAGCAGGTTGAACTTTTAGAAATGGATAGTGCCGGTATACATGTCGCTGAATACTTAGCCGTGCTACCCGACAGAGAAATTTTGCATCAACGTCTACAACAGGCTATCCGTACAGCACAAGACAGGTATAATCAGCGCCCTTTATTGAATAATACCTCTCAGGATTTGGAAGACCATTAGTGAACGCTCCTGCATTAGTACAGAAAGTTTGGAATTACTGTCACACCTTACGTGACGATGGTGTTGGCTATGGCGATTATTTGGAGCAGCTAACCTACTTATTGTTTTTAAAAATGGCTTACGAATACTCACAGCCCCCTTATTCACGCGATACCAAGGTACCTAACGATTACAACTGGGATTCATTAACTGACTTAACTGGTATGGAGCTAGAAAATCAGTACCGTAATGTATTGAATATACTATCTGATGCCCCGGGTATGCTGGGCGCTATTTTTTATAAGTCGGAAAATAAAATCCCTGATCCAGCAAAACTGTCACGCATTATAAAAATGATCGACGAAGAAAGCTGGATCAGCCTAGATGCCGATACCAAAGGCGATTTATACGAAGGTTTGCTGCAAAAGAATGCTGAAGACACAAAAAGTGGAGCAGGACAGTACTTTACGCCACGCCCATTAATTGATGCCATGCTGGCTTGTGTTCGACCTGAAGCAGAAAGAACGATTCTGGATCCAGCTTGTGGCACAGGCGGCTTCTTTTTAAGTGCCAGCGACTGGATCACTTATGGCGATGAGAGGTGGATTGAGAAAGGCATGAACCACTGGAATCCGTCTAAACATGACCCCAGCACAATTGCCAAAACCAAACTCAATAAAAACCAAGCGAACTTTTTACGGGATGAGACCTTCTTTGGTAATGAAATCGTGCCCTCAACCCGGCGTATGTGTTTAATGAATTTGTTTTTACATAATATTGGCAGTATTGATGGTGAACCAAAGATAGAGCGCGCGGATGCTTTGCTTACAGCAATAAAGGGCGACAACAAAGTAGATTATGTATTAGCTAACCCACCGTTCGGTAAAAAAAGTAGCATGACCATTACTAATGCTGAAGGTGGCGAAGATAAGGATGTCTTGACATACAAGCGCTCAGATTTTTGGGCCACTACAACCAATAAACAGCTTAACTTTTTGCAGCATATTGTGGCGAGCTTAAAAGATACTGGTAAAGCCGCCGTTGTATTACCTGATAACGTATTGTTCGAAGGTGGTGCGGGTGAGCGCATTCGCCGAAAGTGGTTGATTCACTGCGATGTACATACCATTTTGCGTTTACCGACAGGTATTTTTTATGCTAATGGTGTGAAAGCCAATGTGGTGTTTTTTGATAATGCACCACGGGATGAAAAAGTGCATACCAAGGGAGTTTGGTTTTACGACTTAAGAACCAATAAGCACTTTACGTTAAAACAACGTCCAATGACGCTGCATGATCTTAAAGATTTCATTCAATGCTATCACCCTAAAAATCGCCACGAACGCGAAGAAACTGAACGCTTTAAATATTATAGTTATGATGAGTTAATCAACCGTGATAAAGCCAGTCTTGATGTGTTTTGGCTTAAAGATAATAGCTTGGATAACCTTGACAACTTGCCCCCCCCCGACATTCTTCAACAAGAAATCATTGACCATTTAGAAGCTGCACTGGCTGCATTTAAGGATGTGGCTACAGGATTGCCGGATAGCAACCAAAAACTAAGTATGTAAATCTACTACAAAAAATGTAAATATTTGCATGTCTATCTAGCTCTACCAAGCAAGAATTTTTAGCGGTCGCAGACTAACATCAAAAACCTACTTTTATAAGGTGCTATTAAAGCCCAGTTTTGTTATTTTTAATACTCTTTATTTCGCGCCTGTCAACCAAACCAACACCAGTAGTTTTAGGGCGATCGGTACACCAGCATACAGCCAAACTAGGGTTGTAAAACTTGCGGCGCTTTTATCATCCCAGCCCATCCAATCGAGCAACGGAAAAGCCAAACCGACGGCTAAGGCCAACGCCAATTTGGTTAACATGCCCCACACGCCAAACAGTAAACCACTCAATGCCACTTGGTTTTGACTTAAGTCTTGTGCAATATCGGCCTGAATCGAACCGGGTAAGGCGACATCGGCGCCCAAACTTAAACCGGATAAAAAGCTGATGAGCATAAAGCCATATAAATCGCCGGATTGCAAAGTAAACACCCAGCCAAAACTTAAACAAGCCAATAAAATGGAAGCACGCCAAGCGGTGTATTTGCCTATTTTGCTGGATAACTTAACCCAAAACGGCAAGGCCAAGACACCGGCTAGAAAAAACGTCATCAGCAATAAACCTGTCTGCGGCGTCAAATCCAGGTAATGCTGCACAAACAATAAAAACAAGGTCGCCGGAAACGCATTCGCCAGGCTATTAATAAAATAAGCTGGCCAAAGTTGGCGACTGGCGGAGTCATATTTAATTAACCACCAGGCCTGCTTGGCTTGCGCCCAATTTAAGCGCCAACTTTGGTTTGATGTTGAATCGGAAGCACTAGCCGGCAAAGCCACCAGATTAAGTCGCCACATCATTAGCGCCAAACCCAGCGTTAAACTAATCGCAACAATCGGATACAACCAACTAAACAACAGGCGGGTATCGTTGGGATCACTTAGGGCTAAAGGCAACAACAAGACACTGACTACCCCCAGTATCGCAAAGGCTTCACGGCTTGCGGTAAAGCGGGTTTTTTCATGGTGTTCTTGGGTGACTTCGGCAGATAAAGCTTGGTAGGGAATCATAATCAAAGTCCAAGCCAAATAAACTAACAAAGCCCACACCAACAAATGCCAAGCGCTGGGATTATTGGGCAATAACAATTGCCACAAACTCACCAATAACAAACCCCAACCCAAAGTCATCAGGCCATAACGCCCGCGATGGCTGAGACGATCACGCCACCAACCAATTAACGGATCGGATACCACATCCGTGACCCGCGCCAATAACAACATCAAACCTACCAGCGCCATCTCGACACCTAACTCATAATAATAAGTCGGCAAATACACATATAACGGAATGCCCAGCATCGCCAAAGACCAAGATGGCAAGCCGTAAACGATGGGCTGGGTTGTGCGCGGGTTAATCCTCATTGGTATTTAGCGGGCTTTCAGTCGGTTAGCGACTAACTTAATAAACCAACCTAGCACGGGAATTTTGCGATACACGTATTCGCCGGTATCCCAATAATCCATATGCACAATCACTTGGCCAGCTTCGTTGAACAAAATTTTACTCATGCCATTAATTTGCTGAACATCGGCATTGGGCTTTAACTTGAAATAGAACCGCCATTCCAAATAACCGGTTTTATCCGCACCCGCCATATGATGAATCCGAAATGACGGTTCATGCAGGGTTTCAAACATATGTTTAAAAATCTGTTTAAGCGACACGAGTCCGCGCACTTCGTTAAATGGGTCTTTAAAATATATCTTTTGGTCAAACACCTGAACAAATTCTTGATCAATCGTCTCGGGTGTTAGGTTTTCAAACAAATTTTTATAGATGTCTAACTGATGTTGAATGTTCATATTAATTTCCTGTTCGGATTTAAAAGCCCCAGCTTAATGCAGCATCTTTTTGGTAAACGCCAACGACCAGCGATAAGGCAACACTTTTAGCAAACTGAGCATAACACGCAAGCCAAATGGAAAGCGGATTTCAAATCCACTTGAACGCTCTAACCCTTGGTTAATTAATATCGCGGCTTGAGTTGGTTCCACCAGGCCTGGCATATCAAACGTATTTTTTTCAGTCAAACGTGTTTTAACAAAACCGTGATTGATGATTTGCAGTTGTAACCCATTTTGCGCCAACTCTGGCTGTAATGACTCGGCCAGATTCACCAACGCCGCCTTAGGAGCCGAATAACCACCGCCATAAGGCAGACCAAAATAGGAAGCAAGACTGGTATTCCAAACCCAGCGCCCTGTTCCCTGCTCGGCAAACAAAGGTTGCAATGCCAACATTAACGACACCGCACCTAAATAATTCGTCTGGTTCATAAAATTAAAACTCTGCCAATCCCACTCTTTAATCGTCATGGGCTGATAAGCGCCAACATTATAAAACCACATATCCAAGCCATCGTACAACGACCAGGCCTGGTGGCTTTTAACCTGACAATCTTGCGGATCAGTGACATCTAAGTTTAGACAACTTAAGTTTGTATAAGCTCGTTTTAACTCCGCTAACTCAACCGATGATTCAGCATTACGGGCAGATGCGACGACTTTATGCCCTTGTGCCAACCAAATTTTGACGAGTTCCAAACCAATTCCTTGTGATCCGCCCACAATCCAAATTTTTTTGTTCTGTGTGTTTTTTTTCATATCGCCCCCTTGTACATCTGTACAATTTATGTATAAATATAATATAACAAACTAACGACGGACAAAGCAAATGTTTGAGCAGGATAAAAAATACAAGGTCGCCGTGATTGGCAGTGGCATCAGCGGAATCAGCGCGGCTTGGTTTTTAAGCCAACGCCATGATGTGACCTTGTTCGAAAAAAACGCCAAACTCGGCGGCCACACCAATTCCATCGAAACTGAAGTCAGCGGTGAGCCGACCACCGTGGATACTGGCTTTATTGTTTATAACGAACCTAACTATCCTTTGCTTAAAGCCATGTTTAAGCATTTAGAGGTGGCGACCCACCCAACCGATATGAGTTTTGCGGTCTCCATAGATCAAGGTCGATTGGAATACGCAGGCAACAATCTGAACACCTTGTTTGCACAACGCAAAAACCTGTTTTCTATTCGACATTGGCGCATGATTAAAGACATTCTGCGTTTTAACAAACTGGCCAAAGCAGATTTAATAGGTGGCTTAAACCCCAACTTAAGCCTGGGTGAATATTTAACCCAAAATAACTTTAGCGAAACCATGCAGCGTGATTACTTGCTCCCGATGGCCGCGGCGATCTGGTCTTGCCCGACCGACACTATGTTGAATTTTCCGGCACAGAGTTTCTTACAGTTTTTTGCTAACCACGGCTTGTTAAATGTCAACGACCGTCCACAATGGCGCACGGTCAAACAGGGCGCACATCAATATTTAGAGAAAATTTTAGCGCTCAAACGCTTTCAAGTGGTTCAACAAGGCGTCACCGAAGTCTTCACTTCATCAAGTGATAAGGGGGTGCGAATCATAAGCGCGGATGGCGAGTCCTACCAGTTTGATCACGTCGTGTTTGCGTGTCATGCCGACCAGTCTTATGCCTTATTAAAAGATCAAGGTTTTGAGCTGTTAAACCACTTCCAATATCAGCCCAACCAGGCCTGGTTGCATACCGATGTTGAGCAAATGCCGCGCATTCGTTCGGCGTGGGCTTCGTGGAATTATCTGAGTGGTCAAGATCGTCAAGCCAAACAAGCGGTCGCGGTGACTTATTGGATGAATCAATTGCAACCACTCGGCATTCAAACCGATGTGTTTGTCACCTTAAACCCGATTACCGAACCCAAAGCCGATTGTGTAATTCAAAAAATTGAATACGAACACCCGGTGTTTGATCGCGCGGCCATGCAAGCCCAAATAGAATTGGTTAATTTACAAGGTCACAAAAACTGCTGGTTTGTGGGGGCTTATTGCGGTTACGGATTTCATGAAGACGGCCTAGCCAGCTCGGCCCAACTCGCCAAACACTGGCAGATTAATTTGCCGTGGGAGGTGTAAGATGGCGTCAAATCTATACGTTGGACAGGTGATGCACGAACGCATGCAACCGGTGGCTTATCACTTTAAATACGCCACCACCAGCATCAAGGTGGACATTGATCAAATCCAACAAGAGTCGGACAAATTACGCTGGTTAAGTTTTAACCAATTCAACCTTGTCAGTCTAAACGAACGTGATCACGGCGCACGCGATGGCACATCTTGGCGAGTGTGGATTAACGGCTTTTTGGCCGAATACAACCTAGCTCGCCCCGCTCGAGTGGAGCTGATATGTTATCCGCGTATTTTAGGTTATGCCTTTAATCCGTTGGCGATGTGGTATGCCTATAATGCGCAAAATCAGTTAATCGCAGTGATAGCCGAAGTCAGCAATACGTTTGGTCAATGGCATCATTATTTGCTTAAACTTGAGCCACAGGACTCGAAATCGGATTCCGATTCAGCCAGTCATATCAAAGCCCAAGCCGATAAGGTATTTCATGTTTCGCCTTTTATCGATATGCAAGCACGTTACCACTTTCGATTACGCCCGCCGACCGATCAAGTTTATACCTACATTAAAGAAACACGAGACGGCGACGCGTTTTTCTACGCCAGCCAAACGGGTAGATATCGCCCTTTAAATAACACCAACCTACTCAAACTCGCTGGCATTGCGCCTGTAAGCATGCTCAAAGTTATCAGTCTGATTCATTGGTGGGCGCTTAAAATCTGGTTAAAAGGCGGCAAATTTAACACCACCCCTAAACACTTGAAATCCGTTCAGTATAGTCATTCGGAGATGTTCTTATGTTAAGCAAAACTCAATCACACACCCTCAGCTCTAAACGTGCGCCTTTTTATGGCGCGATGCTGTTAAAGAAACTGCCATTTAATCAACTCAATGTGGGTTCACTCACGGTAAAAATTGGTGAACACCAACACCGTTTTAATGGACAACAAGCCGGCGTGCATGCGGATCTAATTCTGCTGAAACCTTTGACGTTTATGTGGTTGCTAGTCACCCAAGGTGAACTCGGCTTTGCTAAAGCTTATGCCAATGGTTTAATTGAAACCTCAAACTTGCACAGCCTGCTGAAATTAGGCGCGGACAACGAAACCGCTTTAGCTCGCACTTTAAAAGGCCATAGCTGGTTTTATAAACGCCTGCTTAAACGCCATCAGGCCAACCATAATTCGATTGAAAATAGTCGTGAAAACATTTCAGCGCATTACGATTTAGGCAACGACTTTTATCAACTTTGGCTTGATTCAAGCATGAGTTATTCGAGCGCATTATTTAAGCACCCTGAGCAAGACTTAACTGAGGCTCAAGTTCTTAAGTACCAGCGCATTTTGCATGCACTCGACTTTGAAGAGGGCGAACATATTTTAGAAATCGGTTGCGGCTGGGGCGGTTTTGCTGAACAAGCGGCACGCCAAGGCGCCAAAATTTCGGGTATTACTTTATCGCGCGAACAACTTGAATTTGCTAAACACCGCCTGCGCGATGCCGGGCTCGACCACCAGGCCTGCTTAAGCCTAACTGACTACCGTCATCAAGATGGACAGTTCGACCATATTGTGAGTATTGAAATGTTTGAGGCGGTTGGTAAAGAATATTGGAACGACTACTTTGAACAACTCAAACGCTGCCTAAAACCAGGCGGCAAAGCCGTATTACAGATTATCACCATCGACGAAGACTATGCCGACGCCTATCAAAACGGGGTCGACTTTATTCAAACCTATATTTTCCCGGGCGGTTTATTGCCTTCAAAAACCCAATTGCATGAATTAGCACAAGCACATGGTTTTAACGTTACCAACGAGTTAGCGTTTGGTCAAGATTATGCTGACACCCTTAACCTCTGGCGTCAGCGATTTGATCAACAACGCCCGGCGCTGGAAAAGCTGGGTTACGACGCTCGTTTTCAACGTATCTGGCATTATTACTTGGATTACTGCCGAGTGGGTTTTGAAACCCAGCGCACCGATGTCGTTCAAATCACTTTGGAGCACGCATTATGACAACCCGAATGGTCTTAATATTCGCTTTAAGCCTTAGTTTACTCACAGGATGTAGCAGCATGAGCCCAACCAACTATGAACACACCGAACCCAAGCTGGATTTATTCGATTATTTCGAAGGCCACACCTTAGCCTGGGGTCAATTTCAATCTCGCTCCGGCGAGCTGCAACGCCGTTTTACGGTTGATATTAACGGCCAAGTTAAAGCCGATACCTTAGTATTAGACGAACAATTTGTGTATGACGATGGTGAAACCGAACAACGCATTTGGACCATCAAAAAAGTCGGCGATAATCAGTACGAAGGTACCGCTGGTGATGTGATCGGCAAAGCGACTGGCCAAGCATCCGGAGCTGTTTTTAACTGGCGTTACACGCTTGATTTACCCTATAAAGATTCAAGTATCCATGTGAAGTTCGATGATTGGATGTTTTTGCAAACCGATCAAGTCATGCTTAACCGTGCCAAAGTCACCAAATGGGGATTCCGCGTGGGTGAAGTGACCTTATTTTTCCAAAAACCGGATCAACCATAATGTGGCGCACCACGGTTTTAATCAGCCTCCTAGCGGGTTCTTTGTCCGTCCAGGCGCAGTCTTTAATAACAACCGGCGAAGGCACGGCACGCTGGGGTTTTATAAAACTCTATGATGCCAAGTTAAAACTGCCAGAGACGGTTCGAATTGATGAGGTTTTAGCTGACCATGTGCCAGCACAGCTTGAACTTTGTTACGCTCGACGCTTAACCGTCGCCAACTTTGTTGATGGTGCAAATCATGCCTTAGCCGATGACTTACCCCAGCAACAACGTGAAGCGGTTGACCGCTTGCACGCGGCTTACCAGCCCGTTAACAAAGATGACTGCTATTTGCTAGAACATGATCCAGAATTGGGTACCGCCTTAAAACTCAACGGCCACGAATTGGTTCGCATTGCCACACCCGGATTTAAAGCCGTTTATTTTGGTATCTGGCTGGGTGAGCACCCCTTGTCTGACAACTTAAAAACTCAACTATTGGGCGTTTTAGCCAACAAGGGGGCATCATAATGACCAGTCTTATCTGGCTTCAACGTGATTTGCGCTTAAGTGATCACGCCCCACTTATGCACGCAATTAAACGCAACTGTAAACTGGTAATAGCTTATTTTCATGATCCTAAACATATCATTGGCGAAGCTAACAATGCTTGGCTGGCCGACAGTTTATTAAATTTACAAAAGACCATTCGCCAACAAGGTAGCGAATTGCTCATGCTAGAAGGCGATTTTAGTCACAACTTTAGCCAAGTTTTAAGCCATTATAAAACTGATGAAGTGCTATATCACTACGAAGTAGGCGAACCTTTTTTAAGCCAGCAACACTTAGCCCTTCAAGTTTGTCATCAACATAAAATCAGTTTGCAACCCTTCGACCAGGCCTGGCATCCAGCCGAGCAAGTGCTGACGCAAAAAGGTCAGATCTATTCAGTATTTACACCTTTTTATAAAAAACTGCTGACCCTGCTAAATCAAGTCGACTATCCTTACGACGCACCGGATAATTTACAACAAACAAAGCCAGCCCAAACGCCCCGGCCAGAATGGCTAAATTTACCCGCGTCATTAAACAAACTCAGACAAACCGCTTGGGCGCAACGTATGATATCCCACTGGCAAATAGGCGAGCACCAGGCCTGGTTGCAGGTAAAAAACTTTTGTGAAAATTCCTTAAATGACTACCCGATTCAACGCGACTATCCAGCTGAACCGGCCACCAGCAAATTGTCTGTACATTTACAGTTTGGTGAGTTATCAGTTCGTGAACTGTTGCACTACTTACAAGGTTTAAAGGCTCAGCCAGAATATGATGTTCACGCCATAGATAGCTTTATCCGCCAACTCGCTTGGCGTGAATTTGGTCGCTATTTATTGCACTTTAACCCATTATTGGAAAACCAAAGTTTTCAGTCTAAGTTTAATAATTTCCCGTGGGATGATGACCCAGATAATTTGCGCGATTGGCAGCTAGGCCAAACCGGCGTACCCATTATTGATGCTGGCATGCGCGAGTTATGGCAAACCGGTTGGATGCATAACCGTGTACGTATGTTAGTAGCCTCCTGGTTAACCAAAAATGCCAATCTAAGCTGGCGTGAAGGCCAGGCCTGGTTTGCAAATACGTTAATAGATGCCGACCCAGCTAACAACGCGATGGGCTGGCAATGGGTCGCCGGTTGCGGAGTCGATGCTGCGCCCTATTACCGCTTATTTAATCCAGTGGTGCAAAGTACGCGTTTTGATACCCAGACCGAATACATTAAACACTGGCTGCCTGAACTTAAACCTATTCCGGCTAAATGGGTGCATGCGCCTTGGCAACACCAGAATGAATTAAAGTCCATCGGTTTTGACCTGCCTAAACAATATCGAATCCCAAAGATTGATTTAGCCCAAAGTCGGCACAATCACCTTGATCGAGTGCAAGCCCAAAAAAGTTATACGCAAGCATTACAGTTGCAAAATTAACCCTATAGAGTATTATGGCAAAATTATGAATTCAATTGATCAGAACGCCCTCTATCCAATCCGAGAAGTTTCCCGCTTAACAGGCGTGAAACCCATAACACTGCGCGCCTGGGAAAGGCGTTATGACTTGATCGAACCGGTTAGAACCGAGTCGGGTCATCGTTTATATACTCAAGAGCACATAGATTTTTTAAATCAGGCACTTAAGTTAATGGACGAAGGCATTCCGGTAAGTCGGGTTAAAGCAGTATTATCGGAAAGAGTGGTCGGTGAAACTAAATGTTTTGGCCAGGCCGATCCGCTTGATCAATTGGCCATTTTAGAAAAAGCCATGCAAGCGATTACGCAACTAAATTTGGTGAAAATCCACCGTGTACTCGATCGTTTGTTTGCTGACTACAGCCTAACCCCTTTACTAGAAGTGCTTATTGAACTCGATAACCAACTCAAGGCCAATCAAACCAGCACTCTCTCAATTAAGATTTGGCACAGCGCACTGCAAGAACGCTTGCATGTCCGGCTTCATCACTTTCAAGTACGTAATCACCTGCCAAGCAAACGCATCTTTATTCAAACCACCAGTCAAAACCAGAATTGGATTGCAAAATTAGCCGCTGTTTTTTGTTTTGAACAGGGCTTTCAGCCCATCAGTTTGGATGAAATGATTCCATTTGAAAAGCTGCAAGATGTGATTAAACCATTAAACATTTATGGTGTGATATTGATTGATAAAAATGAATCTTCGTCAATGCAGTGGCAGGTTTGGTTTGAACACTTTGCCAGCATGCGCACCTGGGTAATGGGAAGTGCCGACATTGAAGATTTAACGCCACCCAGCATTAACTGTGAACTACGTGGTTGGCCAAACTGGCTATCACCGCTCGCTTAAAGCGATTTAAGTTGAGCAATTTCAGCTTTAGCCGCCTTTAACTCTAATGCCAGTTCTACCTGTGTTGTGACGTCTTTTTGAATACCTATATAATAGGTAATCTTATCTAGCTCATCATAAAATGGCGTGACACTTAGTTCATTCCAAAATGGCGTTCCATCCTTGCGATAGTTTTTCAAAATTGTTCTCACAGGTTGTGTCGAATTAATTGCCTCACGAATCGCATCTACCGCCGCTTGATCCGTGTCGTCACCTTGTAAAAAACGACAGTCCTGATACAAAATATCCTCAGAAGTATAGCCAGTTAGCTTTTCAAATGCCGGATTAACATAAACCAAGATCGTATCGTCGCCCTCTTTTTCGGCCAATACAATACCATCTTGCGCGCTCTCTACCAACTGCAACAACAACTCACTACGTAAATTAAACTTCTTCATATGTATTCCATTGAGCCATTCCATTCGTTTCGACATTCTAGCAAGGTTATAAAAGGTTTAAAACAAAACTGAGTCTATAACTAAGGAAATATACACTCTTTAAAAACTGGAACGGAGACTAGAAAATAAAAAACCCGCCGAAGCGGGTTTTTTAACAGAATCTGAAACGAGATTAACGCTTCGAGAACTGTGGACGACGACGCGCTTTGCGCAAGCCGACTTTTTTACGTTCTACTTTACGTGCATCACGTGTCAATAGATCACGTGAACGTAGAGCGGTACGATTACCTTCTTCAAACGAAAGTAAAGCGCGTGACAAACCATGACGGATTGCACCAGCTTGACCGGTTGTACCACCACCCACTACGGTGATGTAAGCGTCAAACTTGCCTTCGCTTTGGGTTGCTTGTAATGGCTGATTAATCACCATCAAATCTGTTTCACGAGCGAAATATTGGTTCATTTCGCGACCGTTTACCATCATCTTGCCAGAGCCAGCGCGTAAGAATACACGAGCGACTGAGCTTTTACGACGACCTGTTCCGTAATATTGTTCTGCTGCCATGAAATTCCCCTTACAGCTCTAGTGGTTGTGGTTGTTGTGCAGTATGTGGATGCTCAGTACCAGCATACACTTTAAGCTTACGATACATATCGCGACCCAACGGACCACGTGGCAACATACCCTTAACGGCTAATTCAAGCACGCGCTCAGGCTTAGACTCAAGCATTTTTTCAAATGAAATTGTCTTTAAGTTACCGATGTAACCAGTATAACGGTGATACATTTTGTTTTTACGCTTGTTACCGGTTACACCGATTTTTTCTGCGTTAACGATCACGATATAGTCACCACAATCAACGTGAGGAGTATATTCAGGCTTATGCTTACCGCGTAAACGTAAAGCCACTTCAGCCGCCAAACGACCTAATGTTTTGCCTTCAGCATCAACAATGAACCAGTCGCGTTTTACTTCTGCTGGCTTTGCTACAAATGTTCCCATTTCAAAAATCCTAATCTAGTAAATAATCCTAAACTGCAAACTTAATCTTATTCAGATCAACTCCGCATCCTTACTGTTTAACGGGCAATAAGAGGGGGAAGGATTAATAAGAACGGAGATTATAAAGAAGATGCAACCAGGTTTCAACTTATATATGCATTCAGGCTTAATTTAAATGTTTTCATAAGCCAATGAATTGGATCGTTTTTTAAGTAGGATTCAATTCACCAAGCATTTAAGCACCATTTGTTAGCGATCACTTACCGCGGACGGGTCTTTTAGCATCGCGCTAATACCTTCTCCACGCTGGTCAACCGATAGATAACATGAATTGCCCGCGCCGGTATAAACCTGAGTTGGGCGGAAAATTTTGTTGTTCTGTAATTGTTCACGCCAGTGCGCCATCCATCCGGCCGAGCGTGCCACCGCAAAAATGGATGTGAACATTTTCGGGTCAAAGCCCATTTCTTTATACAGAATGCCTGAGTAAAAATCCACATTTGGGTAAACACCCTTGTGCCCTAGATGTTCTTCACAGACTTTTTCGACTTCAAGCGCGGTTTTAAACATTAAACTTAACTCGCCACTTTGGTTTTTCTTTTGCAGTAGCTTTTCGGATAAACGTTGCAAAATGGTGGCTCGTGGGTCTTTGGTTTTGTATTCGCGATGCCCCATACCCCAAATGACTTTTTTCTTCGCCAGACGATCTTCGATATAAGCGCGTGCATTCTCTGGGCGGCCAATCGTCTCAAGCATCTCGATCACCATCTGGTTCGCCCCACCATGCAGTGGGCCGGATAAAGAGGCGATGGCCGAAGAAATAACCGAGCAAGGATTGGCTAGGGTGGAACCCGTTACCATGGTGGTAAAGGTTGAGGCGTTAATGGTGTGTTCAGCATGCAAAATTAAACAGGCATCAAGCAAACGTGCCCAATCGGGATCGGGTTCTTCGCCAGTTACCATATATAAAAAGTTTTCAGCGTAGGTTAAATCTTTGCGTGGTTCAATTGGATCGTAACCGTTTCGCATATGCTCCCACTGCGCCACCAAGGTGGCCATGTGAGCGATGATTTTCACGGTTACATCGTTGATGTAGTCTTGGTTCTCAGTGCCGCCTTTCATGTATTCGGTACTAGGGTAAAAACTCGCCAAACTGGCGACCACCACCTGCAACATGTGCATAGGATGGGTGGTTTCTGGCAAGTTTTTCATAATCTCGCGAATGTTGTATTTAACACGACGATGATTACGTAACTGGTGATCAAAATCCGCCAATTCGCTAGCCGTGGGTAACTCACCAAACAATAACAGCAGCGTGGTTTCTTCAAACGACGACCGCTCGGCTAATTCCATAATGTCATACCCACGATACGTGAGCAGTCCCTTTTGACCGTCGATAAATGAAATTTTCGATTCGGTGGCCGGAACGCCCGCCAATCCTGGAATATATTGCATGCTTACTTCCTTAACACTTACACACTAAAAGACGAGCCACAACCACAGGTTGTGGTGGCGTTCGGGTTTTCTATGACAAAACGCGCACCCTGCAAGTCTTCTAAATAATCAATTTTTGCACCGACAAGATATTGGAAACTCATTGGGTCGATCAACAAAGTCACGCCATCGCGTTCAACGGATGTATCGTCTTCAGCCTGTTCTTCATCAAATGTAAAGCCATACTGAAAACCAGAGCAACCGCCACCGCTAATGTACACGCGCAGTTTTAGATCCGGGTTTCCTTCATCGGCTATTAAACCGCTTACTTTTGCAGCGGCTTGTTCAGTAAACTTTACTGGGGTTGGCATCTCAGACATGGTCGTCTCCTCAATTTATGCTGCAGTGTCGATAAATCAGCGCCCAAAAAGGTCGCCCAGTTTTATCGACCGGGTAGATCATTATAAACCAAAAGCCTAATGGCTGCGAACTCGAACTAAGGCATTAGCGCGACTTGCTCCAAACCGCAGGTCTCTTCTAAGTCAAACATCAAGTTCATATTTTGTACCGCCTGACCCGACGCACCTTTTACCAGGTTGTCGATGACTGAGGTCACTACGACTACATCGCCGCCCGCCGGACGGTAAACCGCCATCCTACACATGTTCGAGCCTTTTACCATGCGGGTATCTGGTAAGCTGCCAGCAGGCATCACATCCACAAATGGTTCTTGTGCATAATGCTCTTCAAATAAGATTTGCAGCTGCTCTTGCGACCAGTCTTGGTTTAACTTGCCATATAACGTCGCCTCAATCCCGCGAATCATCGGCACTAGGTGCGGTACAAAGGTTAAACTCACCCGCGATCCGGCCATGTGATTCAAGCCCTCTGAAATTTCTGGTAAATGCCGATGCCCATTAATACCATAGGCTTTAAAGCCTTCACTGGTTTCGGCACTTAAAGAGCCTACTTTCGCACCACGACCTGCACCACTAACACCCGATTTGCCATCTGCGATTAAGTGATCAATATCCACCAGGCCTGCTTTTAGTAAAGGTTGAAAACCTAACTGAATCGCAGTTGGGTAACAACCTGGGTTCGCAATAACCTTGGCGGTTTTAATTTTTTCACGGTTAAATTCTGGTAGACCATACACCACTTCGTCCATAATTTCTGGGCAGGTGTGCGCCATGCCATACCAGCTTTCCCAAACTTGTAAATCGTTCAAACGAAAGTCGGCCGCCAAATCAATCACGCGCACCCCCGCTTGAACCAACGCCGGCGTCAAACTCATCGCAACACCATGCGGGGTGGCAAAAAACACCAAATCACAATCGGTTAAAGTCGACATATCTGGCCCTGAAAACACCAAGTCATAATGCCCGCGTAGATTAGGAAACATCTCAGCGACCTTCATGCCCGCTTCAGAACGAGAAGTGATGACTTTTACTTCGGCGTGTGGATGATTGGCTAGCAAACGCAACAATTCAACACCGGTATAACCCGTGCCGCCAACAATTCCTACCTGAATCTTTTTCATAACCCACTCCTTAGTTTTCGGACATGATAATTAAGCTATTTTATCGAAACCCAACAGGCTTGCATTGAAATTTCACCCAGAAATCGTGTATTTGCTTAGAATAGAACTCTTCTAAACCGAAAAACGGGATTCACCATGAAAAAACTCGCCCTGATACTACTGACCTTGATACCAGGCCTGGTGGTTGCCCAGCCCACCATGGAAGTCAAACATAACCTTTACCAAGTCGGACAACAAGCTTTGACCGACAATAAACCTTTGGTGATATTTTTTAACGCCAGTTATTGCTTGCCTTGTGAAAAACTTAAACAACGCGCGCTCAACGCCATTATTCGATTCGAACACTTTCCCGCTGGAACCCATTTTGTAGAAGTTTTTATTGACAGCCCGCAAGTGTTAACCGACTTTTATAATCAAACCACTACCGCTGAAGATTTTGCTTTATTTCATAATATCGTTGAGCTACCCAGCTTACTGTTTGTAAATGGTGAAGGGCAAGAACTCGCGCGCCCGATCATAAATAACGGGGCTTATGATTTTTTTGGACACTTATTAAACAGCCGCCTGGATGTCGCGATAGACGAGCTTAATTCGCGCTAATTTTTAGTAGAAATTTTGATACAAAAAAGCCCCGACTAACTGAGTTAGCCGGGGCTTTTTATTGAACGTAATAAACGTTGATCTAATCTAAATTAGATTACATCATGCCGCCCATTCCACCCATGCCGCCCATATCAGGGGCTGAGCCGCCATCTTTCTTCGGTAGATCCGCAATCATCGCTTCAGTCGTAATGATTAGGCCTGCGATTGAAGCGGCGTTCTGTAGCGCAGTACGCGTTACTTTAGCTGGGTCAATAATCCCCATTTCGATCATGTCGCCATACTCTTCAGTTGACGCATTGAAACCAAAGTTACCTTTGCCTTCCATGACTTTATTCACAACCACAGAACCTTCTAAGCCACAGTTCTGTACGATCTGACGCATCGGTTCTTCCATTGAACGTAAAGCAATCTGGATACCAACCTCTTGGTCGTGGTTGTCACCTTTAACGGTCACATTCGACTTAGCGCGAACCAAGGCTACACCACCGCCAGGTACGATACCTTCTTGTACCGCAGCACGTGTTGCGTGAAGCGCATCGTCTACACGATCTTTCTTCTCTTTCATTTCCATTTCAGTTGCCGCGCCAAGCTTGATCACCGCCACACCACCAGAAAGTTTAGCTAAACGCTCTTGCAGCTTCTCTTTGTCATAATCAGACGTGGTATTCGCTAATTGTGACTGGATCTGCGCACAACGTGCTTCGATGTCGGCTTTAGCACCGATACCATCAATAACCGTGGTGGTGTCTTTACCAACATTGATGTTTTTCGCTTGACCTAAATCTTCTAACGTAGCACCTTCCAAACTCATGCCAACTTCTTCAGAAATAACCGTTGCACCGGTTAATACTGCAATGTCTTGCAACATGGCTTTACGACGTTCACCAAAACCAGGCGCTTTAACCGCGGCCACTTTAACGATGCCACGCATATTATTGATAACCAACGTCGCTAGTGCTTCACCTTCAACATCTTCGGCAATAATCAATAACGGACGACCTGATTTTGAAACCGCTTCTAAAGTCGGGAGCAATTCACGAATGTTAGAGATCTTCTTATCATACAAAAGCACATAAGGGTTATCGAGCTCGGCCACCATTTTTTCTTGGTTGGTGACGAAGTAAGGCGATAAGTAACCACGATCAAACTCCATACCTTCTACCACTTCAAGCTCATCATGCAATGAAGAACCTTCTTCAACCGTGATCACACCTTCTTTACCAACACGTTCCATCGCGTCCGCAATCAACTTACCAACGGTGCTGTCAGAGTTCGCTGAGATCGTACCTACTTGAGCAATCGCTGCCGTCGTTTCGCAAGGCTTAGACATTTTCTGGATTTCAGCAACCACCGCTTCAACCGCTTTATGAATACCACGGTTAAGATCCATTGGGTTCATACCAGCCGCAACCGATTTCATACCTTCACGCACAATCGCTTGTGCAAGCACGGTAGCGGTGGTTGTTCCGTCACCAGCGACATCATTGGTTTTAGAAGCGACTTCTTTAACCATTTGTGCGCCCATGTTCTGGAACTTGTCTTCCAACTCAATCTCACGTGCGACCGTGACACCATCTTTGGTTATGGCAGGTGCGCCAAATGACTTTTCAATCACCACGTTACGCCCTTTAGGGCCAAGCGTTACTTTTACGGCGTTTGCTAGGACGTTAATCCCTTCAACCATACGCTCGCGCGCTTCAATTCCAAATCTAACTTCTTTTGCCATCTTCGTGATTCCTCAATTTAATTCATTTCGTTATTCGTCTAACAAGATATCGACTTAAGCATAAACTGCAATAATGTCGTCTTCGCGCATAACCAATAGCTCTTCGCCATCAACTTTTACTTCTTGACCGGCATACTTGCCAAACAATACTTTGTCGCCCGCTTTCACAGACATGGCGATAACCGTACCGCTATCAGAAGCCTTACCTGGACCGACTGCAACTACTTCGCCTTCGGCTGGTTTTTCTTTCGCCGAATCTGGAAGTACGATACCGCCAGCTGATACTTTTTCTTCTTCTAAGCGACGCACAACAACGCGATCATGCAAAGGTTTAATGCTCATTGATTTTCTCCTAACTCAAGTTTGATAGAGGGGTTTTACAACTGTTGATGCTCAATTTTGAGCACCCACTAAAAATTATTTATTTAAAGACAAGGCTAATATGGGGCTGGTAAAACCAGTTTCAAGAGGAAAAATGAAATTTTTATTGTTAATTACGCAATCACCAGGCCTGGTGATTGTTTCCGAGCATCACCAATCATAAGTCGGCAGACTTTCAAAACCGGGCTTGGCAAAGTAATAACCTTGCATTAAGTTAATATTCAAATCACTGCAAAAATCAACTTCGGCTTGTGTCTCCAGGCCTTCGGCTAAAACGGTGACATTCAACTGACAACACATATCCACCAAACTTTTAACAATAATTTGTTTGGTTTTATGGGTATCAATGTCTCGCACCAACTCCATGTCAATTTTCATAATATTGGGCACAAAACTTGCCAGCGTATTTAAGCCAGCATGGCCCGCACCAAAATCATCCAACGCCGTAGTAAAACCTTGCTTTTGGTAGTACTCGAAAATTTTAGTTAAATGCGCGACATCTTGCACCTGTTCGGACTCGGTAATTTCAAACATAATGCGCTCGATCGGAAAACCAAATTTATTGGCAGCCTGTAGGGTACTTTGAATGCAATGCGCAGGTTCATATACTGCATTTGGCAAAAAGTTGATACTTAACATGCTGCCCAATTTTAACTCACTGGCTAACTGAATCGCCTTTACTCGGCAAGCCTGGTCAAATGAATAACGGTTGTGATCATTAACCTGGCTTAAAATACTCCAAGCCGACTCACCCTGTGGGCCACGAACCAAAGCTTCATAACCAAACATTTTACGCTTTGAAAAATCAACGATGGGCTGGAATGCAAACGTGAAATCAAAACCCAGCTCAGCGTGGCATTTCCCGCAACCGGATAGGATTTCTTCAATGGGAAAATGTGTCGGCATACAACCTCCTATTCACTTAATCAGGGCTCATTATATCTTTGAGCTAAACACTTTATATTGTTTATCATAGGATTCATTGTACTTGAAGCTGTTATGACCTGTACAATCAGGTTCAAGAAATCCTTTTATTCATTTTCATCAAAGGCTCTAAGTTATGTCAACATCCACTCCACCTAAAATACTAATTAATGCGCCTGTTTTTTTCAGCACCGCTTTAATTACGATTGCTCTGGTTTTATTTGTTAGTTTTTTTCAAGAACCAGCAAACCTTCTATTCTCTGGCACCCTAAGTTGGATATCAACCCAGTTGGGTTGGTTTTACATTATAGCCGTTGCCGGTTTTCTAATTTTCATCTTAATATTAGCGGTCTCTCGCTATGGCAAGGTCAAGCTTGGCAATGACCACAGCCGACCCGACTTTACTAACTTGTCTTGGTTTGCGATGCTGTTTTCTGCCGGCATGGGCATTGGCTTGATGTTTTTTGGCGTGGCCGAGCCAGTAATGCATTATGTGAGCCCACCTGTAGGTGATGCCGAAACGGCTGAAGCCGCACGCCAAGCCATGCGAATCACCTTTTTCCATTGGGGATTACACGCCTGGGCGATCTACGCGATCGTTGCGATGTCATTAGCTTATTTCAGCTTTAGACACGGTATGCCGATGACAATTCGTTCATCGCTTTACCCTATACTTGGCGAACGTATTCACGGCCCTATTGGTCATGCGGTGGATACCTTTGCGGTATTGGGTACCCTTTTTGGGGTGGCAACCTCGTTAGGCTTTGGTGTCATGCAAATCAACGCCGGACTTAACTACTTGTTTGACGTGCCGGTTTCTGCCACCACACAAGTTATCTTAATTGCGGTTATTACGGCCATTGCTACGGGTTCGGTTGCGCTCGGGTTAGATGGGGGTATTCGACGTTTATCCATTTTAAACATGCTGCTAGCTGGCGCTTTATTAGCCTTTGTGTTAGTTGCTGGCCCAACCGTGTTTTTACTACAAACCCTTGTTCAAAATACGGGTATGTACATTTCTAATATTTTCGAAATGACCTTTAATCTCTATGCCTACGAACCTACCGACTGGGTCGGTGGTTGGACCTTGTTTTATTGGGGCTGGTGGATTGCTTGGGCACCTTTTGTTGGTATGTTTATCGCCATGGTTTCAAAAGGCCGCACTATTCGTGAGTTCGTGCTGGGTGTTTTATTAGTACCCACCGGCTTTACCTTTATGTGGATGACCTTTTTTGGCGGCAGCGCTTTAAATATGATTATGATTCAAGGAATTGGTGAATTGGCAACCGCCGTTTCAGCCGATACATCGGTTGCGCTATTCCAGTTCTTAGAGCACCTGCCTCTTTCCAGTATTACAGCCATGGTCGCTACCTTATTGGTGATTACCTTTTTCGTCACCAGTGCCGATTCTGGCTCGTTAGTGGTTGATCGCTTAACCTCTGGCGGCAAAACTAATTCGCCGACATGGCAGCGTATTTTCTGGGCGGTGATTCAAGGTATTCTCGCGGCCTCCCTATTAGTAACGGGTGGCTTAGCGGCATTACAAACCGCCACCATTGCGAGTGCGTTACCTTTCGCCATTATTATGATTTTAATGGCCTGGGGTTTAATACGATCGCTGCGTATTGATGCGGCTAAACATAGCAGTTTAGCCTCACCGCGTTTAAGCAACAGCCATATGAGCTGGAAAGAACGTTTAACCACATTAGTTAGCCTGCCATCAAAACGTGAAGTATTAGACTATATTGAAAAAACCGTTAAACCCGCTTTAACTGAAGTCAAAGATGAACTTATTAAGCAAGGGGTTGACGCCCACGTTAAGACGGCAGAAGACGGACGGGTTTGGATCGAAGTACGTCACGGTGATCAAATTGACTTCTTCTATTCAGCGCGCCCACATGCTTACGAACCCGCCGCTTTAGTTATGCGTGATACACAGGAGGCCTTAATGAAAGAACGTCAATATTATCGTATTGAAGTTCATTTAGGTGAAGGCGGTCAAGATTACGACATTATGGGCTGGCCAAAAGAAACCATCCTGAATGATGTACTCGAACAATATTCGCGTCACGTGCACTTTTTAAATCAAGTAGTAGCACCTTAAAATAAACGGAGAAATTAAAATGAAAACTAACCCTATTCTTATTAAAGCATTAGGTTTAAGTATCGCGATGACGGCGCCCGCTAGCGTGCTGGCGAGTCTCGATATTAACTTTTACGGCTCCGCTCGCATGCAAGCTGAAACTGTAAACCCAGATAGTGGGGTAACATATCAATCAGGTGAAAGCGATAGCTATATAGGTATGCGTGATGCCTACTCTCGCCTAGGGTTCAAGGCCAACTGGCAAGCTAGCAATAAAGTTGAAGTGTTTGGGCAATTAGAAATCCCGTTTGATATGGCTAATTTTAAGGTACAAGACCCTTATAACGACACACGTGATCTACGTGTCGCTCAAGTAGGAATCAATACGGATCATGGGTCATTGGCTTATGGCCAAATGTGGCTACCTTTTTACAATGCTATCTCTTACAAGGTAGATAGATTCAGCACTTACTATAGTGGCTATGCTACGCTCGCCTATTTCCGTGCTTACAACGCCGTTAGTTACTATAGCCCAGACTATAATGGTTTGTCGTTTGCCGCCGGGGTTGTCATGAAGGATGATTCGGGTCGCGCTGATACCTTTGACGACAATCGTTACCAGTTGACCGCTACTTATAACAATAATGGTACTGACTTTTCGATCGGTATAGAACAGGTAGATAATGCGATTGACGAACAATTGTTGGGTGCGGCTTTAGGCCAACAAATTGACCAGTTGTATGTAGGAGTTAAACTTGAACAATGGAGTGCGAAAGGCTCTGATAATTCAAACGTAGCTAACTTTTATGCCGACTACCAGTTAAACCAATATACTTTTAAAGCAATGATTGCTGACGTTGATGGCTTTGGTGGGGAGATTTTGCATATCGGTGCAGACTATCAATACAGCAAAAACTTAAAAACCTTTATCGAGTTTTATCAGCAGGAAAGTGGGAACGCCATTGCTAACCGTAAAGCTGGCGGTGGCGGCGATTTTGCTGACTCATTAACAGGTGGTGGTAATGCACTGGCGGTTGGTTTCCGTTACGACTTTTAATCTACTCACTCAATAAGCCTGCAATCAAAACATGAAACCAGGCTTTGAATGACAAACTTAATTGGCCGCGTTGGACTTTTCCAAACGCGGCTTTTTTTCACCACCCTCAGCCTCAGCCTCAGCCTCAGCTAATTACACGGGTTGAAACTGGGTTAAATAAATCGCCGCGATTAACAATCCCAACGTCACAACCCAGATTACAAAGTAAATGATTAACGAACGTTTGGCATTTTGCTGTTCCGCATTGGTTCTGGGATGAATGCCTTTTAAGAAAAACACAATTTTGGACGACAAATTCACCGACACAATATTCACCGCTAATAACAAGCCCGCACCCAGCGCCAAATCAAAATGCCCGAGCGTCAACATAATGCCAAACACCACAGCGGGCGGTAATAAAGCCACCGCGACCATGACGCCAACTAACACGCTCGCCACGCCGGAGGTAACCGACAAAGCCGCCGCTGCACCGGACGCCAGCGCTAACACCACCGCCGGCAACTCCACGTAAGTTCGAGATTGAAGTTCGCCCACGCTAATATCTATCGGCACCACTAAAGCCATTAACATCGACAAACCAATCGCTAAGCCAACGCCCGCCACACCAGAAACTAAGGACTTTTTCATTAAATCCAAGTCGGCCAACGCGGTCGCTAACCCCAAGGCTAGGTTAGGGCCTAATAAAGGGGCAATCACCATGCCACCAATAATAATGGCGACGTTATCTTCGATCATACCTATTGCCGCCACCACAGTAGACAAGGCCACCAACACTAAATAGTTAGTATTCAGGCGAGCATTTTGTTCGATGGTTTGATAAAGCTGTTCACGGTAGGTAGTCGAACCATCTTGCTCTTTGGTATCGTCTTTTTTCGTTTCAGGTTCGGGTAAAACCGATTCGACCTCCAACACCATAACTTGAACCTGGTCTGGACATTCTTGAGACACGTCTTGAATTTGATCTAACGCTTGCTGCACTTGAGAGTCATGCAGCGTGATTTGAAACCAATGCTTATGTTCGTCTTGCAATTCCGCTTGTCGAAACAACCAGGCCTGGTGATTATTCAACAACTTAGTTAACTTAGGTGAGGCGGCGGGATGACAGGTAATATCAATTAATTTCATAACAACCTCTGACTATATTCAAACAATTATGACGGCTTATTATCCGTGTTATCGGCCTCAAAATCCGGCCGATGTTCTTCAACCCACTGCTCATCTTGGCGTGGATCCATTTCAGCCAAAACTGAGCCGGAGGCCGCTGGTACCGCCACAAACACACTCAAGTGATCATCTGGAATCCGCTCACGCATTAAGGCAAACACACCCAAGCCAACGGCAAATAAGGCCAGGATGATAAAAAATACCGTCACCGAGTAACCCAACACAAACCCTAGTAACAACGGTGCTAAAAACGAACCTAAGCCATAGGAAAATAATAGGGTCCGACTGATTTCGACAATATCCTTGTTTTCATCAAACACGTCGTTAGCGCGCGCCACACTTAACGGATAAATGCTAAACAAACTGATACCAATTAAAAAACCCAGCCCATAGAGTACCCATAAACTATTGGGCGCGATCAGCATCAACATAAAAATAACAAAACTAAAGAACCCAGCCCAGGCAATCAACTTACGCCGGCCATAACGATCAGATAACGTCCCCACTGGCCATTGCGCCAATAACCCGCCTAAGATACTAATCGCCATAAAAATCGCCACCGCACTGCCATCACCAAACGACTTAAGCACATAAAGCGGCATCATGGTATAAAACGCGCCGACGAAAAACCCACCTACAAAACTGCCGACCAAAGCCAACGGTGCGACCGTCAATAGTTTAGGCATACTGTAACGTTCAAATGGCCGCATGACTGGCTGCGATATTTTGGTGATCGCGATTGCAACCAGTGACCACAACACCAGCACCGAACCGATTACAAACACACTTTCAGGCTGCACATCCATCAGTAAAATAAACTGACCTAAAGCGGTCGCCAAGAAGAAAATAATGGTGTAAATCGCCAGCACGCGTCCCCGTTCTGCGTGGGTACTTTTTTCGTTTAACCAACTTTCCAACACAATTAACAAAGCATAAAAAGCAAACCCAGAGATCAGGCGCAACACGCCCCAGACATAAGGATCAAAGACTAAAACATGCCCCAGAAAAGAAATGACCATTAACGCCGAAAAGGCCGAAAAACTTCGGGCATGCCCGACGGTAACAATAAGTTTTTGACTAAAAATCGCTGCTAAGATTGCGCCCAAAAAAAACGCGGCATTTATGATACCAATGCTCGATTCGGTCATGCCTTCTTGCTTTAAAAACACGCCAATATAAGTCATCAACATGCCATAACCGGTCGCTAACAACGCGATGGCAAAAAACAATGATGAAATGGGAAGTAGGGTTTGCCTAAAAAGCATAGATATGAACTCGATTAAAACTCAAAAAAACGTGCTGGCACGCTCACGAGCGATCCAGCGATGAGTTTTGAAGGGCTTAAAACAAACGGGCGTAACCAAACCCGATAAAGTCGGTGTCGCTATTTTCTAGCCCACCACCGATATAAACATCTAATTGGGTATTTGCATTTAGCAAATAGGTTAAGCCCGCATTAAGAATTAATACCGTATCGCCCGAATAAGTAAGCGGCGCATCCGCATAAACTTCAACATAACTGCCAACTTGGCCTGAATGGGTAAAACTCGTACCAACCGCCGCTTGAAGATTTAATTCACGTGCATCTTTCCGATAGTCCGACTCAAGCTGTAGCACACCAAACAACCCCCAGTCAGATTGCAAAGCCTTATCCCATAACAGGCCACCCAACATTCTGGTTTCACTTAGATTATCCGAATTGTCACCAGTTGGTAAGTCCAACTGAGCTAACGCGGATAAATTGTAATCTGCGCTGGTAATCATGCGTTTTTTCAAAGCCAAGGTGACATCACTTTGCGTTGAATCACTTTTTATCGTCTGATAACCCGCCCAGCCAATGCCCAGCTCTAAGTCGTGCGTTAAGCCGGTACGAAGGTTCAATAAAGGTAGCGTATGCGCCGTTGTTGAATTCCACATATCAGCCTGATAGCCCAACTCAACATTCAATTGACCCGGGGCGAGAGTATGCGTGCCAGTCGAAAATCCAGGACGATCCGCCACCACACCTTGTGCCTGAACCCAAGCCGGAATGAATAACACACACATTACTTTTAAAAAACGATTCATACTTGTTCCTTTAACACTCAACTAAAACTAAATTATCACGATGAATCATCGATTCATCGCCTGCATACCCAAGCAGTTCTACAATTTTATGGCTGGATTGACGCAAAATTTTGCGCGCTTCGTTATGATCATAATTGATTAAACCACGTGCAATTTCTTTACCCGCTTCATCCTGACAAATCACCAGTTCTCCGCGCTTAAACTGACCGTCCACCTGAGTAACGCCAACGGGCAATAAACTACGACCCTGTTGCATCACGACTTTAACTGCGCCGGCATCCAAGGTTAAATAACCACGCGCCTGCAAATGACCCGCCAACCATTGTTTACGCGCCCTCATTGGTTCTAAATCGGGAACCAATAAGGTGCCTAAATTTTCAGCCGCAAACAAACGCGGCAACACATTCGGTTCACGTCCAGAAGCAATTAAGGTCGCCGTTCCCGAACGCGCCGCACGTTTCGCCGCCATCACCTTGGTGAACATGCCACCACGCCCTAACGCACCGCCTTCAGAGCTCGCCATAGCTTCAATGTCTTTGCGACTCACTTGCGCTTGCTCAATTAATTTGGCTTGCGGATTTTCACGCGGATTGGCGTCATACAAGCCTTGTTGATCCGTCAAAATCACCAAAACATCTGCGCCGATCAAATTGGCGGTCAAGGCCGCCAAGGTATCATTATCGCCAAACCGAATTTCATCGGTCACAACGGTGTCATTTTCATTAATAATCGGAATCACGCCATGAGCAACCAGTGTTTGAATGGTATTTCGTGCATTCAAATAACGCGCGCGATTCGACAAGTCATCATGTGTCATTAAAATTTGCGCGGTATGTAAACCACTTTTAGCAAACTCAGATTCATAAGCCTGCACCAAGCCCATCTGACCCACCGCGGCAGCGGCTTGCAACTCATGCAAAGCGGATGGTCGGCTTAACCAACCTAAACGTTTCATGCCTTCTGCCACCGCACCCGACGACACAATAATGATCTCAACCCCCTGTTCGCGCAGCTGCACCATCTGTGCAACCCACTTGGCCAGTTCAGCTTGATTTAAACCCGAGCCATCATTCGTCAGCAAAGCGCTGCCCAATTTAATCACCCAACGTTTAGTCTTTGTTAAGGCTTGACGATCCATGTTAATCTCACTCTTGCTCTTCTAACGCTTTCGCTTTATTGGCAATCAAAGCCCAAGAAATTTTCTGCATTAATTCGTCTGTACCTCTGCGCTCAACCGCTGAGATTCGATGCACTTCACCGGTCCAATTTAGACGCTGAATAATGTCATCACAACGTTCGTCGGCTTCTTCATCTAAAAGTAAATCGGTTTTGTTTAACACTAGCCAACGATCTTTGCCGGCTAATTCTTCACTAAATTTTTCTAACTCTTTTTCAACCACCCGAACCGCATCAACCGGATCCGAACCATCAAGCGGCGCAATATCTAATACGTGAAGCAACAAACCGGTACGTGACAAATGCTTAAGAAATTGCACGCCCAAACCAGCGCCTTCTGCCGCGCCTTCGATTAAGCCTGGAATATCCGCAATCACAAAACTGTTTTCAGCCGAAACACGCACCACACCCAAGTTTGGGTAAAGTGTAGTAAACGGATAGTCGGCTACTTTTGGGCGCGCCGCAGAAACCGCACTGATCAAGCTTGACTTACCGGCATTCGGCAGACCCAGCAAACCGACATCCGCCAACACCGTCATTTCGAGCAACAACTCTCGCAATTCGCCGTCTTCGCCCAAGGTATGCTGACGTGGTGTACGGTTGGTGGAACTCTTAAAGTGAATATTGCCCAGACCATGATGTCCGCCTTTTGCCACCAGCAATTCTTGACCGTTTTCAGTCAAATCGCCAATCTGCTCTTGGGTGTTTAAATCCGTTACCATCGTACCTATCGGTACATGGATGACCAGATCTTCACCGGCACGGCCAGTTTTTTGATTTCCCATACCAGCTTGACCGTTCTGGGCTTTAAAACGTTTGGTAAAACGAAAGTCCACTAAAGTATTCAGGTTGGCATCGGCCACAAAAATAATGCTGCCGCCATCGCCTCCGTCGCCGCCATTTGGGCCACCAAACGGAATGTACTTTTCGCGTCTAAAACTGGCAATGCCGTTCCCGCCGCGTCCGGCTTCAACAAAAATTTGCGCTTCATCTACAAACTGCATGGTTCACCAACCTAAATTAACCGATTATTATTTTTTCAAACAAAAACGCCCCGCACAAATGTGTGCAGGGCGTTCTATTTTAGCATGTGAACGGTCGAAACGATTAAGCAGTCTGCTCAACAATCTCAACATAGGTACGCACTGGCTTACCCTTGGTCACGAATGCAACTTTACCGTCTGCTTTAGCAAACAAGGTATCGTCTTTACCACGACCAACGTTAACGCCAGCATGGAACTTAGTACCACGCTGACGAACAATAATGCTTCCTGCTGAAACAGCTTCGCCACCGAAACGCTTAACACCTAAGCGTTTGGCATTAGAATCGCGACCATTTCGTGTACTACCTGCGGCCTTCTTATGTGCCATGGTTCTATCTCCTGTAACAGGCCTTCAACAACCAGGCCTGGTTCTAGTCTAAGTTTAAAACTTAAGCTGAAATACCTGTGATTTCAACTTCAGTATAGTTCTGGCGATGGCCTTGCTTAGAACGAGACTTGTTCTTACGACGACGGAATTTGATGATAGTCACTTTTTTGCCACGACCGTTACCTATAACGGTTGCCGCAACTTTTGCACCTTCAACAACAGGCGTGCCTAATTTAACAGACGCGCCTTCACCGACCATCAAGACCTCGTCAAATTCAACCTTGTCACCTTCATTCAGACCTAAAGTCTCAATGCGCAAAGTTTGACCTTGACGTACTCGATATTGCTTACCACCGGTTTTAATTACAGCATACATTTTTGTACATCTCCCGGATTGAAAATTCTGTTCATTTGGACGATTCGGATAATAGATCGAGTCATCGCTACAGTAAAGGCGGGATTATATAGAGTTTTATTTGCCAGGTCAAAGCAAATACACAAATATTTTATGCTTAACTTAAGCACCAGGCCTGGTGCTGGCTAAATTCAGAATCAATTGTATAAAAAAACCGACAAAGTTGTTCAAAACCTTTCCAAAGCCCTCGAATCATAATAAACTTCATAATCGTTTATACGCCGATAAATTTGCCAGCATGGCCGACTTCAAAACCTAAGACACTTATATTTATGACGCTGAATGACATTCGCCAACTGATTCAATCTGACATTGAAGCCACGGATCAACTGATCCTTGAACGCCTCGCATCCGATGTGATCTTAATTAACCAAATTGGCCACTACATTATTAACAACGGTGGCAAACGTCTGCGCCCCTTAATTGTTTTATTAAGTGCGCACGCCTGTCAGTACAACGGCAATCAACATCGCATGATGGCGGCGGTAATTGAGTTTATTCACACCTCAACCCTATTACACGATGACGTGGTGGATGAATCCGACACACGTCGCGGCCAAAAAACCGCCAACGAAGTTTGGGGCAATGCCGCCAGTGTATTGGTGGGCGACTTTTTATATTCGCGTTCGTTTGAAATGATGGTCGAACCCGGCTTAATGCGTATTATGCAAGTGATGTCGGAAGCCACCAACGTGATTGCCGAAGGCGAAGTCTTACAGCTACTAAACTGCCACGATGCCAATACCGATGAAGCCCGCTATATGCAGGTCATCCATCGCAAAACCGCCAAGTTGTTTGAAGCCGCTGCTCAAATGGGGCCGGTATTAAGCCAACAACCTGAACTGGAAACGGCCTTTGCACTTTATGGCCGGCATTTAGGGGCGGCCTTTCAGCTAATTGATGACGTGTTAGATTACACCGCCAGCACCGAAGAACTGGGCAAAAGCATTGGGGATGATTTGGCAGAAGGCAAACCAACTTTGCCATTGATTTATGCCATGCAGCATGGCGAAGAAGCGCAAAAACAAGTGGTTAAACGCGCGATTGAGACCGATGGCATTACATTGCTTACCGAGGTGACGGAGATCATCAAACAAACTGGCGCAATTGAGTTTACGCAACACAAAGCGCAACAAGAAGCTGAGCTGGCCAAACAAGCCTTAGCGCCAATTAAAGATTCCGAATACAAACAAGCCTTGATCGCCTTAGCCGATATGGCCGTGAATCGCCGCCATTAACTAACGGTTAAATTCAACGGCCTAACCTACCAACTTAGGTCTTTTATTTGGCTTTTTTCGAATCCACTATTTCTTCGACTACGCCCTCAATTTGCTCACGCAATTGTGCTTCATGCTCTTCGCGGCGTGCCTCTACAAACTGTTTATACAGCTCCAAATTGTTCAGCTTGGTTTTATCCCAGTCAATCCGACGCAGCAACCAACGCGTCATATAACGCACGATTTTTAACTGATCCGCCGATTGATAAAGCAACTCGGGGCGTGGTCGCAGACCGTGAATTCGCTCAACCGCAATCGTCTGGTTTTCCACATCCGTGCGAATGCGTAAAAACCCACTTTGGCTATCATCAAAGCTAATACTGTAATACACACGAACAACTTGGTTGAGGTTAAAAATGGCTTTCGCCAAAATCGTTGATTCACGTTTGCCGTTCACCCCCACCGTATTAATGAAGATGTTCTGCCCTTTAATACTGCGGAAAAACTGCTCAACTTCATCAATCGGCACCTCTTTATAGCGAATTTCGGTTAAGCGTTCTGCGTTTTTTAATGCGTCCGAGCGTCGCTCTAAAGACTTAAAGAAAAATTTAACCGCAGGGCTAATATCGTTTTGCGTACTCATAATATACCTCTAACACCTTAACGACCAACCCAAACAAAGCTTAAATGCTAGAAGTTATTTTTTTTATAAGCTGGGGTGGTATGCCACCACTATTTCACACTCACTTGGTTACGGCCGTTCTGTTTACTTTTATACAGCATCGCATCGGCCTCAGCGATCAGTTCAACATAGTCGTTCATGTTATAAGGAACACGAGCACTCATACCAAAGCTCATTGTAAGCGTTTGTTCGGATTGCCCGACATCAAACAACATTCGCTCAACCTTTTGCCTTAACTGCTCAGCCAACTCGGTCGCTTTAACCAAGTCGGTTTCGGGCAAAATAAGAATAAACTCTTCCCCGCCATAACGATGTAAGGCATCACTGTAACCCACATTCTGAATAATCAACTGCGCCACGTCTACCAATACTTTATCGCCGGATTGATGACCGAAACGATCATTAAAGTCTTTAAAACTATCAATATCACACATGATAATACTAACTGGCTTTTCTTCAATTAAATGGCTTTTCCAGACCCGTTTAATCATCTCGTCAAAATGACGACGATTATGAATCCCGGTTAAAAAGTCGGTATTAGAGGCCTTCTTAAAACCTAAATTTGACTCTTTTAAAGATTCAATTAACTGGTCGTTTTCGAGCCGCTGAAAAATATTTTTTCGGTGAGTGGAGTTAAGTTGTCGGGCTTGCTCATACAACATTAAGGCAAACACTGCCAAAATCAGCACCATCAGCATCGACTCAAAGGTGAGTTTTTCGAAGTGATATAACATATAACTGCCAAGATAAGGCACAGATGACAAATAGAAAGCCGGTAAAAAGTAAGCCGCATACACCGCAGCCCCGGCTGCCAAGCCGAACACCATAATACTGGCGGCTAAGGACTCGAACGGCAGGCTTTCAAAATCCAAGAAAAACACCGTCATACCCCATAACACCCCATTAACCAAAGAGGTGGTTAATGACATTTGTTTCATCCAAGGCTTCTGACGTGTTGCTTCATCTGCACTCAACCAATGGCGAATAAAAACAAACCGAACCAATATATTCAGCGCCAAAATACCACCCCAAACCACTAACCAGGGGGACGGTACTTTTGAATAAAACAAAAACACAAATATCAGACCAAATATGGCATGGGAATACACGGTGCCTAAAGCTTTCGAATAAAGATCATAAGCCAGCAATCGCTCGACTTCATTTTCGGACACAGTCGGCTTGTTAATCAAAGCTTGCTTTGGTTTTGGCACGAAATATCATCCCGTTTTTAATTTTAAGGACTGTCTAAACAATATAATCAAATTCGATTCAACAAACCACTTTTGTGAACCTAAAACTACCCGCTAACTGCGAGCTTTTCCTAGACGAAGAAATATAAAACCTGCTCAAAGACAGGTTTTATAGGAATGCAGAATTAAAACTTTGCTATCAGGTGTGTTTTAGAATGGTACATCATCGTCATCAAAATCATTCGGCTGATAAGCGGGGCGTGCAGGCGCTTGTTGGGCTGGGCGCTGTTGCTGAGCGGGCGCACCGCCGCCCATTGGGGCTTGTGCATAACCACCCATACCGCCTTGTGGAGCTGGGCGTTGTTGAGCCGGACGTGCTGGGGCTTGTTGCTGGGTTTGACCAAAGCCACCATCATACGCACCCTGACTTTGATCAAACGCGACATCACTTGGACCGCCTTGTTGTTGGCCGCCACGGTTACCGCCGCCTAACATCTGCATCACACCGTTAAAGTCCAACACCACTTCGGTCGAATAACGATCCTGACCACTGGTTTGATCTTGCCATTTGCGGGTTTGCAGCTTGCCTTCTAAATAAACTTGCGAACCTTTGGTCAGGTATTGTTGGGCGATTTCGGCTAATTTGCCGAAAATCACCACGCGGTGCCATTCGGTTTTTTCTTGTTTTTCACCGGTGGCACGATCATTCCACTGCTCACTGGTGGCGACATTTAAATTTGCGATTGCGGTTCCATTGGCGGCAAAGCGCACTTCTGGATCACGACCAAGGGTACCGACTAAAATTACTTTATTGACTCCACGCATAGCTCTACTCTCTTACCTTTGCTTCTTGAAAATATTGAATCAGGGCTTCTTCATCAACTATTTTACGATCAATTTTAAAAAACGCTCGTTGCTCTTCGGCGATCACCACCGCTTCAAACACACCATCATAAGCACACATTCTTTTCTGTATGTCTTCAATTTCACCCGGTTCAACTGAACCGATTGATACCGATGCGATACTCCAAGGCATGGGTTTTTGCATAGTCAGAGCCAACACGAACCACAAACTTCCGATGACAATTGTAAAACCGAACACGCCATTATAACCATAGGCTTGATATAAATAACCACCAATTGCACCACCAACCGCCGCACCTAAAAACTGACTGGTGGAATAGACGCCGGATGCGGTGCCTTTTTTATCCGCCGGGGATAACTTTACCACCAAAGACGGCAAAGAAGCTTCCAACACATTAAAGGCGGTAAAAAACAATAGTAACCAAACAAACAACCAGGTGTAACTTGTGTGCCATTGGCTCATGCCCAGCTGGGCAAGCGTGATCATTAAAATCGCACCGGCGAATACTATTTTCATGCGGCCAAAACTTTCAGCCTGGATAATAAGCGGCACCATTAATACAAACGACAATAACATCACCGGTAAATACACTTCCCAATGACTAAGCGAATCTAAACCGGCTTGGTCACGCAGCATAAATGGCACCACAATAAACATCGCGGTTAAGACCGCGTGCAATACAAAAATACCCACATCCAAACGCAATAACTGGGTGTTTTGTAATACCGACCAAATTTGCGCTGGCACCGCTTGCGCTTCACGCTGAAATTGCTGATTTTTAATTTCCGGCACCGCAAACATGACTAATAACGCGCCCACCACAGACAAACCAGCGATCACCCAAAAAATGCCGCGTACACCAAACCATTCCGCCAAAACCGGCCCAGCCACTAAAGATAAGGTAAACGACAAACCAATTGTAATCCCTACAATTGACATAGCTCTAAGTCGAAACGGCTCGCGTACTAAATCGGCGACACTGGCGGTTAATACCGCGGCGACCGCCCCCATGCCTTGAATCGCACGACCGACAATCATCATTTCAATGGATTCGGCCAATGCGCAAACGATCGAGCCAACAAAAAATACCGCCATGCCCAATATAATTAAAGGCTTTCGACCAAAACGATCGGACAACATGCCATACGGAATTTGCAACAAGGCTTGCGTTAAACCGTAAGCGCCTATCGCCAAGCCGATTTGTAAGCCGGTGACGCCTTGAAACTCTTGCTCGGCAAACAGCGCAAACACCGGGAAAATCATAAACAAACCCAGCATGCGCGTGGTAAAAATCCCCGCAATCGAGAAGGTCGCACGGCGCTCGGTCGGATTCATGCGGCGCGATAACAATTCAGACATAACTAACCTTTCATTCCTAAAACCATTCGGCACTATAATTAATGCCGAGATTATAACACTTAGGAAATGCCACAGATGAAAAGCCTTAATGCCTTAAATCGGGCATCTCGATTAACCCCTGGTTGATTCTGCGGGACTTAAAGGTCACTTATTCT
>NZ_JACUTY010000124.1 GCF_014859555.1 Thiomicrospira sp. | reverse complement strand
CCAACGGGCGCAATGTCCGTACTCGTGCGATTCAATCCGTGAGTGAAGACGTGAAACTCAATCGTGCCCTGTGGCAGTTGACTGAGGAGTTTTCTAAACTCAAGGATGGCGATCGGCTTGGGTTCTTAGTGCCGAAAGCGGCATAAACATTGTAACCAACAACTCAATAACCTGGCAAATAAATCAGCAATGGAGTTATGCGGAATACGCTAGCTCAATCATCTGGATATTTGCCGGGTTGAATTTTGTTTTAAAAACTAAGGTCGTTCCCGCGCCTTAAATTATCAACTCAAAACCAATAACTTCAAACGTAAAAATCTACTTCCTAGTTTAATCATTTGAAAATTATCTTTAACCGAAACAGGAGAAAACTATGGAACCTTTCGAGCTCACTAATAAAACACGCGAAGGTACACAATTAACCGTTGAACAACTTATGACATCACAACAACTTTCTGACTGCATCAGTCTATCAAAAAGTGCAATTTATCGAAGAATGGACGCACGTGACAAACTTTATGATCCAAGTTTTCCGCGACCTATAAAGCTTGGAGCCACAACTGGGCGTTGGATCGCTTCCGAAGTAAACGATTGGATTATGAATACTATTAAAGCGCAAAGACAACAAAAATTTTAGTCTAAATACGCGCCTCTAAGGGCGCGTATTTATCACATTAAACTCACTAAATAGTCCGACCAGGCCTGCATCATTTCTCGACGAACATCGAGATATTCAGCTTGGTTATAAGTTGCTCTGATTTTATTTCGATCTTCGTGTGACAACTGTTTTTCAATGGCATCTGGCGGCCAACCTTGTTCGTTCAATAATGTACTCGCAATATGTCGAAAACCATGTGTCGTAAGATCATCACTGCTGATATTCATCTTACGAAGAGCAACACGCAAACTATCCGGTGTGATATGAGAAAAACCATTTCTTGGCCCTTCAAATACAAATGGTTTACCTGTTTTCATGTCATGGCACTCACAAAGAATGTCATAGACTTGATTGCTCATGGGGACAATATGGGCACGCTTCATTTTCATTCTATGAGATTGAATGCGTATCAACCTCTCTTCAAAATTCACATTTTCCCACTCAATCGTAACCAACTCAGTAGGTCGAAGAAATACATGGGGAGCCATTCTCAATGCCATTTTGACTGAAAACGTACCACTATAAACTTCTATCTTTCGCATAATCAAGCCCAGTTCTTTTGGGTCAGTTACATGCGCATATCTCGTTGGCATTTCTTTTTTAAACACATCGATTGGTAAATCCCTTGTCGGATCTAATGCGCAATATCCCATACCTACTGCATAACGAAACACCCGACTTGCGTACCCTCTGACTTTCTTGAGCATATTCAACTTGCCCGACATTTCAATATGTTTGAATAAACGAAGCACATCCATTGGCATAAGCTCAGTTATTTTTTTATTGCCAAGGTAAGGTAACAAATGGTTTTGGCAGCGTTCATTCACATCATCAGCATACGATGGCAACCAGTTATGTTGATTATGCTCAAACCACTCCTTATAAACCTGATCAAAAGTTTTAACCTCTTCGACTTCTGGCTCATCAGGTGGAATTCTTGGGTCTATGCCAGCTCTTAACTGCTCTCTAAGTTCATCACGAGTACGGCGTGCTTCAGCAAGCGTAACAGTTGGATAATGCCCGATCGTCAACATTGTTGCTAAACCATTGATACGACATCGATACCGCCAAACCTTCAAACCTGTAGGCTTCACTTCAATGATCAAACCGTTTCCATCTGCGACGCGATACATTTTCGCTTTTGGCTTTAAACCGTTGATTCTCGTGTTGTTTAACATAGCGTACTCACACTTTTTAATCTATGTGACTAACTATACTCACTTTGATACTCACAGACAAACAAGAAAAAATGGGAAAATGAAT
>NZ_JACUTY010000009.1 GCF_014859555.1 Thiomicrospira sp. | reverse complement strand
CCCTGATTAAACAGTTTTTTAGTATCGTAAGAAATTAGATAGTTTTCAAACACCCGCTTTATATAGTATTTAGCTAGTTCTTTTGCTTGGTTTACCAACTCGGGCTCGACGTCAAATAAAGCTGGCTCTTGCCATTTCGGAGTCGGTAACTCACCATTTTTAGGCATCAATCGCATTGGTAACATATCGTAAATGGGCGCGAGTCCTTTCAGTTCAAAATCCTCAAAATAGAATGAAATATTCGCCAAATGCTGATCGTTATTTCCGATGAATGCGCCAAACGCATACAACAAATGAATCGTGGTTTTTTCGTCTTCATTAATCACGCCCTGCTGAAATAACGCATCCGCCGTTAATGCCCAGTTTTGAATTTCGCCGATATAGTGATCCGCCAAAGCTTTTAATGAAATCAGACCCCGCCGCCCTTTTTGGCCAACTCGATCAAAACGTTTAAGTTGCAAATACAAACGTTCTGACTGCACCAGTTTGGCTTCCGATACCGCTAAGCCGGTCTGAGCCAAAGTTTGCAAGGCTAAAAACTCACACACCAATAAATCCTTATAACGCATCGCTAACGGATCATGCGCATCTAACTTAGGCGAATATTTAACCAGCAAATGCTCGGTGCCGTTAAAGCAAGTGAACTTGGGTTGTTTGCCCACTAGCCAACCGCCAGGATTAATACCACTGGCGAGCTCCTTAACCATTCGGGCGTAATCAGCTTCTTTTACAATCGGCGTTTCAGTATGCAACCAGGCTTCAACGCTATGGCGACCAAACAGTAAATTGCCACTTAAGTCTGTGCCGTAATGGGTTAAAAAATACAGCAAATCTTCGTGTGACCAGTGCAATGAATTCAGCGTGACTCGGCTATCTAACCGATGAATTTGCTCTAACCCAATTTCGGCCAAAAAACCGCTTGGGATTAAATCCAGCATAAAATGCGGCAAGTGGTTAAAGGCCTGGGTTTTGTTATTTTGACTAAATTCCAGCAAACAACGTTGGTTGGGTTGTTGATAAAAAATCGCGACTTTTTCAGCTTGACCTTGTGGGCTAATTTGAAAAATAGGCTCAACCGAATCTTCGATCCAAGCAAAACGTGAAGCTCGACCTGCACCTAATTTCTTAACGGGTAAATCAGCTAAACTTCGACTCACTGTGGGTTGGCTTAAGCCGGTTTTGTTGGCGATTTGCACGCTGCTTAAGTTGTCAAACGCCAAGGCTTTCTGAATTTTAATACGGTTATCTTTCATATCTAAGGGCCAATTCGATACTTGCAAAATGAATAGATTGGTGAATAGATTTAAAATACCATAATTTGTTTAAAAATAACAAGTTAAATACTATTTAATAAAATTAAAAAAAATAATGAATAGATTAAAAAGCACTGATTAAACTGGGTTTTCGATTAAAAACTGCTGGATTAAAGCCCGTTTTTGCGGACGGGTAAGTTGTTTGATTTGGTATTCGTGCTGTGATGCTTGGGAACGATTTTGATGCGGCCAAAAAGCTTTGATTTCGACTGGACGACGAGTGGCCGTGTACTTGGCGCCACCGACTAATTCGCCATTATGTTGTTTAAGACGGCGCGCCAAATTATTGGTCACACCACAATAAAGTGAACCATCCGCACAAGCGACCAAATAAGAGCACCAGGCCTGGTGCTCATTTTCTAAAGCCATAAATTTCTTCTTCACGCCATTTTGTTTTGTAACCTATTGCAAACCAGTTAGTAGGTTAGATTAGGTCGCAGACCCTAATCTAACCAACGCTAACACCAGCCAGTTGTCGGCTTACGCTTGCGCTAAGCCGACCTACAACGCTAGAATCCTGGCAAGCCGGTTTGGAATCCGTCACGTCTTATAGCTTAATTAACTCAAAGCCTTGTGAGCTGAGCAATTCAGAGTGACTCGACTGAGTGACTACCGCACGTGTATAAGGCGTGCTTAAATAACGCTGGGCTACCTCACGCAATTGCGCCAATTCAGCATTCAAGACCGCCTGGCGATAAGCAAAACGTTTTTCGTGACTGCGGCCATAAAGTTCTTGATAGAAGGTCTTTTTGGCTTCACCAGCGGGTGAACCGGGTTTATCCATTGCACTCACGACATTTAAAATCGCTTCGTCTACTTGTGCTTGAGTGGCATCGGTCATTAACCAGTTTAAGGCGCGTTCAAAATCCGCATAGGTTTCCATTAAACGTGGATCACGATATGAGAAGAACACAAATGCACCGGCTTCGGCATCAAAACTCGCGCCACCGCCGTAAGCTCCACCCTTTTCGCGGATCGCGCTGTGCAAAAAGCCATTACGCAAACAAGCGCTCAAAACCGATAATATTGGCGCATCTTCATGCCCCCACATTACGGCCGGATAAGCTTGCGCACAGAAGTTAACTTGTGTGGAGGTTAACCAGGCCTGGTGCTTAACTAAATCAGGTTTGGCTAAGTTTAAAGCACCCGATTGACTGTTAACCGGATCGGCCAGCATATCAGCAAAACCAGTTCTCGCCGACTCATAACCCTGCTCATCCGCGACCAACAAACCTTGCTTGGGCGCATGTGCAATCTTGTCGCGCAATTGCGCCAAGGTTTTGGAAAACTGAGTTAGTTTTTCGTCGTCGGCTAGGTCTTTATCCAGTTGTTTGATATAGCGAATACCGGCTAAACCAGAACGTTCGAAACTCCATTTTGCCGCAACCGAGAAACTTTGCGAAGCCGCACTCATGGCTAAGCTATGACCGGCACCCGTAATACGGTGCTCCATTGATGAGCGAATTTGGGCGATTAAGTCTCTTAAACGCTGGGTTTCTTTAAAATCAACCTGATGCAAAGTTTCGGTCATCAATTGACTTAGATCGGTTTGATGCCGATTTAAGGCTTTACCCGCCAGCACAAAATGACTCTTGTACTTACTTGGATCGATTAAATCTGCGCGCACCGCTGAACGTGCACTTAAACCGCCGGTTACCGAAGCCTGCAGCGATTGGGTGGCTAAATAATCACGCCCGCCGCTACCCATTTCAGTTACACAACTGTTAAACAGCGGCATCACCACCTGCTCTTGCTCCGTTAAATCCGGCATATCCATAATCAGCTGTTGATACACCAAACCATTAGTTCCGCGCTCGTAGCTTGTTAGGTTCGCTTGCTTATGTTTGGCTTCAATTTTGGGTACGTCAGGATCAACATCTTGCTTGGTGACTTTTGGCAGAATGTCAGGATCATCTTCTTGCGCTTGACGTTTTTCCAACGCTTTGGCTTGATCAATAATCGCTTGTTTCTGCTCGGCCGTTAAACTTGCCTGAATATTAGCTAATTTCGCTTTTTCAGCCTGCTCACGTTGTGCCGCCAATTTAGGATCAGGTTTTAGAGTTAAACGCACGCGATGCGGGTTATCAAGCAACCATGTTTGTATTAGGTTCGGAATAAATTCAGGTTGACGCACTTCGGCCTGCAATTCCAACAGAATCTTATCGACATCTAACAAAGCCACTGGATCACCTTGATGCAACGCACCCGGCAAAGCCGCTAGCATTAACTCTAAGCCATAAGGATAACTATCACCACCGACTTCGCGCTGCGACAATTCAAGTTGGTGCAACATGGCTTCAACGTGAGACTGATCCACCCCTTCTTTAACAACGCGCTCTAACTCGTTGATAATTAGGTCTTCTATCGCTTGCGCATGTTCTGGTTCGGTACCTTGCAAACCCACCACAAACGCCATTTCTTTATTAGAATCTTCGATTCCACATAACGGTGATGGCGCCGTCGCCAACTCGGATTGCTCCAATACATAACGCAATGGTGACGCGCTGTTATCCAACAGTACCGATGACAATAAATGACCTTTTAGTACATCCATTGGGTCTTTATTCAGACCTAACAACCAGCCTAATACCACGTGGGTTTTTTGGCTGGTGTCTTCTTCCTCTAAGGCATAGGTTTGCTCGATGGATTTAGGTGCGTTAAAACGTTGCTCGGTGCCGACATAGGTCGGTTCGATTTGATCTTTAAAACGTGCCAAAGCCAAGCCTTCAAAATCGGCTTGCAGTTCAGCCGGATTTTGGTTGCCATAAGTCATAAACACCGCATTAGACGGATGATAATGTGTGCGATGGAAATCAACCAGCTGTTGATAGGTTAAATCTGGGATCGCCTCAGGGTCGCCACCACTGTTGTAGTGGTAGGTGGAAGTTGGATAAAGCTCGGTGGTTAACGCTTGCCAAAGTGTGGAAATTGGCGAACTCATCGCGCCTTTCATCTCATTAAACACCACACCTTTATAAGTTAAAGCTGAGTTGGCATCGTCCATGGTTTCAAACTCAAAACGATGACCTTCTTGGGCGAAATCGAGCGGTTCCAAATTAGGGAAAAACACCGCATCCATATAAACTTGCAGCAGGTTTTGATAATCCTTGTCGTTTTCAGTCGCAAACGGATAAGCGGTCCAATCACTTGAGGTAAACGCGTTCATAAAAGTATTGATGGATCGACGGATCATCATAAAAAATGGATCGCGCACCGGAAAACGTTCACTGCTGCACAAGGTGGTGTGTTCCAGAATATGCGCCACTCCGGTTGAATCCTCAGGGACGGTACGTAACGCCACCAAAAAGACTTTATGCTCATCGTCTGCGGCTAAATGATAATGCATTGCACCGGTTACTTTATGGCGATAAGTCAGCACGTTAACCGACAGACTTTCTATCGCATGTTCACTGATGAATTCGAATGTTGTGTGACTGGGTTGCATAACACCTCACATATAAAAAAACCGTTTTGCAACGGTTTCTTTAATTTTAAATTATTAATTTTTGATATTGAATCTCCGCCCGTTAAAACAAACGAGTCGGATTTAACATTCAACATTGATAATTAAACATTACCTTCAAACCGCTTTGATTGACAGCTTAACACGGCCCTGTTTATCAATTTCAGTTAGGCGCACTTGGATGTCTTGACCTTCTTTTAGATAGTCTTCGACATTCTCCACACGTTCTTCAGAAATTTGCGAAACGTGAACCAAACCTTCACGACCAGGCATGTAAGACACAAACGCACCAAAATCAACGATTTTCACGACTTTCGCGTCATACACTTTACCAATTTCTGGTTCCGCGACAATCTGCATAATACGTGCAATCGCATCATCTGCACACGACTGATCGGCCGCGGCGATACGTACCGTACCATCGTCGTCTAGCTCAATGACCGCGCCCGATTGCTCGGTTAACATACGGATGGTTGCGCCACCTTTACCGATGATTTCACGCACTTTTTCTGGCTTCACTTTAATCGTGGTGATACGGGGTGCGGTTTCAGCCACATCGGTATTAGATGAGGTGATCGCTTTGGTCATTTCAGCCAAAATATGCAAACGCCCGGCTTTCGCTTGATCCAACGCGATCTGCATGATTTCTTCGGTAATACCTTCTATTTTAATGTCCATTTGAAGTGCGGTAATGCCTTGTTCGGTACCGGCCACTTTAAAGTCCATATCGCCTAGGTGATCTTCATCACCCAAAATATCAGATAACACCGCAAAGCCGGATTCTTCTTTGATCAGACCCATCGCAATACCCGCTACTGGTGCGGCGATTGGCACACCTGCATGCATTAAGGACATGCTGGTACCACAAACCGTCGCCATTGAGCTTGAACCGTTTGACTCGGTGATTTCTGATACCACACGAACGGTATAAGGGAATTCGTCTGAGGTTGGCAACATGGCCGCGACACCGCGACGCGCCAACATACCATGACCAATTTCACGACGACCTGGTGTGCCCATACGACCACACTCACCCACTGAATAAGGAGGAAAGTTGTAATGCAACATAAAGCGGTCTTTATAAGAGCCAGTTAATTCGTCAACAATTTTAGCATCTTGCTCTGTACCCAAGGTGGTGACAACCAACGCCTGAGTTTCACCACGCGTAAACAAAGCTGAACCGTGAACTCTTGGCAACACGCCGACTTTACAATCAATTGCACGAATAGTTTGGTTATCACGGCCATCAATACGTGGCTGACCCGCTACGCTACGACCGCGCACAATGTCTTTCTGCAACTTACCAAATAAGCCTTCTAATACTTTCTCAGGCGCGCCCTCTGGGTTTTCTTCGGTCACCGCCAAGGCTTGCATTAACTTCGTTTTAGCTTCATCTAACGCCGCATAACGCGCCATTTTGTCGGCAATGTTATAAGCCAATTCAACATCTGAACGAATTAAACCAAATACTTGGTCTTTTAATTCGGTGTTTTCTGCGACTGGCTGCCAATCCCAACGTGGTTTACCGACTTCTTCTGCTAACTCACGAATCGCTTGAATCGCAACTTGCATTTGCTGGTGTCCAAACATAACCGCACCTAACATCACGTCTTCCGGTAACTCGCTGGCTTCAGATTCGACCATTAATACGGCGGCTTCAGTACCTGCAACACTTAATTCTAAGTCAGATTCATCAAGGTGTTGAACCGATGGGTTTAAGATGTATTCGCCATCACGGAAACCGACAATCGCCGCGCCAATTGGGCCATTAAACGGAATGCCTGAGATTGCTAAAGCGGCTGAGGTGCCTAACATAGCGGCCACTTCCGTACCCGCATCTGGGTCTAAAGCCAAAACGGTGGCAACCACTTGGACTTCGTTCATAAAACCTTTCGGGAACAATGGACGAATAGGACGGTCAATCAAGCGTGAGGTTAAGGTTTCAAATTCCGATGGGCGTGCTTCACGCTTTAAAAACCCACCTGGGATTTTACCGGCCGCGTAGGCTTTTTCTTGGTAGTTTACGGTCAGAGGGAAGAAATCTTGACCTTCTTTGGCTTTTTTTGAGCTCACTACCGTTACTAAAATGCGGGTATCACCCATGCCAATAACAACCGCACCATCCGCTTGACGTGCAATTTCGCCAGTTTCTAACGTAATGGTGTGGTGTCCGTATTGGAAGCTTTTTACATGTTTTGCCATCAGAATTTCCTTTCTGCTTGCTTTAACTGGAAACCTGAATCCCTAAAACCACCGGCTAATTGTCCGATTAACCAGGCCTGGTGGCGGGTTAAAAGCGAATGGGTTTAGGGATTCAGGTTATAAAGGGTTTTCAGTTAAATCGTTTAAATAATCAAAAGCATCAGCTTTATATTCAGCTACATATTGTACAGACTTTGTTGGGCTTTCGCCTACAAAAAAGCCCCGACTAAGCGGGGCTTTTTTAGCAGCTTGAAAACTTACTTACGTAAGCCAAGACGTGCGATCAAATCTAAATAACGCTGACCGTCTTTTCTGTGTAAGTAATCTAACAACTTACGACGACGAGCAACTAAACGCAATAGACCAACACGTGAGTGATTGTCTTGCTTATGCGTTTTGAAGTGACCAGTTAGGTATTGAATACGGTGTGTTAACAAGGCAACTTGAACTTCAGTTGAACCTGAGTCGTTTGCATTTGCGCCATACTCAGCGACGATTTTTGCTTTAGCTTCAGCATCAAACATTATCTTCTCTCCTAGAGATCGGTTTACTATTAAAAATCAACTTCCGCAACCGATAGCAGAAACTGAACCGCGTACTATACAGATTTTATTGAAGTTTTCAATCTAATTCGTGATTAATGCTTACCGTAGCCATGCATGTAATATTCAATCTGCGCCATGGATTCACTCATCGCACGCACCAAATGATCCAAACTAACCACCGCATTTTCAAGAATGTTTACCGCAATATAAGGATGCTCTACTTTCAAGCGGTCATACATCGGGCGGGTTAAGGCCAATAACATGACTTTTTTGGAGGAACAATACATTCTTAAATTACGTGGTTTACGGTCAAAAAATGACATTTCACCAATTAAACTGCCCTCACCCTGATTACCAACATTAACTTCGTTTTGGCCATCATAACTGGTAAAACCGACCTTACCTTGGATGACAAACATTAAGCAATCCCCGACTTCGCCCAAATCAGAAATAATCTGATCGCGTTCAAAGGTTTTTTCTTGCAAATAGCTGGTTAAGGTTTCGACTTCGTTGCGAGTTAATGACTCGCAAATAAAGTGTTGCTGGAAAAACTCAAAAAGCTCGGTGGCGGTCATACTTGTCATGTTTTATTCTCCTCTAATCGGCGCGCCAAGAAGGACGCAACCGGACGCCCATCTTCAATGCGACTTATTTTATCAACTATCACTTCAAACTCGGCAAATTCTTTTGCTAATTCATGTTTTTTTACAATTAAATTTGGGTTCTTGGGTGAACCAAAAACTTCGACGCCCTCAACAAAGGTGGAAATAAGGACATAACCACCAGGCCTGGTATGAGCGCGCATATAAGGATATAAACTGCGATTCAGGAAGCGATTCATCAGAATTAAATCAAACGATTGATTAGGCAAACAATCTTGCGAGCGCAGATCACAACAACGCCAATTCACTTCTACCCGGTTGTGTTTAGCTAGGGTTTTGGCACGCTCGATAACACGGGCCTGTTGATCTATCGCGCTGACCTGCCAGCCCTGCTCCGCTAAATACACCGCATCACGTCCACCACCACACCCTAAATCTAATGCGTGACGCGATGTTAGATAGGGTTCAAGGTTTAAATACTGATTTAGAGCCGTTTCAAGAAAAGGATTTGGCGACCATAGCCGCATGGAAGAATTACCCCCAACCACCAGGCCTGGTTCAGCCAAATTAGCAAATTCAACATCGGTTAAACACGCGCCAATGTGATAGCCTTTTTCGCACAAAAAACGGCGGATTAAGGCCAGTTGAGTTTCAGGCGCGATTACACCCAAGTTCGCCGGTGCGGCTGGCAATTCATTTAAACGATGCTGTAACTCGGGCCAGCTAAAAAGCGCCGCGTTGGGAAAATGTCCAGCGCTATAATCTTGCGCCGAACGGCAGTCTAACCAGGCCAGGGGGACGCTATTGAGCATGTGAATCGAGGCTTGGATCGACGTTAAAACCGCGTTTTATTTTTAAGCGTTGTTTATCTGCACGCCATTCGCCAATTGCAAAAATCTGCTGATGCTCGTTATATAACCGAACCAAGCAATCCTCTTGTGGGTTTTGCGGTTTTACATCAAATAAAAATCCACCCATCCAGAGGTGGTTTTTTTGCTCAAGCGTAAGATAAATCGCTTCATAATCGATTAAAGCAATATCAATCGGCAATAGGTTGGTGACGCGAAACATGGCGATTTCATCCAAATCACGCATCATATCGGCTTTAAACACACCAGTTTGTGTACGGTGCAAGGCCGTTAAATGACCAACCGTACCTAAAGCTTTGGCGATATCCTCACCCAACACCCGTACGTATGTGCCTTTTGAGCAATGCACTTCAAAACGGATTTGGTGTTGATCAAAATCCAATAGGCTTAATTCCATAATCTGAACTTGGCGCGGCTCGCGCTCAATTTCGATGCCTTTGCGGGCATACACATGCAAGGATTGCCCTTCAAATTTAAGCGACGAATACATCGGCGGTACTTGTAAAATCTCACCACGAAACGTTTCTAACACCGCTTCAATCTTGTCTTGGGTTAATAGCGGAACCGCCATTTGCTCAATGATTTCACCATCATGATCGCCGGTATCGGTTTCGATACCCAATCCTAAAGAAGCAATATAACGTTTATCAGAGGCGAGCAATAACCCAGACACCTTGGTCGCTTCCCCCAAACAAACTGGCAACAAACCAGTAGCAAATGGGTCTAAGGTACCAGTATGGCCGGCTTTTTTGGCCGAATATATTCTAGTGACCTTTTGCACCACATCTCTCGAGGTCAAACCTGCGGCTTTATTGACCAATACAATGCCATTGACGACTTTTTTACGCCTACCTCTCGCCGCCATGTTTAATATAGAGCCTTTTTGATCAGCTGTTCAATGTGATCGACATGTTCTGGTACGGTATCGTGGTAAAAACGCAAATTCGGCGTAATACGCAAGCGTAATTGTTTACCCAGCTCCGTGCGGAAAAAACCCTTGGCTTTCTCCAAGGCTTTAATGGCTTCCACTACTTCCACATCACCGGATTTAGCACCCAGCACGGTAAAGTAGATTTTGGCCAAACTCATATCTTTTGTGACTTTGCATTCAGTCAGAGTCAAGCCTTGCAAACGTGGATCTTTGGTCTCACGGCGCAACATGTTTGATAATAAACGAAATATTTCTTGCGACACGCGATCGGTGCGGCTAAATTCTTGACTCATAATTTTCCATATCCATCAGACCACCAGGCCTGGTTATTTTTTTTGTAAAAACAAAATGCCCCGAAGGGCATTTTAAATCTATATGTATTTATTGAGTTTACATAAATAGTTTGCCGAGAAAATCTGCTGAAACTAGACGAAAAATGTGAGTTTACAAGTGTAAATGATCATTTTTCAACGGCGTGTCAGTGCATTTAATCGGTGAAATATTATGTAAATTAATCGAGCGTACGTTTCACTTCGTAACGTTTAAAGACTTCGATTTGATCGCCGACTCTAACATCATTGTAGTCTTTCACGCCGATACCGCACTCCATACCTTGACGAACTTCTTTCACATCGTCTTTAAAGCGACGTAAAGATTCAAGTTCACCTTCGTAAATAACCACGTTATCACGCAATACACGAATTGGCTGACTACGTTCAACAATGCCTTCGATAACCATACAACCAGCAATCAAGCCGATTTTTGGCGCTTTAAACACATCGCGTACTTCAGCCGTACCGATGATTTCTTCACGCTGTTCAGCCGATAACTTGCCTTCAATCGCACGTTTAACTTCGTCTACAACTTCATAAATGATGCTGTAGTAGTATAAGCCCACACCTTCGCGTTCAATCAAACGCTTAGCCGATGCATCCGCACGCACGTTGAAACCAAATACTAAGGCATCAGACGCAATTGATAAGTTCACATCACTTTCGGTGATGCCGCCTACGCCACTGCTTACAACCGTTACACGAACTTCTTCGTTACTTAAATCGGTTAAGGCGTTACTGATGGCTTCAATCGAACCTTGTACATCGGCTTTTAGCACGATATTTACGGTTTTCATTTCACCTTCAGCCATCTTGTTGAACATATTGTCCAACTTAGTGCTTTGCTGACGTGCGATCTTGACTTCTTTATAACGACCTTGACGGAACAGCGCCACTTCACGCGCTTTACGTTCGTTTTCGACCGTGATCATTTCATCACCCGCGGCCGGCACACCCGATAGACCTAAAATCTCAACTGGGAAAGAAGGGCCTGCGCTTTCGACAATTTTGCCATGCTCATTAACCAATGCACGTACACGACCGAATTCCATACCACACAAGGCGATATCGCCTTTTCTTAAGGTACCAGACTGAATTAATACGGTGGCCACCGGGCCACGTCCTTTATCAAGACGCGACTCGATAACGACCCCTTTAGCATGGCCTTCTGTTGGCGCATCTAACTCAAGAATTTCGGCACTTAAAAGAATCGCTTCCAGTAAAGCATCAATCCCCATCCCGGTTTTAGCCGATACTGGAACGAACTGGATGTCACCACCCCACTCTTCAGAAATCACTTCTTCGTTAGCGAGTTCTTGCATAACACGATCTGGATTCGCGCCTTCTTTGTCCATTTTATTAACCGCAACCACAATACCCACACCGGCCGCTTTGGCATGCTGGACGGCTTCTTTGGTTTGTGGCATCACACCATCATCGGCGGCGACGACAATTACTACAATGTCGGTTACCTTGGCACCACGTGCACGCATTGCGGTAAAGGCTTGGTGACCCGGCGTATCGATAAACGTAATATCACCATTCGGTGTTTCAACATGGTAAGCCCCGATATGCTGGGTAATCCCGCCGGCTTCGCCTGTCGCTACTTTGGCTTTACGAATATAGTCAAGTAAAGAGGTTTTTCCATGATCAACGTGACCCATAATGGTGACCACTGGCGCACGGTGAACAAATTCACCATGATATTCTTGCTGAAGCACTTCTTCTTCAAGCGCGTTTTCTTTTAACAAGATGGGCTTATGACCTAACTCTTCAACCACTATCGCAGCGGTCTCTTGATCTAACACTTGGTTAATGGTTACCATAGTGCCCATACCCATCATAAACTTAATCACTTCGGCGACTTTAACCGACATCTTGTCAGCCAATTCGGCAACTTGAATAGTTTCAGGAATCGCAACTTCACGCACAACGGGACCAACTGGTTTTTGGAAACCGTGCTGGTTATCATGTGCGGCTTTCGAATTGCTCGGCTTTCTATGGTCGAAACGTTTCTTAGACTTACGGCGACCTAGGCTCATTTTGTCGTTATCATCGCTGACAATTTTAGTTTTAATGGTTTTCTTAGCTTTGGGTGGGCCATCTTCCAAACGGCTATCAAGTGTTTTGCCTTTTTTGGCTTTTGACTTTTTATCATTCTTAGCGTCCACAACGGCTTCCGGCTCACCAGCTTGCGCTTCTACTGTCGGCTTATCCGTTTCAGCGGCTTTAGATTCAGTTATTGCTTCAGGTGTCGATTGATTTTCAACTGCAGCAGTCGTGGTCACCGGTGTCTCATCTGGCGTTTTAACTTCATCAGTGACGACGGCGGCCACTTCTTCAATTTCTTCCGGCTTAGTTTCTTCTAATTCAGAACGTTTGACATAGGTACGTTTTTTACGCACCTCAACATTTACTGTGCGTTTGTTAGAACCCGATGATAAGTTAAGTGTCTTGACTTCTTTACGACGCAAAGTCACCTTAGTCGTCTCTTCTTCAGCCACATCACCATGCAGGCTTTTTAAGTAAGTCAGTAGATTGCGTTTTTCGTCTTCGCTGATAACATCATCTTTTGTCTTGTTTTTGACGCCTGATGCTTCAAGCTGCGCTAATAATTTATCTACAGAAAGGTTGAGTGTTTCTGAAAACTTTAATATCGATACTTCGGCCATAATCTCGCCTCTCCCTTTTCCTGTTATTCAAACCATGGTGCGCGTGCTTTCATAATGAGCGCGGCAGCGGCGTCCGCATCTAAATTTACTAGCTCAAGTAACTCATCGGTGCCAAGTTCGGCTAAATCTTCCTGAGTCACAATGCCTTTAGACGCCAACTGTTTGGCCATGTCATCGTTCATGCCTTCAAGCGCCAACAAATCGTCAGCGGGCTCGGCAAGCGCGGTTTTTTCTTCATTTACAATAGCTTGCGTCAACAGCGCGTCTTTTGCACGTTGTTTCAGCTCGTTGACTAAGTCTTCATCAAAGCCTTCAATTTCAAGCATTTCTGCGGTTGGTACATACGCCACTTCTTCGATCGTGGTAAAGCCTTCTTCAACCAAAACTTGCGCCAACTCTTCGTCAACCTCAAGCAGGGTCACAAAGCCATCAATGTGTTTACCGGCTTCGTTATTGTGTTTTTCTTCCATGTCGGTTTTCGACATAATGTTCAGTTCCCAACCGGTTAGTTCAGAGGCCAAACGGATGTTTTGACCGCCTTTACCAATTGCTAACGACAACTGCTCATCTTCAACCGCCAAATCCATTTCGTGGCGATCTTCATCCACCATGATTGAGGTGATTTCGGCTGGCGCCATCGCGTTAATAACAAACTGTGCATCATTTGGATCCCACTGAATAATATCAATGCGTTCACCATTTAGCTCGTTAGTCACCGCCTGAACACGGCCACCGCGCATGCCTACACAAGCGCCGATTGGGTCTAGACGTGGATCATTTGCACGTACTGCGATTTTAGCGCGGTAGCCAACATCACGCGCCGCAGCCATAATGTCGATTAAATCGTCACCAATTTCAGGCACTTCAATTTTAAACAATTCCATCAGCATTTCTTTAGAAGCACGTGACATAAACAACTGAGGGCCACGCGGACGGAAGCTGACTTCTTTTAAATAAGCACGTACGCGATCACCGATGCGGAAAGTTTCACGCGCCACCAAATCGCTACGTTGAATGATGGCATCCACGTTATCGCCCATATCCAGAATCACATCACCACGATCAACACGTTTGACTTGACCGGTTAAAATTTCACCTACACGGCTTGAATAATCTTCAACCACTTTTTTGCGTTCGGCTTCGCGGACTTTTTGAATAATCACTTGTTTAGCAGTTTGCGCGCCAATACGACCGAATTCAATTGATTCAATTTCTTCTTCGATATACTCGTCTGGCTGGATATGCGGATCTTCATCCAGCGCATCCATCATACGAATATACAAACCAACTTCACCTTCAATGGCTACATCGTCTTCAATTACCAACCAACGACGGAAGGTTTTATAGTCACCTGTATGACGGTCGATTTCAACACGTGCATCAATCTTGTCATCATAACTTTTGGTGGTGGCCATCGCTAAAGCGGTTTCAATCGCCTCAAAAATGATTTCTTCATCCACGCCTTTTTCGTTAGACATGATTTCAACAACGGATAATACTTCTTTACTCATGATTCAACCGCCTTACAGTTCTACGACTAAATTTGCTTTATCAATACTCGAAAATGGAATCTCATAAACTTCACGATCCACTTCCACCTCGATTTGGTTTTGATCCGCTTGGATCAATTCCCCTTTAAACTTGCGGCGTCCCATAATAGGTGAGCGCGCCCGTACACTTACGGTTTTACCAATATAGGGTGTGTAATGTTCGGGTTTGAACAAAGGGCGATCCATACCCGGAGATGAAATTTCGAGCAGGTAAGCCGCTGAAATCGGATCTTCAACATCCATTATTGCGCTCACCTGACGGCTCACTTTTGCACAATCATCTACCGTTACACCGACACCAGGTCGATCAATATAAATACGTAAGGTAGAATCTTTGCCAGCCGGGATATATTCACAACCCCATAAGTCCATGCCTAGGGCTTCAATCGCGGGCGCGACAAGCGATTCAATTTTTTGTTCTAACGTCACACTTCACCTATAGTCAAAAAAAACCAACAAAAAACCCCGTAAAAACGGGGTTCTCTAAGGCCAAAAAACGGTTAAATTAAGTTTAAAACTTACCTATAAACCGCTTTTTGAAAAATACATTTCAGAAAAACTGCGCTAAGAATACTCCTAGAATCGCATTCTGTCAAGATGAAAGCCTTTATTTACCGATCTATGGCTTAGCTAAATTCTGTAGCTTAACGTAAATCATCGCGGTCATTAAGGCGTCATTAAACGCATCGTGCTGACCTACTTTCGGCAGCTTAAGCTTTTGCATTATGGCATTAAAGCTGAGATCGAAAATTTCATGTTCAGGTTGCAACCAGTCCTGATAAAATTGTTTATGGTAAAGCTCTGATACTTCAATTTTTTGATTCGGTAAATTAATACCCAACCAAGGTTTAATCACCGCATTCACCATCGCCACATCAAACTCTAGATAATAGCCAACCAAAGGACGTGAACCAATAAACTCAACAAATTGCTTAATCGCTTCGGCTTCTTCCAGACCGACTTCAACATCCACATTACGTAAACGGTGTATAACAATGCTTTCAGGGTTAATTTTAACCTGCTGCTTAAATTTAAGGTTTAAGCTTTGACTGGTGAGAATTTGATTAGCGCGAATTTTTATCGCACTAAGCGATACAATTTTATCCGTTTTAGTATCCAGCCCGGTGGTTTCACAATCAAAACACACTAGATCGGTATCGGCGGCCGGTTCAAGTAAAAATTCATAAGCGGGCTCTTTAAGTCGTTTCTTCAACCAGGCCTGGTGCAACTTTGCGAACATCAGATCACGCCATCCATTTTAAAGTGTTGCTCAATCACTTTTTTGAACTTATGTACAACGCTAAACGCATCTTTTAAAAGGTCTTGTTGAAAATGATTTAAATGATCGGTTTCAATTGAATTGTCGATGGGTTTTCGACGTGCCTTTTTTTCCAGCATGGATTGCAGCCTTAGGGTGTTTAAGAAATTCAGGGTTTCACCCAACTCAACACCAAAGGCTTCGTCGAATACATTATGATTAATTAATTCTCTAATTCGCCAATGTGTATTGGTTTTTTCAATTTCTTTTTCCATCGCTAAACAGCGTACACCGTGCACAATTGGGAAAATACCGCCTTTTTTTAGATCAATTGAATGGCCATCATCTTTTTCGGTAATCAAACGACCAAATAAACTAATGGGCGTGTCAAACTGAAACACGCTGCGTGCAAACTGCGCTAAAAACATTTGGCGTTTTTGAACCTGTTGCTGCATTACCGCTTTAATGCGTGCTAAACGTGCTTCATCACCATGCACCGCCTGGGCATCAAATAAAATAGCCAAACTCATAAAGCTTTCCAATGACGGTTGTTCAAACCAGCGAATAACCTGTGATTCAAACGCACTCTCACTTAAACACCATTGTGAATTTGACACCATAATACCACCGGGACAAGGCGGAAAACCCAATTCAATCAACTTAGCCGAATAGGTTTGGCAAAATGCCGTCAGCGCATTTGCATCCATACTATCGGCATGGATCACCGCATTATCCTGATCGGTTCTTACCACTTGCTCAGAGCGCCCTTCACTTCCCATCACAATAAAGGTGGTGGCAGAAAACTGGCCCTCTGCATCCAAAATCTGCCAGAGCCTGGATTGCAACTTGCGGTGCAATTCATTCACCAGCTTGGCTATATAGTGAGTTTTAACCCCTTTATTTGACAAACCTGAGACCAAATCATCAATTTGCTGAGTCACTTTTTTGAGGTCGTCAAACGACTCAGCACGCTCTAACGTTAACATCACTAGACCAGATTGGTTGGCAAACAGACTCATCAATTCTTTTTGGTGTAACACCCCGATAAAGCCCTGTTTATCACGCACCATCAAGCGATCTACACCGTATCGCGTCATTTTGAGTAACGCATTAAACAAATAATCATTTTGATGAATTGAAATCACCGGATAACTCACCATATCATCAACCGGACTATTCAAATCAAAGCCGTGAATCGCCAAACCTCGTAAAAGATCAGACGACGTAATCACCCCAAGGCGATCACCATCACGCACTAAGCAAGCATCGGTTTTTTGAGCTTCCATTTGCTCGACACAATGCTTAATCGAGGTTTGGCTAGCAATCTCAACCAGCGCATGCAATGGCGCAATTTTGACCGCATCCATCATCGCTTCACTGGATGATTCGATTTGTAATTGCTGGTGAAAATGACTAAGTTTTTGAGTGATATCGTTAAAATAGAAGGATTCAAACTCGGGATTATGTTTAAGTAATCGCTGAAAAGTAGCGAAAGGCAAACGATAAGCCACGGTTTCTTCAATGGTGTGATATCTCAGTTTTGCTTGTTGATCTAATAAAGTTGACGCCCCAAACTGGGCATGAGTTCCATAAAGTGCGCACTGTGCGTCACCTTCATCACCGATGCACTCAGCCACCCGCCCTTTAATGACAATATAGATAAATGCACTTTCCGTTGGATTCAAAGGAATCGTTGTTTCCAATGGAAAATACACCACATCCAATGCCCCTGCTGCTTCATTTAACCCATCCTGGCTTAGTCGATCAAATGGATGAATTTTTTGTATAAAGTTGACTTGTTCAATAATTGACATACTTTTATCCTAAAAAAAAGCAAAAAAAGGGAGCCGAAGCTCCCCTTGTTATGGTTTAAATTTCTGAGTTAAGAAACTTATTTACCATGGGCTTGCGCCATAAACTCTTCAGTATTACCACGGTCACTTGTCATAAAGCTGACAACAACGGTCACCAATACAGCAAACGGCACAGAGTAAAGAGCTGGGTTAACCAGTACATCTAAACCAAGCATTGACGCTTCGCCGAAGAAACGTGCAAAGGTAAACAACAATGAAGATACAAGGCCAGCCGCCATACCCCAAATTACCGCTTGGCTAGTCAGCTTGCGCCACCAAACAGCAAATACTAGGGCTGGAGCGAAAGTGCTCGCTGCAATACCAAAACACATCGCAACCAACATGGCGACGTTTTGCTCTTTTAGCCAAATCGACATCGCAATCGCGATGATCGCTAGACCAGCAGCCCCCAACTTTGCAAAACGAACTTGTTCCGCATCGGTTGAGTTTGGACGCAAAACACCTTTATATAAGTCATGTGACAAGCTGGTTGTGGCTGAGATTAATAAGCCTGCTGAGGTACTTAACATCGCGGCCATCGCACCGGCTGCAATCACACCCATTAGCAATTGACCCCCCATCAACTCACCTAGCATTGGCATGGTCATGTTGGTTGCAACACCACGTTGACCGTTAGCGATCAACTCAACTAAGGTTGGGTACAACGCATACATCGCAATCAAACCTACAAAGAATACGCTACCGTAGAAGATGGCTAAGCCCCAAATCGTGAACTGAGCAGATTTACGTGCCGCTTTTGCATTCGATACCGTATAAAAACGGATCAAAATATGTGGCAAACCCAACACACCTAAGAACAAGGCCAAAACCAAACTGGCATTATCCATCAAGCTACGTAGCTGTACACCCGGTGTAATCGCAGTAGGTGCTTCTGACATAATGCCACGAACCGTTTCAACTGCAACCGCGCTTTCAGCGTTAGTCATACCCGCAATGGCGGCGACCGCTTCAGAATTAGCCGCGGCTAAAACTGGAGGCACCATATCCTTACCTTCGATGACCATTCCAACAGGGTTACCACCAAAGAAGTGAACTATACCGAAAATGAGTAAGAAAATAAGTGCACCGAACAGGATCGCGCCCTGTACTGCCTGGTTATAACTGGTACCTTTCATACCGCCCATGATCACAAAAATCGCCATCAACGAACCGGTAACGATAACGGTCGGTAGGTAATCCCAGTCTAGTAATAAACCAAATAACAAACCAGCGCCCACGATCTGTGGAACCAAATACATAACACACAATACTAGAGTTGAGATCATCGCAACCATACGAATGCCACGTTCACTACCCTGATAACGAGAGTTTAAAACATCGGCAACCGTAAATTTACCAACATTCTTTAGTGGACCGGCAATCACCAGTAAAACCACAATCCAGGCGGCAAAGAAACCAAGTGCAAGCCACCAGCCGTCAACCCCCATTAAGGCAACGGCACCAGCCACACCTAAGAAACTGGCGGCACTGGCATAGTCACCAAACATGGCCATACCATTTACACGTGGAGAAATCCCGCCACCGGCCACATAAAAATCAGCGGTTCTAGCCGTTGAACGGCGGTGGTAATAACTGATATACAGTGATAACAGGATGCCGAATATCACGACACCTAGAGCTACAATATTTTCCATACTAGTTAGCCCCTTCTTCTAGTTGCTCTGTTTTTTTAAGATATAGGCCAGTAATGACTACGCCAGCAATAATAATAAGCAAACCACCCCAGACAGCCAATGGTAAACCAATTATTTCTAGCGCCGCAACATCTTTAAAAGTGGCCGATGTCATCAACGCTACACCAAAATATAAGACGGTGTAGATCGCCAATAAAATGGCGGCAAATTTCACTTTACTTGTATTCACAAGAAACCTCCCGCGATATTTTTTGTTTTATTCATAGTTAAAACTCTCTTGATTGATAAATATCCAACTCACTCTGTTGAAAGCCAGAGTTGGAGCCGACCTGGCAGCGTATTATGGGTTTTTCATAGTTATATTCGCAATAAAAAAGTGCACAATTTGACCAGATTTTTTTTATCCAAGCCCAAAAAATGGTTAAATGTGCACCGAACAAGGTCAAACCCATGTTATTTCTGTTGAAATTGCTTCAAAATACCTGGATCTTCAAGAGTTGAGGTGTCCTGGGTAATTTCTTCACCCTTTGCTAAGGTGCGCAATAAACGACGCATAATTTTGCCCGAACGTGTCTTAGGCAAGTTGGTGCCAAAACGAATATCATCCGGCTTGGCAATCGGGCCAATTTCTTTGGCTACCCAGTTGCGCAGTTCGGTGACCATCGCGTCACGCTCAGCACCCGCTGGTAAATCTTGGTTTAATACCACAAACGCAAATACCGATTCGCCTTTAACATCGTGCGGTTTACCCACCACCGCCGCTTCGGCGACTTTTGGGTGCGCAACTAAAGCCGATTCAATTTCCATTGTTCCTAAACGGTGACCCGATACGTTTAATACATCGTCGATACGACCTAAAATCCAGATATAACCGTCTTCGTCTTTATGAGCACTGTCGCCCACTACATAATATTTGTTGTTGAACTTGGCATAATAGGTGTCGATATAACGCTGATCATCACCCCAAACGGTTTGTAACATAGAAGGCCAAGGTTTACGAACCACCAAGTAACCGCCTGAGTTGTTGCCAATTTCATGGCCTTCTTCATCCACCACAATCGCATCAATGCCAGGCAATGGACGTGTACAAGAACCCGGTTTTAATGGCGTGACACCTGGAAAAGGTGCAATCATATGGGCACCGGTTTCAGTCTGCCACCAGGTGTCAATAATCGGACACTCGCCACGACCAATCACTTCGTGATACCACATCCAAGCTTCCGGATTAATCGGTTCGCCAACTGTTCCCAAAATTCTAAGTTTTGATAGGTCATACTTGGCCGGAATCTCTTTACCAAACTTCATCAAAGCACGAATTGCAGTTGGCGCCGTATAGAATACGGTCACACCGTGATCCTGACAGATCTGCCAGAAACGGCCCGCATCCGGATAAGTCGGTACCCCTTCAAACATTAGGATGGTTTGCCCCATCGCTAATGGCCCGTAAGCCACATAACTATGGCCAGTAATCCAACCCACATCCGCGGTACACCAGAACACATCGCTGTCTTTAAGGTCAAACATCCATTCGTTGGTGAGCATCGCATTAAGCAAGTAACCGCCCGAACCATGCTGAACCCCTTTTGGCGTGCCGGTTGAACCGGAGGTATAAAGTAAAAATAATGGGTGATCCGCATTCACCATCACCGGATCGTGATAGTTACTCATGCCGGCTTCGGCTTCATGCCACCAAATGTCGCGGCCTGCCGTCATGTTGACTTCTTGCTTGGTACGCTGATACACAATCACGTTTTTAACCGTATCGCAGCCTTTGGCTAAGGCTTCATCCACTGACGCTTTAAGCGGCACGGATTTACCACCACGCAAACCGCCGTCAGTGGTGATGATCATTTTGGCACCGGCATTTTCAACCCGGTCTCTTAAAGCCTCCGCCGAGAAACCACCAAATACGATAGAGTGAATTGCACCAATCCGCGCACAGGCTTGCATCGCAAATACGGCTTGCGGAATCATCGGCATATAAATAATAACCCGATCGCCTTTGCTGATCCCTTGTGTGGTTAAGGCATTCGCAAAACGAGCGACTTCATCGTGCAACTCTTGGTAGGTGTAATGGTGTACATCACCCTGGTCGCCTTCGAAAATAATCGCAAGCTTATCGCTTTTGGTTTCTAAGTGCCGGTCAATACAGTTGTAGGAGACATTCAATTCCCCATCACTAAACCAACGATAAAGCGGGGCTTTAGAATCATCCAATGCTTGAGTAAATGGCTTAGACCAGCTTAGTTTTTCGCGCGCTAAATCCGCCCAAAACCCAACGTGATCTTTATCTGCTTTGGCATACATGGCATCCAAAATTTGTTTATTGATGCCGGCTTGGCTTTTGATCATTTCTGAGGGCTCAAACACACGGCTCTCGGTTAGGATTGATTCAATATTGTTAGACATCTGCACCTCCAGTCACTCATTCTAAAAATTTAAAAAATAGGTTATTACTACAAAATTTGGCGTATTCTAACGCGTTTTAGCTGGTATCGGCCTTAAACTTCTTTATCAGCTGGCCTGGTGGTTTGATTAAATGAACCAATAATTTGATTTCGCCCCGTTTCTTTAGCTTGATAAAGACGTGCATCAGCCAGCTTAAATGCATCGTCAAGTCTGCGCGTCGAGTTGATCGCGGCTACCCCGCCACTGATCGTAAACACGTAGGGCTGATGGTTGTTACTCGACGTTTCAACAAATTGCCTAAACCGCTCGGCTTTTTGGTAGGCTTCGGCTTCTGGCATATTATTAATAAATACCGCAAATTCTTCCCCACCCCAACGCACAATTAAATCGTCTTGACGGAAAAATCCGGTCAACATATGCGCGAACTCAACTAATACCTCATCACCTACTTGGTGACCATGCGCATCGTTAAGCTGTTTAAAGTGGTCAATATCAAAGAACAATAAGGTGCCAGTTTGGCCATAGTCGAGCATTTTCTGCAACGATTCGTTGAAAAATCGTCGATTATACAACCCGGTTAACTCATCGGTATTGGCTTGGGTGCGAAGTTGATGGCTTTTTAAATGCAAGGCCTGAATCGTGTCGTAGGAGTTTTCGAGCGCGAAGGTATAACGACTGAAAATAATATAAATCACCATCCACAAAAATAACAATACCAATAAATTAAGTATGGATTCGGCCAGCAATGAATGCTGATTTTCGTTTTGAATATCGGTAATATCAGTGGCGATCACCACTTTTGACACTACTTCGCCTTTATGGTTAGGTTGATCTAAACTGGTCAAAACCAAATAGGTTCGCCCTTGATAATTCAGCAATTGTGACTGTCGTTTCAAGTTAACCAGGCTCGCCAACTCTTTAAATAGCGGCGTTTGTTGAATAATTGAAAAGCCGTTAAGGCCCTCAAAGCCATAAGTAGTTTGTAACTTACCCAGCGAAGTCGACTCGACTAAAATCATCGATTCCACATTAAACCGATCCACCATTTTTTCAACAAAATAATTGGGGCGAACACCAAACTCAAGCACACCTAAATGCTCTTGTTTTTGATTAATAAGTGGCGTGGTAATTCGATAGGTAATGCCGTTTTTTCCGACTTCAAACCCATGCATAGCGATTTTTTCGCGATTAACATCCCGTACAATGGGTCGAATTTCTGTTAAGTCATCGCCATACTGATCAAGTTGATGCAGTCTTAAAATAGTGTGATTATCTGGTGCGATAAAATGCATGGTGTGCAGATTGGATTCCATGGAACGCAAGCGATCATAATCGGCCTGAACGTAACTCAACAAGCCCGCATGATTACGCGTTTGCATTAATGGAGTCATGTGCGGCTCATAAGCATAATGCAACGACAACATCAAATACTTATCCGTCAGACCCTCAATCAAATCTTGAAAATACAAATGCGCATCGACCCCAAGACTCTGAACCTGAGACTCTAAGTGTTTCTGGTGTTTTATATTGGCATTAATGGTCTGCACCACCACACTGACCAAAATAAAGCCAAAGATAATACTGAGGTATTTCCATTTTATTTTATGCGTCATTTCATCACCACTTCCGGTTGCCAACCCAGCGCATTTAAGACTTCAATTAAATCGTCCTCTGGACGAATCCACCAGTTCGACTTGAGTTGAGCTTTCGCTTGCCGGTTTTGGTATTCCAATACTAATGGTAAACCTGTTTCAGACTTATAAGGCATGACCAAGGTCATCAGTTCTTGTAACGTCGATTCAGTTATTCTAGTCGATTCTGTATAAAGTTTTAAGGCGCGCGCTTCTTTAATGCGCATTTCCGACAAGGCCACGACCTGCTCGGCATCCAACTTTATGCCGCCATTAAAGTTGTCTTCCGCTACCGTACCGTACATGAGCAACACCACGTCAGGTTCAATGATGTCTTTTGCACTGCTAAATACCGCCGGGCGCAACACCGTTTCTAGGCGTGCGGTTCGGTCATCCAAAGTAACAAACCCCATTTTATCGCCACTGCGGGTATTTTTAGCACGCACCCCCACCACCAGGCCTGCAACCCAACGTTTGTCATATTTATTTGGGGTGAGTTTAGACAGAGTTTGTGACACATAATGGGTCAGTTCTTGGCGATAAGCTTCAATTGGGTGCCCGCTCAAATACAATCCCAGCGTATCTTTCTCGCCTTTTAATTTATGGCGTTCAATCATTTCCGCCACATCCACCAAACTCGCGCTTGGGGTTAAATCTGGCTCATCCGAACTGATCGAGCCAAACAAATCTTCCTGACCCGAATCGGCATTTTTTTGTTGCTGTTCGGCTTGATGCAAGGCCAACGTTACGCTTGATAACATGGCTTGGCGATTGGGGTGCAAACAATCCAACGCACCAGCACGAATTAAGGCTTCAATTAAACGACGGTTAATTTTTTTGCCCGAACGCGCCGTAAAATCAAATAAATCTTTAAACGGTCCGTTTTCGGTACGATCTTGAATCACGCCCACTAAAGCGGCCTCGCCGACGCCTTTAATCGCCCCCAAACCATATAAAATCGTGTCGGTCGAACGGGCTTTAAACTTTATTTGGCATTGGTTAATATCCGGCGACACTAAATTCAAATTCATCGCATAACACTCGTTAATCATATGCACGACTTTTTCGGTGTTATCCATATCGGATGAAATTTGCGCGGCCATAAAATGCGCCGGATAATGGGTTTTTAACCAGGCCGATTGGTAAGACACTAACGCATAAGCCGCCGAGTGAGATTTGTTAAAGCCGTAACCGGCGAATTTTTCCACCAGGTCGAAAATTTTCATCGCCAAATCAGCGTTGATATTATTATTGGCCGCCCCTTCAGCAAACCCGGCACGCTGCTTTGCCATTTCTTCAGGCTTTTTCTTACCCATCGCACGGCGAAGCATGTCGGCTTGCCCCAGGGTATAACCCGACATAACCTGCGCGATCTGCATAACCTGTTCTTGGTACAAGATAATGCCGTAAGTCGGTTCTAGGGTTTCTTTTAAACACTCATGCTGATATTGCGCATCAGGATAGGACACGGCTTCTTTGCCGTGCTTACGCGCAATAAAGTTATCGACCATGCCTGATTCTAGCGGACCGGGACGGAACAAGGCGACTAAGGCGATAATGTCTTCAAAACAATCCGGCCTTAGACGGCGAATTAAGTCCTGCATCCCGCTCGATTCGAGCTGAAATACCCCGGTGGTACGACCAGTTTTAATCAGTTCAAATACCTTAGGGTCGTCCAATGGAATGCGTGCGATATCGACAAAACCTTCATCACTAGGTTGCTTGCCTTCGTTAATCGCTTGCAATGCCCAATCGATAATGGTTAAGGTACGCAAACCCAAGAAGTCGAACTTCACCAAACCAATGGTTTCGACATCGTTTTTATCCAATTGGGTGACCACGCTCCGACCATCGGCTTCCGAATAGAGTGGGCAAAACTCATCCAAGGGTCTTGGGCCGATCACGACGCCACCGGCGTGTTTGCCGACATTTCGAACCGTGCCTTCGAGCTTCAAACCCAAATCGAGCAGGGTTTTAACATCTTCATCGTCGTTATAACGGGTTTTTAATTCTTCTTCTTTTTCGAGCGCATCCGCCAGTTTGATACCCAGCTCGTTAGGTATTAGCTTGGCGACGCCATCCACCATGCCATAAGCATTACCCAGCACTCTCCCCACATCACGCACAACGGCTTTGGCCGCCATGGTGCCGTAAGTGATAATTTGCGATACATGATCTCGACCATAGTGCTGGGACACGTAATCAATCACTTCATCACGTCGTTCCATGCAGAAGTCGACGTCAAAGTCAGGCATCGAAACACGTTCGGGGTTCAAGAAACGTTCGAACAGCAAATCGTATTCAATTGGGTCTAGGTCAGTAATTTTAAGCGAGTAAGCCACCAAAGAACCGGCACCCGAGCCACGCCCCGGCCCGACTGGAATCGCTTGGTTTTTGGCCCATTGAATAAAGTCGGCCACGATTAAGAAATAACCCGGGAACCCCATTTGCAAAATGGTTTTAAGCTCATATTCTAAACGCGCAACATATTCTTGTTTTTTGTCGGCCTGTTGTTCGGCGCTTAAATGACCAAACAAAAACGCTAAACGTTGATCCAAACCTTTACGGCATTCTAAATCGAAAAACTCATCAATTGTCATGCCTTCTGGAATCGGGAAATTCGGCAGGAAATATTCATCCAACACCAGCTCTAAATTACAACGTTTAGCAATCTCAAGTGTGTTTTGAATCGCTTCAGGAATATCCTCAAACAAGGCCCGCATTTCATCACTTGAACGCAAATATTGGTCTTCTGAAAAAGGTTTAGGGCGATTTGGGTCGTCTAAAACATAGCCACCGTTGATGCAACAACGCACCTCATGGGCTTCAAAATCTTCGCTTTGCATAAAACGCACATCGTTGGTTGCGACCACCGGCAGGTCATACCGTTCGGCAACCTCTAACGCGGTTTGAATATAACGTTCTTCGTTTTCTCGATTGGTGCGCACCAACTCTAAATAATAACGACCAGCAAAATGGGTTTGCCACCATTCCACTCGTTTAGCGACTAAGTTGGGTTTTTCAGCCAAAATTGCCAAACCAACATCACCCTGACGTGCACCCGACAATACAATCAATCCGGCGTTATATTCTGACAACCAGGCCTGGTCTATGATTGGAACTTGTTGTAGATTCCAAATTTTTTGATTGGATAAATAACTTTTAGAGATTAGCTTAGACAGGTTTAAATAACCCTGCTGATTTTGACATAACACCGAAATGCGAAACACCTCGCCCTTGGCCTGTTCTACTAATAAATCCGCACCAATAATGGGCTTAACACCCGCACTGCGTGCGGCATTATAAAATTTGACCAGCGCAAACATATTACCTTGATCAGTCAAAGCCAAAGCCGGTTGCTGAAAGCTACTCGCTTGAGAAACCAACGGCTTAATATGCAGCAGACTATCCACCACAGAGTATTCTGAGTGAACATGCAGGTGAACAAATTGATTCATAGAATTTGCATAAAGGTTGAGGGGCTCGTTAAACATGGCGAAACAAGCCAGCTATTTTAAATATAATGCACGGGTAATGCCAGACATAAAACTTTTAACATGGCAATTAACCAATATGTTTAACTGAATGAGAGCCCAACACCCTATATGAGAAGTTACCCCGACCACCTGCCCATCTGGATTGATGACTCATTGCCGCCGCATTTTCCGCCCACCCATTTAGCCTTGGATGAACCGGATGGTTTGTTGGCGGTTGGGGTAGAAGCTTTAACGCCAGAGTGGATGCTTAAAAGTTATGCGCTTGGCATCTTCCCTTGGTCGGGCGACGACGAACCCATCACTTGGTGGACACCCAATCCGCGTGCAGTGTTGTTTACTGACCAGGTTAAGGTCAGCAAAAGCCTGCGCAAAACCATTAACTCTGAAAAATTCACAGTGAGCTTTGATCAAGCTTTTTTAGACGTTGTAAAAGCCTGCGCAACCACCACCAGGCCTGGTCAAGATGGCACTTGGATTCGCCAAGATATGCAGCAAGCCTTAATGCAACTTCATCAAACCGGTAATGCGCATTCGGTTGAAGTTTGGTATCAAGAACAACTGGTTGGCGGCTTATACGGTTTAAATGTGGGTCAAATGTTTTTTGGTGAATCCATGTTTGCTTTAATGTCGGATGCCTCCAAGGTCGCTCTGGTTGCGTTATGTCAACAACTGAAAGCTTGGAACTGGCCGATGATTGATTGCCAAATGCAAACCGACCATCTGAAGAGCTTGGGCGCCACCACACTGCCACGTGAAGAGTTTGAGGCCATTATTCAACGCCAAACGGTCTTGCCTGCCGACCCTTCCCCCTGGAAACTCAATGCTATTTGAAAACTTCAAAACGGGTTTACATTTGCTTTAACGACGGTCATAGAATAAGATTCAAACCAACAAACCACGACACCATTTAGTTAAGGGAGCCTCATGATACCGCGCACCGATAAACGGCCAGTTAACTTAAGTTTGTGGCATTTTCATTTTCCGCTCAACGCCCTCGTTTCTATCAGCCATCGCATCAGTGGCGTGGTTTTAATCCTCACTTTATTTATTTGGCTGTTTGTTGTTAATCAAATGCTGTTTGCGCCTGACGACTTTGCAAAGCACCAGGCCTGGTTGTCGAGTGTTGGCGGCCAGATATTTTTGAGTTTGTTTTGGCTGGCACTTTGGTTTCACTGGTTAGCGGGAGTTCGACATTTACTGATTGAATTTTGCCTAAATAGCCGAATTAAAAACGCCTTAAGAACCCACCAAGCCGCCTTCGGCAGTTTCATATTATGGGGCTTGGGTGGCCTGCTGATTTTGGCGAGGATTTGGTTATGAAATTATTAAGCGGTCAAGGTGCGTATGTCGGGCAAATGCTGAGTGGATTTTACCTTGCGTTATTTTTTCCTTATGTCGCTTGGCTAAGTTTGAGCCAATCCATTCAATCATTTAATCAATTAACCACATTGCTTAGTTCACCTGCGATCTTTATACCAGGCCTGGTGGCGATCGCTTTAGGCTTAATTCACGCCTGGGTCGGGCTGCGTGATGTGTTAATTGACTATGCGCCTAGACGTTATTTAATGGGCTTATTGTTTAGTATGGCGTTGGTTTGGCTATTTGTGATCGCCAATTTAGCCTGGTTAACCACACAACTAATCGGAGCGAGCCTATGAACACCAACTTGCAAACGGATGATTTTCATTTTGATGCGATTATCATCGGCGCGGGTGGCGCAGGATTGCGTGCCGCGTTAGAGCTGGCGGAATCCAAACACCAGGTCGCGGTCATCTCCAAAGTCTTTCCTACACGTTCGCATACCGTCGCCGCTCAAGGGGGCATTAATGCCGCGCTGGGTAATGTTTCGGCCGATAATTGGCACTGGCATATGTTTGACACCATCAAAGGCAGTGACTATTTAGGTGACCAGGATGCGATTGAATTTATGTGTCGTGAAGCCAGCGAAATTGTGCGCGAACTCGAACATTTTGGGGTGCCGTTTTCACGTTTAGACTCCGGCAAAATCTATCAACGCCCATTTGGTGGCCAAAGCCAAGAGTTCGGCCAATCTCAAGCCACTCGCACTTGCGCCGCGGCGGACCGAACCGGCCATGCGATTTTGCATACACTTTATCAACAAAACCTCAAAGCCGGTACCAGTATTTTTTCTGAGCACTATGCGCTTGATTTAATTAAAGACCAAGATGGCCAAATTGCCGGGCTGATGTGTTTGGATATTCAAACCGGTGAATATCGTTTAATGCGTGCGCATCATATCCTGATTGCCACAGGTGGCGCTGGCCAGGTTTATCGAACCAACACCAATGCCACGATTAATACCGGTGACGGTTTAGGCATGGCTTTACGCGCCGGTTTGCCTTTAATGGATATGGAGTTTTGGCAATTCCACCCTACCGGTATTGCGGGCAAAGGCATGTTGATGTCGGAAGGCGCGCGCGGTGAAGGCGGTCTGCTACGTAACGCAGATGGCGAAGCCTTTATGGAACGCTATGCACCTAAAGTGAAAGATTTGGCGTCACGCGACGTGGTCGCGCGCGCGATTTCAATTGAAATTCGGCAAGGTCGTGGTTGTGGCCCAAACAAAGATTATATTGAACTGGATTTAACCCATCTTGACGCTGACATCATCAAAAAACGCCTGCCCGGTATTCGTGATCTTTGTTTAACCTTTGTTGGCAAAGACCCAATCGAACACCCCATCCCGATTCATCCAACTTGTCACTATATGATGGGCGGTATTCCAACCAATTTACACGGCCAAGTTATCACCAAACAAAATGGCCAAATTAACGTAGTGCCAGGTTTATATGCGATTGGCGAAGCCGCTTGTGTATCGGTACATGGTGCAAATCGGTTAGGCGGCAATTCCTTATTGGACTTGATTGTATTTGGGCGTGAAGCCGCTCGCCACTTAAACCAGAGCTTAAAAACCAAATCGCCCGAACGCTTTGATCCCGCATTGGATTTAGCACCGGTTGAGCAACGCATTCAAAAATGGCAAAACTCAGAAACATCCAACAATTCAGCAACCAGTACCGATTCGATTCGCCAAATCAAGCAGGATTTGCAACAAGTAATGGAACAGCATTGCGGTGTATTCCGAGATCGTGCCACCATGCAACAAGCCTTACCAAAACTCGATGCCTTAAGCCAACGTTTAAGCCAAGTAGGTTTGCAGGATCGATCCAATGTCTTTAACACTGAACGTTTGCAAGCTTTTGAGTTAGATAATTTGTTAGCGATTGGTTATGCCACACTGCACAGCGCCTTAGCGCGCGAAGAAAGCCGTGGTGCGCATTCTCGGGTTGACTTTCCAGAACGTGACGACCAGGCCTGGTTAAAACACAGCTTGTATTTTGCAGGCTCACATCAGTTAGATTACAAACCGGTGCAACTCAAACCGCTCAGCGTTGAGAGTTTTGAACCTAAAGCCCGCGTTTATTAAACGCCAGGAATTCATTATGAAATTTATCATTTACCGTTTTAATCCAGAAACCGATGCTGCGCCCTATACCCAGACGTTTGAATTAAATTCGGCTGAGTTTACCGACGATATGATGTTGCTCGAAGCTTTGCAAAAACTCAAAGAGCAAGATCCCACCCTCACCTTTCGCAGCTCTTGTCGTGAAGGCGTGTGCGGCTCGGATGGCATGAACGTGAACGGCAAAAACCGCTTAAGTTGCATCACCCGTTTATCCGAACTCAGCCAACCCATTACCATCCGCCCACTGCCAGGTTTACCAGTGATCCGCGATTTAGTGATTGATATGGATACGTTTTATCAACACTATCAAGCGGTTGAACCCACTCTCGAAGCGCCGATTAAAGACCTGGATCATGAACATCTGCAAAGCCCCGCAGAACGTGATCAGCTGGATGGCAGTTATGAATGCATTTTATGCGGTTGTTGCACCACAAGCTGCCCGTCATTTTGGTGGAACCCAGATAAGTTTTTAGGCCCGGCCGCGTTACTGGCCGCAAGTCGGTTTCTAAAAGACAGCCGCGATCAAAACACAGAATTGCGTTTAGAAAGCTTAGATGATGCTTACAAAACCTTCCGTTGTCGCAATATTCAAAATTGCACCAGCAGTTGTCCAAAAGGCTTAGATCCGAGTAAAGCCATTGCTGAAATCAAACATATGATGCTTAAAAAATCCTTATGAATAATCACCAGGCCTGGTTAAACCCAATTCGAATCGCGGCTCGACGCGGTAATTTAGAAGCTGAACTATTGTTGAATGCTTATATCGACAAGGTATTAAGTCAGCAACACAACCCCGCCCTTATCGCAGATTTTAAACAACTGCTCGAACAAGATGACCAAACCTTATTTGACTGGCTTATGCACCCAGATGACTGCCCAACCGATTTTCAACCCCTAGTAAGCCATATTCGCCAAACTTACTTAACGCCTTAGATCGGTTTCACAATTTTTTAAATTTTCTACTCAAATACATGGTATAATCCGCAACAATTTTAATCCAAGGGCAATTCCTAGAAAGGACTTATGGCAAAACAAGACGTAATCGAATTTGAAGGTACGGTTCTAGAAACCTTGCCAAACACTATGTTCAAAGTACAACTCGAAAATGGACATGAAATTCTAGCTCACATTTCGGGTCGTATGCGTAAGAACTATATCCGCATTTTAGCGGGCGACAAGGTTAAGGTTGAACTCACACCTTACGACTTAACCAAAGGTCGCATCACCTACCGCGGAAAATAAACGTCTGCGCATAAAAAAGCCAGCGTATTGAGTGATCAAACGCTGGCTTTTTTGTTTACACTAGCATCCCCCTCTACTCATTTATCATCAGCATAAAGCTGCAAAATGCCCGTTTCACCTTGTAGATCACCCAATAACCAAATTTGTTCAAATGGGTGGGATTTAGGTAAATTCACCAAATGTAAGTTACGTTCAAAATCTTCACGTGTCCAAAGCGGATTGGCATTGCGAATCACCAACCAGGTTTGATCTGAGTGATAAGTTTTATCACCTTTATTTTTAAGTAAAAGATTTAAAGCTTCTAATAAGCGATGATCAGGTGGGGTTTGAATCAGATGGATTAAAGCTTGGCGAGTTTCGTCTTTCAATTCTCGCCCTAAAAAATGCATGGCTTCAGCTTCACTGCCATATAAATGCGCGATTTCTAAGTCGAGTTTTTGATGGTCAAAATAACAGGTTACATCGGGTTTGCGGGGTTCATTGTGCCAAATATGGCGCATTTTTATGCCGTATTTGGCTTCATACAGCCGCATAAAAAGCTTCGCCGCTCCATGCTCAAGTTTTATTTTTTCGGATTGGCTCATGTCACCGTTTGCAGCATTTGATTAATCAGATACCAAAGCATATAACCGCCATATAACGCAACCATCACCACACTTAATAACGTGATCGGGCGCAAGCCTTTTTGTTCAGGCACGTGTTCGCCTTTCCACTGCATCTTTTTTAAGCGCCATTGACGCTTTAACATCCAGCCTAAAAATATGACGACCGCAATCAGCGTAATATATTTAAGCATAGGTCTCCATTTAATTGGCTGATGGGCTATCAGCTTGAATAGGTTTAATCAACTGGCGTACTTTGTCCAATTGGGCTTGAGTATCCACGCCTACGCCAGCATCACATAACGCATCTTCCACTAGAATTCTTTCGCCGTGCCACACCACACGTAACTGCTCTAATTTTTCAACCTGCTCCAAATCGCATTCCGGCCAAGCGACATAGCGTTTTACAAAACCGGCGCGGTAAGCGTACAAACCGATATGACGTTTATAATGCCAGTTCGTCGGCAAAACCTTTGGTTCGGTCGCAAACTCATCGCGCGCCCAAGGCAATGGCGCGCGACTGAAGTTGATGGCAAAATTCTGCGCATCACGGCTCACCTTAACCGCATGAGGACTAAACAAGGTATCCAAATCCTCAATCGGCTCGCACAGCGTCGCCATAAACACGTCATGCCGGCCTTCTAAAGCTTGTGCAACCTGATGAATCAAGTCTTCCGGCAACATGGGTTCATCACCCTGCAGGTTGACGATAATTTCGTTATCCAATAAACACAGCTGATCAATCACCTCCGCAATACGCTCAGTGCCGGATTGATGGTGTTCGCCAGTCAAACACACCTCGGCACCAAAGGCTTCACAAACCGACTTCACTTGCTCCGACTCGGTCGCAATCACCACACGTTGAGCGCCGGATTTAAGGGCCTGCTGCCAAGTCCAATAAATCATCGGATGACCGTGAATATCCATCAAGGGTTTGCCGTGCAAACGACTGGATGCAAAACGCGCGGGTATGATCACATTAAAAGACATAATAAAGCCTTAGGTAAAAGAGGATAACAAGCTTGGATTAAGACTTCAGCTTACGGTAGTGTTCGGCTTCGTCTGGCGTAATCTGACGTGCTTCATCTTCTAACATAACCGGAATACCGTCACGCACCGGAAACGCTAAATTGGCGGCGGTAGAAATTAATTCCTGCTTGGATTTGTCATACACCAGCTTGGTTTTGCTGATAGGACACACCAGAATATCCAATAAATTGGGGTTTAACGTCATGTGCTTGCCTTATGTTTTAAGTTTGGGGTGTTGGCTAATTCGCTCTAATAAACACTGAGCGAATTCATAGGAACACTGAGGTTCGACTTCCAACACCCACCAATTGTGTGCTGCAAATTCTCGACATTTTACCGCATCTTTGGCGGTCATAAACACCGGTTTTTGAGGGTCTAGTAATTTAAAGTCATCTGGCTGATAAGCATGATGATCGCTAAAGTTTAGTGGTTCGGCCTTTATAGCCAAGTTTTCTAAGCTCTGATAAAATCGTGCCGGGTTGCCAATACCGGCGATCGCATAACCGGATTGGCCTGAAAACGCCTGCAAATCGACCCGTTTTTCGGATTGAGCAAGCGCATAGAAATAATTGGGTTTGAGGGTCATTTGACCTAATGTGGGTTTATTAAATTCAAAACCAACTGGTTGCTCGCCGTTAAATACCACAAAATCGACTTCATTTAAACGCTGACTGGGTTCGCGTAATGGCCCGGCTGGCATACACAGCCCATTACCTAGGCCATTATTTGGGCGAGCTGAATCCAACAACACCACTTCAATATCACGTGCAAGTGCATAGTGTTGTAAGCCATCATCACTAATCACCACATCCACATCAAATTGGTTCTGCATTAACGCTAACGCCTCAGCACGTTTCGGCGATACTACCACCGGACAAGCTAAGCTTTGTGCAATTAATACCGGTTCATCCCCCACCAGGCCTGGTGATGAATCCGGCGTAACAATTTGTGGCCAGGTTTTAGCTTGCCCACCGTAACCCCGACTAATCACCCCGTAAGATAATCCACGCGCGCTAAGCTGAAGGCCTAGCCATTGAATAAACGGAGTTTTACCGGCGCCACCCACCACAATATTACCGACCACCACCACCAATGTTTCGGATTGCGGAGGATGCTGACGAAACTGAGTTAAACGCCGCCGAGCCAACCAACATACCGTATTAGATAAGGGCTTTAATAAACCACTACGCCAATCGGCTTTTAACCAAAAACTTGGCCAACTCATTTTACATTCCCCTGGTTTGTTTTTGAGGCGTTCATTCTTTAATACGTCCTTAATACCAGGCCTGGTGCTTTACAAATAAATACCGGGCACCTCGATTAACCCCTGGTTGAATTCTGCGGGACTTAGCCAAGCTTTATACAGCGAAGGTATTAAACACTGATCGGTGTGACAAAATCGGTTGGTTTAATCGCCAATACCGAACATTCAACTTGTTCCAATATGGATTCAGCGGTATTACCAATCACCAGGCCTGGTAGGCCAACTCGTCCAAGCGTACCCATCACCAACAAATCGATGCCGAGGTTAGCCACCAACTGTGGAATAACCTCTTTTGCATCGCCTTTAGCCGCATGTACTTGTAACGCTGGCATAGCGTCACGCACAGTACGAATTTCATACTCTAGGGCAGATAGATGTTGTTGACGAACTTTTTCACTAAAGCTCAACATATCTTCATCCGACAAATCGCTGTTCCAATAACGCACTAAATTTTCGGCATCCGCCTGCCAAGCATGCGCGATATGTAAAAAAGCGTTATCGGCTTGAGCCACATCTTGAGCAACCGATAAGATCACTTGGTTTAATGGATCGATTTTTAAGGTTTCCGATTCAATATCTACATCAATACTGGCCATCACCTTATTTAAAATTATGGGCGAAGCTTGTTTATGCAATAACAAAGGACATGGACATTTGCGTAGTAAATGCATATCTTGGCTACCAAACACGTGATGCGCCAAATTCTTTATCTCTTCATCCGTTTGCTTAACAACCAGATCAACGTGATCTTTTAATACCTGTTGAACCGTTTTATAAAACAACTTACCAAATTCAACCTGTGTTTCAAGCTCAACCCCTTGTTCACTCGCATGGTCAGACCAAGCCTGCATAGATTCTAAAGCGTGCTGAGTTTGTTTATTTACTAATCCGGTAACGGAGACATCATCCAACAGAATCGAGACACTCGAACTCGTGGTCGGCAATACACGCAAACATTTAATACTCGCCTGCTTACGTTTAGCAAGTGCTAAGGTCCAATCGAATAACGATTGTTCTTCTGCCGGATTTTGTGAAACTAACAAAATACGATTAACTTCAAACATGTTTTTCTCCTAGATCCAGGCTTGTTGAGCTATTATCCGATGTTAATCGGTTGACCGCTTCTAACGCGGCATCATGATAAGGTACCATCACCATATCAACACCCAGTTCTTTAAAATAAGTGGCCTCTTTCTGATGTGTCGCGGCCAAAGCCACCTTGCCTTTATAATTATCAGCTTTTAAGGATTTGTATAATGCCAAACTTAAATTGCGATCACGCATGGTTCCCACTACCCAACTGGCTTCACGCAACGGTAAACTCGCTATAAACTCCGGGTCTTCGGCGTCACCATAACGGGTGGGTACACCATGCTCTAATTTTTCACGAACCAAATCCGGATTAAAATCAATCGCTAAAACGGTTTTACCTTGTTTTTGGAGATTTTGCGCAATCACCATACCAAAACGTCCTAAACCAAACACAATCACATCGGTTGATTTAGCCGGTAAATCTTGGTCAAACTCGGTTTCTCGATACGGTACTTTGCGTTCAAACACACTCATGTAAGGTGCGATTTTTTCATAAATTGGGTGTGAATAAAGAATCATATAGGTAGAAGCTGAAATCGTAATTAAGCCAACTAAAGTAATTAAGCCCACAGTTTCTTGATCAATATGACCTAAATTGAAGCCTAAAGCGGCCAAGATTAACGAGAACTCCGAAATCTGTGCCACTGTTAAACCGGCTAAAAACCCGGTGCGTTTTCGATAACCCATATAACCCATAATCGCCATTACAATCAATGGATTACCAATTAATACAAACACCGATAAAACCAGCGCAGGAGTCACTTGAGCGCCCAGCGTTTCCATCTCTAAGCTCGCGCCCAAACTGATAAAGAAAAATAACAACAAAAAATCACGCAAACTCACTAAACGCGCACCAATCAACTCACGATAATGGGTAGATGCCAACGAAATACCCGCCAAGAAAGCCCCGACTTCTTGGCTAAACCCGAGCATTTGCCCTGCTGACGCGCCCATTACCGCCCAAGCAATCGCAAATAAAATCAACAGCTCAGGTGAGCGCGCCAAACGATTCAGTAGCCCTGGAATCACATAACGCATCAACAAGGCGACCACCAGCAGCATCAACACGCCTTTGATCAGCACCATAAAAGCTTCCACGCCCATGTTGGTGCTGCCATCGTTTTGACCAATTGCGGTTAAACCTATCATGGCCAACACGACAACGATATCCTGCACAATCAAAAACCCGATTGCGATACGGCCATGCAACGCATCCAGCTCACGTTTGTCAGATAAGAGTTTGACGATAATAATGGTACTAGAGAAGGTTAAAGCGACCGCGACATAAAGCGCAACGATAGGAGACATACCCAGGGCTAAAGCGATGAAAAACCCAAATACCGAAGTAAAGATAACCTGCCCTAAGCCGGTAAATAAAGCGACCACACCCATGGTACGAATGATATGCAAATCGAGCTTTAAGCCCACAACGAAGAGTAGAATCGCGATGCCTAAATGTGCCAGCAAGTCAATTTGATCACTCATGGTGACCAAATTTAAAACCGCCGGACCAACAATAATTCCCACCGCGATAAAGGCGACAATTAAAGGTTGGCGCAGTTGCATCGCAACAAAACCAATTAGGGCGGAAACCGCTAATAAAATACCAAACTCAACAAACGCACTTTCAAACATAAGTTACCGACCTAATGAATTAAAACTCAACAAGCTTTAATTCTAACAATTAGCGAAATTAAACCAACAGCTCAGACTGATTTACGCGGTATTTGCTCATTATTCAATGGCACCAACAACCTTGCCGCAATCGTTAATCGAGGTGCCCAGTAGTCATTATAACGCCAACTCACATTGATGATGGAACCAACGCTTTTTCGAGACCCGCCATAAGTTAAAAACTTGCCAATCCTTAGGGGTAAAATGGATTTGAACCGCCCCTTCACACGCAGTGTTTAACCAATCTATTTTTTCGGTTTCAAGGCGTTGAAGTGTCTGTTGGGCCGGAAAACCAAACGCATTACGATAACCCGCACTAAATAACACCAAGTCGGACTGTAAAGCCTGTAACCAGGCCTGGTTGGTGGAGTGGCGACTGCCATGATGACCGGCAATCAGCACCGAACTTTGAAGAAAGTCCGCGCCATAATGCGCAATCAGTTTATCTTCGTGTTTCGAACTTAAATCACCGGTAATCATCACGCTGGATTGACCCGCGGTTACTTTTAAAACACAGGAATGATCATTATGATCCGCTGCCACAAATAAGCCAGGCGCTAAAACTTCAAATTTCACGCCATCCCACTCCCAAGTCTGTTGCGCCTGACAAACCTCAAAATCGCCCAAACCAAAACTTTGCTTTAAACGTTCAACTTGCCCCGTTAAGCGAGTTTTGATTGGCCAGTCCTTGACTAGTCTAGGAGCGCCACCGGCATGGTCTCGATCCGCATGGCTCACCATTAATAAATCGATGGATTGATGACCTCGGTAATGCAAATAAGGTGAAATCGCGATTTGCGCACCATCAAATCGCGAACCAAAAATCGGCCCAGTGTCATAAACCAAGGTTTTATGTTGCGTTTCAATCACCAAGGCTTGGCCTTGACCAACATCCAACAAACTTAACCAAAATTCGCCATAAGGCACTTTGTCAGTTTTGTTAGGCCAGAACAAAACTCCGATGGCCAACCCTAGCGCCAGAATTTTAATGGCATAACTCGGCTTTAATCGACTTAAAAACGGCCCGACTTTAGACTGATGATTAGCGTAAGCCGCCCGAAATAAAAACCCGCCAAACACCAAACCATAAACCAACACTACTTGCCATAAAGCAATCGGCCACAAACGCCACTCACTTAATGGCCATTGCGAAATAGCATTCAAAAACCACCATAAACCCGCCCATAAATAATCATTTAACCAAACCAGCATCGCGCTCAAATCAGTCGATACATAGGACACTAGTGTGGTGATAAACAACAGCGGTAACCCCACAAAACTCACAAACGGTACCGCGACTAAATTCGCCACCAAACTATAAAGCGGTACTTGCTGATAAAACCACCATAAAGCTGGAGCCAATCCTAGCGACAAAACGAGTTGAATCAGCACGGCTTTTTGCCAAACGGGTCGCGTTTTAATGACCGACTGATTTAAGACCAAAAAGATCAACCCCACCGCTAAAAACGACAACCAAAAGCCTTGCGACAACACACTCGAAGGATGCCAAGCCACCACTAAAAAGGCCGCCAGCAACAACACCGACCAAGGTTGAAACTGACGCCTAAGCAATAAAAATACAACCGTTACCGCCACCATTATCCAAGCACGCTGAGTCGGAATGCTGAAACCGGCTAACAAGCCATATCCCGTGGCCAACAATAACGCCACTGCACTGCCAAACCAATGCACCGGATAACGCTCGAAAACTCGAATAGGCAAACGCCAAATCAATCGACCGATGCCATAACCCATTAAAGCTACCAACGCCAAATGCAAGCCGGAAATTGCCATCAAATGAATGGTTCCGGTCGCACGCATCAGGGTCCAATCATCATCCGAAATTGCTTGGCGATCCGCATACAATAACGCGTTATATATACCGGCAAAACGTGAGTCCCCCCAAACCGAATCTAACTGCCGACCGAGTGCCGCGCGAATTTGATGATGATCAAACCCGCGTTTAATAAAAATCGGTTCGGATTCGTTGATTCGCACATAACCGCTGGCTTTTAAACCCTGTTGATGCGCCCAGGCTTCGTAATCAAATCCGCCAGGATTCATGCTGCCGTGAATCGGTTTAATCCGCACCGCCAGCCGATAAGTCTCACTTGGTTCAGGCGTCCAATCACAGCGGTAACAACTTAATCGAATCAGGGGTTTGGGAAACCACCAGGCCTGGTGGTAGGTTTGATCAAGGTTTTCTAGTTGAGATAAACGCATTTCAAAACGCTGAATCGGCAGGCGGTTAGACTCACTGGCATTGCTCTGCACTAATCCGACTACACGCCCCTCTACCCAAAGGGTCTCAGTCATCATGGATTCCGGCAAATTGGGTGTCAAAAATACAGACAAACTTAACCAAATCCAGCCTATAATAAAGCCTAAAATCAAGTGTGCTATACGAGGCCAAGCACGCCACACGGCTACACCCAAAATCAACACCATAGGTAAGCCATAAAACCAACTTGGCCAAACGTCCAGTTGATATAGGCCAAATATAACCCCGATAAACCCAAGCGAAAACCAGATAAACATGCCAAAAAAACTCTTTAAGAAATGGACACCGGATCCCAAGAAATTACTCAAAATCAAGGGGTTTAGCTCAATTGCACACTGGTTTCAAGACCCCAATATTTGGCATCTAAACCGAAATTCGGTCGCCAAGGCTTTTTTTATTGGCCCCTTCTGGGCCGCTATGCCTATGCCTTGGCAAATGGTGACCGCCGCAGTATCGGCGATCTTACTAAGAGCCAATTTACCATTAAGTGTCGCACTTGTGTGGATCAGCAATCCATTTACCATGGCACCAATTTGGTACTTTAACTACCGAATCGGTTCACTGCTATTGGGTGAACGCGCCAATGAAAGTTTAAGTTTTGTGATGAGTTGGGACTGGATTCTGCACACCTTTACCCTGATCTGGCAACCGTTATTGCTTGGCAGTTTTGTGGTGGGGTTAGCGTTAGGCAGTATTGGTTATTTAGGCATACACGTGCTGTGGCGCATTCAAGTTAACTTGAGTTGGCGTCGGCGTTTGTCGTCTCGAAAGAATAAAGTCGTGTTTAAAAAACCGCGCTTTTTTCAAACACCTGATAACGTACATAAACAAGACCACTATTAAGCAAAACCACCAGGCCTGGTGGTGAGTGATTTAAGGGCTTAACCAATTTAAAAATTGTCTTAAGCCCTTAAGGTTAGAAAAAACTAGCGATCGTGATGATCACGATCATGCTCGTCACGCTCTTTTTCATTCATTCGTTCTAATGCCTGCATGACTTTGGCATTGAAACTGCCATCCGGGAATTCGCCCTGCTCATTCGCTTCGCCCACTAGAAGACTGCTGAATAACGCCAAACCTTCGTCTACATGGCTGATCGCATAAATATGGAATTCGCCGCGCTCAACCGCCAAACGCACTTCATTATTTAACATTAAATGTCGCGTATTCGCTTCTGGAATCACCACACCTTGCTGGCCAGTCAAACCGCGCGCCGCACAAACTTTATAGAAACCTTCAATTTTTTCGTTAATGCCGCCCACTGGTTGGATTTCACCAAATTGGTTAACCGATCCCGTTACCGCCAAATCTTGACGCATCGGCACTTGCGCAATTGCAGATAACAACGCATACAGCTCCGCGGAGGACGCGCTGTCGCCCTCAATACCTTCATAACTCTGCTCAATAACAATCGACGCACTAAAACCTAAAGCACGATAACGCATATATCGACCGCGCACATAACCCGACAAAATCAGCATACCTTTCGAGTGGATCGGCCCGGCCATTTCAATTTCACGTTCAATATCCACCACGCCTTCATCCCCCGCCGAGGCTTGCGAGGTAATTCGAACCGGTTGACCAAATGACTGTTTGCCGACCGTTAATACCGTCAAGCCATTTACCTGCCCGACATGCTCACCGTGCATGGTAATTAACACCTGTTGTTCAACAATTGCACGGTGGTAATATTCTTCCATTAACCCCGTATGAAATTCATGTTGAGTTAAGGTGGCTTCAATGGTTTCGCGTGTAACTTTGTCTTCGTTATTGGCGCGCGCAAAGGCATTTGCTTCCGCTAAAACATCGCGCAAAATAGCTTTATTGGTATAAAGACGGTTTTCGTCTTCGGCCATACGGGATGCGTATTCAATTAAACGTTCAAACGCCGACAAATCAACTGGCAAATCGTCCCAAGACTCTATTTCACTCGCCAACTGTTGTGCCAACGCCAATTCATGATCTGGCGAACGCTCCAGTTCGACTTCAAACTCAACCTGTACCTTAAACAAACGACCAAACTGCGCGTCAATTTCCTGCAATGCATAAAAGTGCGCCGACTGACCCACTAAAACCAAGGTCAAACTTAATGGGAAATCCGGTAAATGATACGGCACCACGCTATTGGAAGATGGAATCTCAAAACTGAGTTGGCGCGACATAAGCGAAGCTTTCAAGCTCGACCAAATTTCCGGATCTTTTAAAATCGCCTGAATACTTAAAATCAAATAACCGCCATTGGCTTTTTGCAGCAAGCCGGCTTGGTGATTCATCGCCAAACTCAAAGTATCGCCCGACGCACTCGAGGCCGCCGAATTAATCGCATAACCAAATAATTTTGGCATGGCCGCATTTTGCTCATAAATCACCGGCGCATGTTTTAAACCGCGATGATCCACCAATAAATTTACGCCAAACTGACTCATGCCTTGCTGTTCGGCCAAAATTTCATCCATCGTCATTTGCGCCGAACCGCTGGTGGTCACTTGATCTGCGCTTTGATCCCAGAACAAATGTAATTTAGCCACCACCGCTTGCTCAAGATCATCCAGGTAAGTATTCACCTCATCATTAACGCCAAAATCTTTTTTAAGATTGATGATTAAAGGTTCAATGTGTTCGCTAGCTACCTGAGTGTTAAGCTCTTTACCCGCATCCATAAACTCATGCTGAATCGTCGGAAAACGGGTCAGCCCTTCATTTAAAGCCGCTTCGACCTTATCCAACGCATCCGTATAGTGTTTTTGTATCTCATCATCTAACGACTTAAGTTCACTCAATCGCATTTTTTCGCCATCCACAATCGCGTGTAAAACGAAATTGTTTTCGGTCTGCTGAACATCGACCCCAAGTGATTCCGCCAACTCAAATGCCGAAGCGAGTACTTCTTCCTGGCGGGCGTTGAGCTTGCGCTCCAATTGCTGTGAACGCAACTGATAGGCATGGCCATCAAACACCACCGGTAACTGATTTTTAAGCTGCGTAATAAAGCTTTCGATCGCGGCTTTAAAGCGATAACCTTTGCCCGCCGGAAAATATAAATATTTGGTTTTAGGGCTTTCTTTAAAGTCAGATACCAATGCGACATCATCGGGCATGGGCTTATTTTCAGCGGCTTTATTCAACATCGCTTTCGTCATGCCAATACGGCCAACGCCAGGTTCACCCATAATAAATATATGATTATGATTACGCTTTAGGTGCAAGCCAAAATTTAACGACTGATAGGCACGCGGATGAAAGCGTTGCATAAAGTTATAAATATCCGACGTATGACTGGCAAAAGCCGAAGAATCAATGTGAGTAAAGCGATAAAGCTGGTCAGCTGAAAGTTTGCGCATAGTTATTCCGAAAAAACCAAAAATACCCAGAAACGCCTTAAAGGCTCAACATTCTGGTACAAAAAAAACCGATCTATCCTGTCAACCGAAAGGCCTGTCTTCAGTCAATTTTCATGTTGATCAGATCGGGCTGCAAGCGCGTTAAAAAGCCACGCCAACCGATCCAATTACACTAGAATATGTTTCGTATCGCTCTAAAGCACTGTTCAAACCAGTTTGACTGTCGAACAAAGTGTGCCGAGACATTAAAATAAATAAGGCCGCAATTGTACCAAATATGACTTCGAACCAAGCAGAAATAACCACCCCGCTGCAAAAGCTGGCGGATAAACGTTTTGAACAGGCTGGGATTGAGGTTTGGGTTAAACGTGATGATCTGAATCATCCACTGATTCAAGGCAATAAATGGCATAAACTGCGTTTGAATCTTCAACAAGCCGAACAGCAAGGCCAAAGTCAACTGCTCACATTTGGCGGTGCTTACTCCAATCACATAGCCGCCACCGCCGCCGCTTGTTACGAACGCGGCTGGCCAAGTATCGGCTTTATTCGCGGTGATGAATTGGCAACCAACCACCAGGCCTGGTCGCCGACCTTAAAACAAGCCCAACGCCATGGTATGCAGTTTGAGTTTTTAGATCGCCCAAGCTATCGCCTCAGACACCACCAGGCCTGGTTAGATCATTTACAGCAACGTTTTCCTAATGCGTATTTATTGCCAGAAGGTGGCAGTAATGAATTGGCGGTGGCGGGGTTTGAAAGTGTCATTAAGCAGCTCAACCAACAATGCAAAGGCTGGACCGATTTATTTTGTGCGGTGGGTACAGGTGGCAGCCTTGCGGGTTTAGCGAAATATGCCTCAATTAACCAAACCATTTGGGGGGTGGCTAGCTTAAAAAATGCCGACTATCTAAAACCCCAAATCCAAAACTGGATTGGAAGTTCTAAGCAAAACTGGCGCCTTTTAACCGAGTTTCATGGCGGCGGTTATGCTAAATCCAACTCAGAAATTGTGTTAAAAACCAAACAGTTCGAATCTCAATTTCAAATTCCACTTGATCCAATTTATACCGCCAAACTCATATTCGCTTTTAACACCTTACTTGAAACAAACCACTTTAAGTCAGGTCAAAAAATCATTCTGTATCACAGCGGCGGTTTACAGGGTTGTGCTGATTAAAGCGGCCAGCAAATTGGCATTAACAACATCGTCACCACAAACATCATCAACATCAATGGCAAGCCAATTTTTAAATAATCAATAAAGGGCACCACCATCATCACACTCGCGGCTGAAATAAATAAGATGGGCACCTGATCTTGAGTCATGCTTGAGCATCCATCAAGAAATCATCAGAAGAAAAACCCCGACATGCATATACATACGGGGTATTTTAAGTCGTTGAAATGGCTTAAAACGAGTTTAAAAGGTCAAAATATAATCTACAACTCGGTCGATTTGTTCATCGGTCATGCCCGAAACCATCGGCGCCATCATCGCAGTCATTGGCCCGACTTGTTCGCCCGCGCGATAGGCTTTCATACGCTCAACCAAAAAGTCTTTGGTTTTTCCGGTTAACTGAGGCCCAACCCCACCCGAACCCGTCGCGCCATGACAACCCATGCAAGTCGAATACAAAGACTGACCTGAAGCCACCGCCACAGTGGTATTCGCCGCTTCTACTTCGGCGGGCTTTTTAGCAATAGACGTTTCAGCCTCCGCTGGCTCGCTCGTTTTGGCTGAGAATTGCGCGGGCGCTGTGGCTTCAAAGCGTTGATCAAGGCTGGGGGTTTGAGGGGTAGATTGTTTGGTTACTTCGCGAGTATCCATGCCGGAACGCGATTCCTTATCCGATGAATCACCACAAGCGGCCAGTAAACTCGCGCCGCTAACTAACATAACCGTCATTATGGTTCTAAACTGCATGACAACCCTCCTTAGGTAAAAAGTCGGTTTTATTATGGCACGATAGCCGGCAAATTCAAACGTGATTCACAGGTAAATTAAATCGCTTTAAACACAATGGACACCTTGATTAAAGTGTCTTAATTAACTTCTGCAAACGCTCGACAGAAACTGGCTTGAGGGTTTTCATTGGCTGAGAAAACAAAGAGATGCGCAACTCTTCCAACATCCAGCGTAATTCAATAAAATCAGGGTTTAATCGTAGCGATTCATGCGTTTTCAATTCAGTAAACTCATTTAGCAAACTTTGCATTTGCCTTTGAACCTGCTGATCTTTTTGCGGGTCTAAATCGAGTTTTTCCAACCGAATCTGCAAAGCTTTTAAATAACGCGGAATCTGCGCCAACCAAATATCAGGCGTATCCAACACAAAATTCAGGTTCACCAAATCATCCAACTGAGTTTTGATGTCGTCTAGTGATGCCAACCAACGTGGATTTAGTTTTCCTTTAATTTGCTTCGCCAAACTTTGGTGGTTTTGCAAAATCTCACTCACTAGGCTCGCAATCGCTTGCGCTTCTTTCACCCAGTCGGTTTGTAAACAAGTTACCGCCGCTTCATAAGCCGCTTGAGTGCGAATCGTTTGAGGTTCGGGCACTAATCGACGTAACGCCTTTTCAATCACCTGTTCGGTTAAATGCGCGCAACTGCCATAAGGCGCAAAACACAAGCAGGCCTGTTTTAACGCCAAATGTTTCTGCAAGTATTTTTGTTTGTCGTTTAACTGGTTCTTTAATAAAAACCACACCGCATAACCGTGTTGTTTTTGCGCCAAACGTTCATCGCCACTGCGGGTTAAAAACACCTGGTCTTTCTCAAGCACCAGGCCTGGATACGCCATCAGGTTTTTACCTTGCGACTTAATCGATTCTTCATGCGGCAAATCGCCAAAATTCCATTCGGTAATCGCTTGTTTCGGTTCGGTTTGGGTTTGCTGAATTTGCGCTTCCACCAAATGTTGATAACGCGATTTCAGTTCATCCAAATCGGCACTTTCAGCGATACATTTGCCTTTATCATCCAACAACTGAAACCAAGGTCTTAAATGCGCGGGCAAATCCACCGCGCCAAAATCCGTTACGCGGACTTTTTGATTGGCTTGGCGATTTAACGCCGTAATCATCTGCGGTACAAACTCGCCTTGGCTTGCATCAATTTGCGATAACACCTTGTCAGCCACCGCCGGTGCGGGCACAAACTGTTTGCGAAGTTGTTTAGGTAAGGCTTTGATATAACAGGTTATCTTTTCTTTTAAAAAGCCCGGCGTTAGCCATTCAAACTGCTCAGCGTTAACTAAGTTCAGCCCCGCCAACGGAATCTTAAACACCACACCATCTTGTTGTTGACCCGGTTCAAACCGATAATCCAACTGCAGCGGAATGCGCTGACTCAGCTGAATTTGGTCAGGAAAATCCTGCTCATATTGCCGATCCAAATCTTGTTTTAACAACAAGGATTCCGTCAGTTTTAAGCTATCCTGGGTTTTGGCATCGGCTTTTTTAAGCCAGGTCTCTAACGCCGGTTGGTTGTAAATATGTTCGGGCAAACGCTCTTCATAAAACGCCTGCAACACGGTTTCGTCCACCAAAAAATCCGGCCGTCTTAACTTTTGCTCGTAACGCTCAATCTGCTTAATTAACTCTAAGTTATGCAAATAAAACGCCGCGCGTGTATTCACCTCGGTTTGCGCCAAAGCTCGGATAAAAATACCACGCGATTCTTTCGGATTAATTGGCCCATAGTTACACACTCGGCGATTCACAATCGGCAAACCGTATAAGGTCACCGACTCATAGGCCGCCACCTGCCCGCGTTTTTTCTGCCAATGCGGATCGGCATAACTATGTTTGATTAAATGCGGCGCTAACTGCTCAACCCAATGCACATCAATCTCCGCATTGGTGCGCGCATACAACTTGCTGGTTTCGACCATTTCCGCCGACATCACCCACTTGGGTTTGCGTTTAAACAGCACCGAACTCGGGTGAAGAAACAACTTGGTGCCGCGCGCGCCCATATAGGCGTTTTCGTCGTCGCGCATCATCACCTGCCCCAACAAACCCGCCAATAATGAGCGATGCACATTCATGCCATGTAAATCACTCAGGCGTTCTAGGGTTTGACCGTTTTCGGTGACCTCTTCGTACAAATGCAATTCGCCGACTTTTAAACCAATCGACTTTAAACTAACTTTTAACTGATGATACAAATCGTGCCATTCGCGCAGGCGTAAATACGACAGGTAATTGGTTTTGCACAATTTGCGCAGTTTGTTTTGGCTAAGGTGACGTTGCTGATGTTCGTAAAAACGCCACAGATTTAGGAAAAACAGAAAATCCGAGCGTGCATCTTCAAACGCCTTATGAGCTTTGCGGGCGGCTTGCATGGTTTGTTCGTTGATATCACGCGGGTCCTGAATACTAATCGCCGCCGCGATAATCAATACTTCCGCCAACACATTGTTTTTATCCGCTTCCAGCACCATCTTGGCAATGCGCGGTTCCAACGGCAAACGCGCCAAATCTCGACCCGATTCGGTTAAACGTTTTTTATCATCGAGCGCGCCGATTTCCATCAACTGACGATAACCATCGTTAACGGCTTTTTCTAACGGCGGCTCAATAAACGGAAACTGCTCCACCTTGCCGAGCTTGAGTTGCGCCATATTTAACAGCACCGAACTTAACGAGGTGCGATGAATTTCCGGATCGGTAAACTCAGGGCGAGAATTAAAATCATCTTCGGCATACAAGCGAATACAAATACCATCCGCCACACGACCACAGCGGCCTTTACGTTGGTTGGCCGAAGCTTGCGAGATTTTCTCGACCGGCAAACGCTGCACTTTCGAGCGCACGCTGTAACGACTGATACGCACCAGGCCTGGATCAACCACATAACGAATACCCGGCACCGTAAGTGAGGTTTCCGCCACGTTAGTCGATAAGATAATCCGGCGTTTGGGCGAGGTTTGAAAAACTTTGTTTTGATCCGACACCGACAAACGCGCATAAAGCGGAATCACATCGGTGTTTTTGAGGTTTTGTTTACGCAGAGCTTCGGCGGTTTCTTTAATATCGCGCTCACCCACCTGAAACACCAACACATCTCCGTGCGGATCGTGTTCGGCCAATTCTTCCAGCGCATCAATAATACCGCTGGTTAAATCCTGCTCAATCAGCGTGCCATCGTCCATTTCTGCCTGACCTAATGGCCGATAACGCGTTTCAACTGGATAAGTCCGCCCCGACACCTCAACAATTGGCACCACCAGGCCTGGTTGTTTAAAATGCTCGGCAAAGCGCGTGGTATCAATGGTGGCCGAGGTGATAATAACTTTTAAATCAGGCCGTTTAGGTAACAGCTTTTTGAGGATACCCAGCAGAAAATCAATATTGATACTACGCTCGTGCGCCTCATCAATAATAATGGTGTCGTACTGGCTTAAATAACGATCATTCTGAATCTCCGCCAACAAAATACCGTCGGTCATCACCTTAATCAAACTGGTTTCGTGTACCTGATCGTGAAAACGCACCTGATACCCCACCAGCTCACCCAGCGACGAACCGAGTTCTTCCGCCAAACGCTCAGCCACACTGCGCGCCGCTAAACGACGCGGTTGCGTACAACCAATGCGCCCTAACACACCGCGCCCTGCTTCTAAACAAAGCTTAGGAATCTGAGTGGTTTTACCCGAGCCGGTTTCACCCGCAATCACCACGACTTGATGATTGCTAATCAAATCCACCAACTCAGCCCGCCGCCCGACCACCGGTAAAGCCGTATCATATTGAATATTCGGCACCAACGC
>NZ_JACUTY010000123.1 GCF_014859555.1 Thiomicrospira sp. | reverse complement strand
AAATACGCCATATTGCGACCCACCAGGCCTGGTGGTTTCCAAAAATTAAAATGGCTTACACCACAATCATGCCAACCACTCTTTTTCTATAAATCCCAACCGCTGATTTAAATCAAAGCGCGATTTGGCTGATTTAAAATAGGCATTGTGGCTGTAACTCAAATTTTTAGAAGCCAACAGTGATTTTTCGTCCGCCACCATTTTTGTAATGGCTTGTAACACTTGCTGATAAGCCTGTTCAAAGCCGTTGATATCAACGCCTGACTTGTGCACGCCATAGGCTAATAGCTCATCGGCATAAAACACCGCATCATCCACTTTTGATTTTTCAGCCGCATGGCGTTTTTGAATCACAAACCGATAAATACGATAGGCTTTGAGCATTTGCTCGTAAACAGGTGAATTTTTATCGCCATTAAACAGCGAATATAAAGCATGCTCTTTAGACTGGCTAGCTTCAAAAATATCTTCAAGTACTTTTGATTTGGCGTTCTTAGCCACCTCGGGCAGCTCATTAAAGGTGGCATACCAAAATTTGAGCACCACATCGCTGTGCACCGATTCATTCATTTGTAAACTCAACTGGGCATCGAAGCTTTGGCCCCGCTTGGTTAAATACCCAATCCCCTGCAATTCAAATAGTGTTTTTGCAAAGGCGTTAAAATCCTTATTGCTCACCTTATCCCGATAATTAATCGGTGATTGCGTATTAGTAGCATCGGTAATTTTTTCCAGCACATCCGGTTCATTGGTTTCATACAACCGTATCAGCACATACACCCCTTCTAGCTTTTCTGGGGCGGTTTGATATATCTCGTAAATCACATGGGTGGTTTGTAGCCCATTGACAATCACTGGGTTTTTAGTTTCAACAGGATAAGCGCCGGCTTGCATTTCTCGCGGAATCTTCACCTGCTCGGCAATAATCGTAATCCCGTTATTAAGAAAAGGAAAATACTCGGCATAATCACTCTCCAAGGTTTCACGAATTTTTTTATTGGTTTTGTTGTCGCGTAAAAAACCACGAATGTTCTCACTAAAAACCGTGTCAATGCGTTTGTTGATGGATTTTTCTTTGTCCAATAACTGACATAAATCAAGTGCAGTTAATCGAAAGTTGATGGCCTTAATATTTTGAATCTGAAAAGAGATCAGTGCCTGAGGATCTTGTTTTAAAGAAATATTGGACTTTTCTGCCATAAAACTAAAACGCACTTCTTTACGCTTTTTATGATCCATCAATAAATCATCGATTCGCTCATATAACGCATTCGAATCGTAAACTTTAAGGTATTCGGCGTGCGCTTCATGGCGCTCAATCAGCGGTTGATTCTGTGCGGTTATTTCACCATTAAAGACAAAATAAAGGCGTGTTTCAACCACCTTGCCCGCGCGCACCACTGATTTATATTTTTCCAAGGCCGCAGCCACCCGATCATTCAAAGGCAAATTTGCCGCATTATCCATCACAAACAGATTGCGGTAATCATTAACAAACTTAGCCAACTCGTTATCACCTAAATGGGCGGTGTGCTTTATCTGAAAAATGTGAAGCGTGCAGTCATGCTCCTCTTCATCCAAATAAATCCCATCTAAGCCAGCATCGTGTGAACCACTGCCATTAACGATGGTAGATACATTGTCTAGCACTTCGTCGAAGGTCATGTCTAAAAACGCGGCAATACACAACACTTCAAAAGCAAAATCCTCGCGCAATGAAAACTTATTGACAATGCGTTGCTTAAATCCATCTAAAAATAATGCCTTGTTCATCTTTTAAATTCCTTTTAAACATCATGCCGTTTCGACACGTCAATCAAGTACGCCAACAATCTCGATACACACCAAGCCTGGTAGTTTTAAACGTTTAGCTTTGATTGCTTACCCACCACAAGCGGATTCATAAAACTTAATGTATTTCGGTGCGATGTGCTCGGATTCGTATAACCCGCAAACAACCCTTTCAAAAACGGTTTGTTCTAGCATTTGGGCACCTCGATTAACCCCTGGTTGATTCTGCGGG
>NZ_JACUTY010000122.1 GCF_014859555.1 Thiomicrospira sp. | reverse complement strand
GTTTGATGATGCGACATTGACTGGGCAGTTAATGTTTAAGGGTGGAACCAGTTTAACCAACAGTTTCGAGCGGTAATTTATTTAAGGCTGTACAACACTTTGGTATTAAGTTGAATATTACTGAGTGAATATTTAGAACATAATATAACAAATCAATAAAATATTTTATATGAAATACTTAAATTAACAATTGTAATCGGGAATTAAATTTTATGTCTAGCGTTAAGTCATTAAGTATTACTGGTTATAAATCGATAAAAGAATTATCTAATTTTGAATTAGGTAATTTAAATGTACTAATTGGTGCAAATGGTGCCGGTAAAAGTAATTTTATTAATTTATTCCGTTTATTAAATGAAATGTATGAACAAAACTTACAAGTCTATGTACAAACACGTGGAGGACCCGATGCATTTTTACATTTTGGCCGCAATGAGACTGAACGCTTGCATGCAGAGTTTTATTTTGACCATAATGGATACAAGTTTGATTTGATACCAACAGCGGATAATCGAATGATTTTTGAGAAGGAAGTTAGTTGGTTTGCTGGTATGTATTTTGATACAACGCCAAGTGCTACTTTAGGTGTTGGCCATGTGGAGTCGAAGCTAAAAGATGCAAAAGATAAATATTCACCTTACGTTCGCTCGTCCGTTAGTAAATGGCGGGTATACCATTTTCATGACACAGGTGATAGAGCGAAAGTTAAACAACGCCACGCTTCTAATGACAACCTTAGCCTAAAATCTGATGCTGCGAATTTAGCGGCTTACTTAAGGATGCTACGAATAGATCATAAATCTGCTTATGAACGTATTGTTGATAACATCCGTTTGGTCGCCCCTTTTTTTGATGACTTCGTATATAGAGAAAGTGATCCAGAGTTCATAGAACTAGAATGGTTACAAAAAGGTAAACCAGACACTCCTTTAAAAGCACACATGTTATCTGATGGTACGCTACGCTTTATTTGCTTATCTACTCTCTTGTTACAGCCTGTCCACTTACTTCCAGATACCGTAATCATTGATGAACCTGAACTGGGTTTACACCCTTACGCTATTGCTGTTTTAGCTGAAATACTCCAACAAGTTTCGGAAGATAAACAGCTAATAATTTCTACACAATCGGTAGAGCTTGTTAATGAGCTCACTGCTGAAGACATTATTGTGGTAGATCAAGAACAAGGCGCTTCATCATTTAGACGTTTTACAACAGAAGATCTGACTGGCTGGCTTGAAGAATATACCCTAGGTGAGATATGGAAACAAAATATACTTGGAGGAAGGCCTTAAAATGAAAAAAATTGAGGTCACAGTTTTTACGGAAGGACAAACAGAGGAAGGTTTTATTAAAAATGTTGTTGCACCTTCTTTAAGGCATCTTAACGTATTTGTAAAACCCCAAACTTTAAACACTTCAAAAAAATCTCGCGGTGGAGCTGTGAGTTATGATCGGTTGCACTTTAATGCACGAAACACACTTCTCCAAAAAACAAACAGTGTTTTAACTACCTTTTTAGATTTTTATGGATTAGAAACAAATTTTCCTAATTTTGAAGAGTGTCAAGGCTTAACAGATATCTTTGACAAAGTGAACTGTTTAGAAAATTCTCTACAAATCAACATCATACAATCACTAAACTGCAAACCTGAAAGGTTCAAACCCTACATTCAACCTCATGAGTTTGAAGGTCTATTATTTTCAAATTCCAACGCACTAGTCAGCATTGAATCAGAATGGTCTCGCTTCCAGCCCGCGATAGATCAGGTAATTGGACAGTTTAAGACACCTGAACATATCAATGATGGCTATTCAACAAAACCTTCTGCTAGATTAAGTGCAATATTAAAGCCCACTTACAAAAAAACACGTCATGGCCCCATTATTGCCAAAGCAATTGGCATTGAAACAATAGAGTCTCAATGTTCACATTTCAAAGAATGGATGGATTGGCTAAGGAGTTTAGCAAATTGATTACTGAAGACCAACTAGAACAACTTTGCCTTGAGTGGTTTCAATCCATCGG
>NZ_JACUTY010000060.1 GCF_014859555.1 Thiomicrospira sp. | reverse complement strand
GTTTGTTTGGCGATAACGCAGAATATCGTTACTGCCTTCTAACAAAACTAACTCTAAACCCATTTGCGGGTATAGCCAACGTTGTAAACCATTTTCTAATTCTTGAACTTCATGCGCTTCACCAAACCGTTTAACAATCGATTCACTGCTTAAATTTCGACGTGGAACCAGTGTCACTTCGTTAATCGGGAACTCAAACAAGGCCAAGGTGTCGGCATTATTCAGTTGGATTTGGCGTGCGCCTTGTTTCGAAATCGTGGTGCGTGCGCCACGATCATAAAACTGCTCTAGCTCTTGCTCTGTTAAGGCCAGCTTAATCACCAGCGCGCCATGAATGGTGCCGATATAAGCCGAGCCAAGGTAGGCTTCGGCACTTTTGCTGCCGTCCTGCATTTCAAACAGTTTAACTTCAATGTCACGACCATAGAGTTCGGTGACGTCTTTTAAGGTCGATTGATTCAGCACCAGGCCTAACGCGTGTAACTGGCCTTGTTCATCGTAACTGGCGTTCCATGGCAGTTGAGCCTGGTTGACATCGGTATGATTTGTCGGCGCTAACCACAGCAGAGCAAAAAACAGAACAATAGTAAGGGCAACAACCCAATAGAGTGGACGATTTTTCATTTAAGAAGGTTCCTGTTGTCGTTCTGGCCGATCGTTAAATTCACCGATCTCTGGGTTAGAATTTTCATCACGCGGGATGTATTGTGCAATCTTCTTATCAATGATGCCTTTGCTGGCATCGTAAACCGAAATGCCGGTTTGCAAGAACGTAAATAAAACCGCAAAAAATATCAAAGCACCACCAAAAAACATCGTGATGATTTCAAAAATGGGGGTTGAGCCGCCTGCGTCTGAAAAGTCATTCATCGCTAAGCCACCAGGCATAATGAACTGCACCAGTTCATACGCTCCAACAATAATAATAGCACCAATATAACTTGCAATTAATATACGGCCACGTCGCCAAGCTAGAACCCAGTTTGCTGCTATAAACCAGCTGTCTGTTTCACGCTTTTTTTGACCATTGAAATAGATATAACCTAAAACCAGTACGGAAATAAGAGGGATTAAAATGAACATCAATGGCTCACCACTGGTTTTTAAAATCGAGAGGGATAAAAACAAATGTGTCAGCAAAATATTGAGATTAAAAATGTGATGGGGGTTTTTTGCGCGATGCGCTTCACTTTGCGTAATCTGGTATTGCATGTGACGAACCTCAGTTAGGTTGAGTGGTTAAATACTGTTCAATAGCGGTTTCAAGCTCTCTATAAGCCTGATTAACTTTAAGATACAAGGCTTCCGCTTTTTTTACATCGCCATTCCGTGCTAAACCTTCCATTTCTAAACATAAGCTGGGCAAGTCTATCGCGCCAATGTTAGCCGAACTGCCTTTTAAGGTATGCGCATGGCGTTTAATTTCTGCCGCATTGGCTTGTTTAATCGCGGCTTCAAGTTCTTTCACCAAAGGTGGCGTGATCTCTAAATAGGTTCTTAATATGGGCGCCAAACTGTCGCCAATCACACTTTTTAGATGGGTTAAAGTTTTGAAATTGAGTGGTTGGCTCATCCGTTTGTCCTTTTCATTAATGTGACATGCATTAATGACTTTACCATAGGTTCATTTAACTTGAATGTTTGAAGTATAACGTAATTTGATTCTAATTGACGAACCAGATTTATCTAATCCCAGATTATTAAACACCAGGCCTGCAGTCTATTACAAAGTAAAGTAGGTTTTGAATTTATGGGTACTAGACACCAGTGCATGGCTGATTTCATCTTCAAATGCAGAATGTCCAGATTGTTCACAAATAATGAGGTCGGCCTTAGGTAATGCGTTTTTTAAAGCAAAAGCTTGGTTAATTGGACACACCATATCGTAGCGTCCGTGCACAATAACGGTTGGTATATGTGCGATTTTATGGGCGTGATCGAGCAGTTGATTTGGCTGTAAAAACGCCTTGTGGATAAAGTAGTGACACTCGATGCGTGCCATAGCCAGTGCATGGTGCGGATCAGCAAAATGCTGAACTACATTTGGGTCGGTTTTTAAGTTAGACGTTCGACCTTCCCATACCGACCAAGCCTCAGCGGCACGCATTCTGGCGACTTCATCAGAACCTGTCAAGAGTCGGTAATAGGCTTGTACAAGGGCGTGGCGGTCGTTTTGTTCGATTGGCGCAATGAAGTCTTGCCAATAATCCGCATAAAACTCACTTGCGCCTTTTTGGTAAAACCAGTCTAGGTCTTGATCACGGCATAAGAAAATACCACGCAATATCAAGGCCTGCACAAACTGTGGATAACTTTGTGCGTAAGCCAGTGCCAGGGTAGAGCCCCAAGAGCCGCCAAACAGCATCCATTTTGCAATATTTAAATGCAAACGCAGGTGTTCTAAATCCGAGACTAAATGTTGAGTGGTGTTATTTTCAAGACAGGCGTGAGGAACCGATTGTCCGGCGCCACGTTGATCTAAAAGAATGATGCGATAGAAATGAGGGTCAAAAAATTGACGGTGACGAGCTGAACACCCACCCCCCGGGCCGCCGTGAATAAACACGATCGGTTGGCCGGTTGGGTTGCCGGATTGTTCAAAATAAAGACGATGCCCATCTCCTACCTCAAGAAACCCTTGTTGAAAAGGTTCAATCGGTGGATAGAGATGCGCACTCATGATCTCTAAGTCTTACTTGCTGCGACTATTACGTTTACGGTCGTTTTCCGTTAGATGTTTTTTACGGATACGAACGAAGTGTGGTGTCACCTCAACCAATTCATCTTCATCGATGAATTCTAAGGCTTGTTCCAAACTGAAACGAATAGGCGGGGTTAGCACGATGGCCTCATCCGTACCAGATGCACGCATGTTGGTTAACTGTTTACCTTTAAGTGGGTTAACGGTTAAATCGTTTGCGCGACTGTGTAAGCCGATAACTTGACCTTCATACACTTCATCACCGTGACCGATAAACAAACGACCACGTTCTTGTAGGTTGAAAAGCGCAAAACCTAGCGCTTTACCAGTGCCCATTGCGATCAATACACCACGAGTACGTTCACCCACGGTGCCTTCAAACTTAGGACCGTAATGTGAGAAGCTGCTGAAAATTAAACCATTACCCTGGGTGGCGGTCATGAATTCAGTACGGAAGCCAATCAAACCGCGTGAAGGAATAATAAAGTCGATACGTACGCGACCTTGCCCGTCCGGTACCATGTCCGTCATTTCAGCTTTACGAATACCAAGTTGTTCCATCACGGTGCCTTGGTTTTCTTCTGGTACGTCAACGGTTAAGTTTTCGTAAGGTTCTTGAATTTGACCGTCTACTTCTTTAAAGATAACTTCTGGACGAGACACACCCAATTCAAAACCTTCACGACGCATGGTTTCAATTAATACTGACAGGTGAAGTTCACCACGGCCTGATACACGGAACTTGTTCGCATCTTCAGTGTCTTCAACACGAAGCGCCACATTGGTTAATAATTCTTTTTCTAAACGTTCACGGATTTGACGTGAAGTAAGCAGTTTACCGTCCTGACCCACAAATGGAGAGGTGTTAACTTGGAAAGTCATACTTACGGTTGGTTCATCAACCGTCAAAGCCGGTAAAGCTTCTGGGTGGTTTGGATCACAAAGAGTATCTGAAATGGTTAGCGGGTCTAAACCACTGAACGCCACGATATCACCGGCGTGCGCTTCTTCAATATTTACACGGTCAAGACCGTTAAAACCAAATAATTCAGCGACTTTCGCGTTACGCTTTTTGCCGTCTTTATCCACAACCGCAACTGGCATACCTACTTGAACTGCACCACGTTTGATACGACCGGTACCGATAACACCTTTATAGGTGTCATAAGATAAGGAAATACACTGCAACTGGAATGGGCCACCAAGATCAACGTTAGGTGGTGAAACCTTCTCAACGATGGTTTCAAACATCGGCTGCATGTCGCCTGAGCGAACATCGGCATCATGACCGGCATAACCGTTGAAACCAGAGGCAAATAGGATTGGGAAATCCATTTGTTCATCAGTCGCGCCTAAACGGTCGAACAAATCGAACGTTTGGTCAACAACCCAGTCAGGACGCGCCGCATCACGGTCAACTTTGTTGACCACAACGATTGGCTTCAAGCCTTGCTGTAAAGCTTTTTGAGTTACGAAACGGGTTTGGGGCATGGGGCCTTCAACCGCGTCCACCAACAATAGAACCGAATCCACCATCGATAAAATACGCTCTACTTCACCACCAAAGTCGGCGTGGCCAGGCGTGTCAACGATGTTGATACGGTAACCGTTCCAAAGTACGGCGGTGTTTTTCGAAAGAATTGTGATACCACGTTCTTTTTCCTGATCATTCGAGTCCATCATGCGCTCGCCGTGATCTTTACGTGCGTCCAATGTGCCGGATTGTCTTAAAAGTTGGTCAACCAATGTGGTTTTGCCGTGGTCAACGTGAGCGATAATTGCGATGTTACGAATATGATCGGTGGTCATGTATAAAGCCTGTAGAAACTAACTAAAAATAAAGAAGCGGATTATACTGCAAAAGCCAAAGGCTTTTTTAGCTAAATGCTATGAAAAATCAAATAAATACCGCCACTAGCAGTTCGTTTTTAACTAAAACGAACTGCTTTATTAAAAAACAAATCAATAAAGTCGAATCCTGTTTTTAGCGGCATTTAAAGTTTTCGGCTAAAGGATAGCCCAAGAGTTGTCGTTTGCGTATTGTCACGTCCTGCAAATAATCCGAGGCTCGTTAACGGGGATATTTGTACACTCAATGACGTTTCCAAAGATACTTGATCGTCTAGTGACTGATATTGGCTTTGCTGGTAACTTGTTGATACCGCCACTAACCAGTTAGGATCCAGCTGATGCCCTAGTCCAATGGAAGCAGAAACGGTATTTTGTATATCGGTTCCGGTGACCTGACCATTAAAACTGTAACCTAAGTGACCAAATACAGACTGCTTTTGTTTGATGGGCTGGTATAGCTGAAGTTGAAACCCTAAATCATCCGCCCCTGTACTCAAGCCTTTGTCGGCATCACCGGTTGCTAGTTTATATAGGGCTGCTCCGGTAATAGAGGGGTTCTGTGACCATTCGTATCCGACTCTAAAGAAGGTATCGCCCAAGCCATTAACGCTTTGATTAACCTCGTTTTGCTCGGTTGTAATGGTGTTCCATGAGCTGGATACGCTATATTGCCAGTTATTTTGATAAGTCGATAAGCTGACAGGCAGGCTCCAGGAGGTGACTGGGGTTTGGTCGGTGAGATTATTTTGCCCGTTTAAGTGGTAAAGGCCGGTAGATAGATAGGTGTTGGCTTGAATTTGTGCGCTAATCAAGCTCATAAAAATGAGCAGCCCTAGTTTTTTAATCGACATAAAACATAAAATCCTGTGTGGAAAGAGGTTAGCTAGCCAAAACCGAGGCTAGCTAATCAGAGTTACTCGGTGGAGTCTAACTGATTTGTTTGCTCACGATTTTGATTTTGCAAGCGTTTCTGTTGCATATTTTGCATGTTTTGTTCAACGCGCTGCTGCATCATTTGTCTGTTTTGTTCAACGCGTTGTTGCATCATCTGCATTTGTTGTTGCGATTGAGGCTGAGCACTACCAGAAGGTGTTTGAGGGCCTTGAGGGTTGGCGCCCGGAGACGCAAAAGTCAATGCACTAGCGGATAACAAAATAGTTGCTGAGAGTAATTGTTGCAGTTTCATAATTAAATCTCCTGGTGATTAATTGTTGTATGGGATAATTTCCCATTCCAATTAAACTCTATATGGGAAATTATCCCATGTCAATTTTATTTTGGTATCATAGTACAAAACTTATATTGGATGTTTAATGTGACTTCTTCGGAATCTTCAATTTTTATCAAAATGGTGTTGTTAGTTTTACGACCACTAATTCGTATGCTGCTGAAGCAGGGTATGACGTATCCAGCTTTTATTGAGCTGGTCAAGGCGAGTTATGTTCAAGTAGCCGAACAAAATGTGGCCAAGGCCAAGGTTCCGACCGATAGTTTAATTAGCGTACAAACCGGGCTAAATAGAAAAGAGGTTAAACGCCTGCGGGGTATAAATATCGATTCAGAATTAGGCGCTAAATTTAAGCAAGCCGGCATAGGTGCTCAATTGGTCTCTAGCTGGTTAAGTCAGCCGGCATTATTAGATTCAAATGGACAGCCCAAACCATTAGCGAGAGTTGAGTCGGCTGATCAAAACAGCTCTTTTGAAGGCTTGGTACGATCCGTTACCAAGGATGTGCATCCGCGCTCAATTTTAGATGATTGGATAACGCGAGGTTTTGCCCAGCTGGATGAAAATGATCAAGTTCACCTTACTCAAACAGCCTATGTACCCTCAGCAGATCAGGATGAACAACTATTTTTTGCCCAAAAAAATCTCAGTGCACATTTAAATTCGGTTGCACATAATCTTGAAGCACAACCAGGCCAGCCTGTTATGTTTGATCGAGCGGTTTATTACAACACGCTCTCGGCGGAGTCGATCGAAATTTTGCATGAGTGGAGTCGTCAGGCCTCCATGAAACTACTTTCAGACTTCAACCTCAAAGCGCAGGCTTTGGCACAAGATGACCAATCTGAGCACACATTATTTAGCGCCCATCTTGGCGTCTACTTGTATCGATCAGACATTGATTCGATTGAGTCACCATTGGAGGCGTCACAATGAAGCCTTACTTAAAGCGTTTTGGTTTGATAGCGAGCATATTAGTTCTATTGCTCAATACTTCTTGTCAAACCAGCACCCAAACCTCCCAACACGTTTTTGCCCTACAGACATCATCGGATAAAAACGATTCGGGGTTTGGCGGTACCGGCTTAATAAATGATAGTGGCTTTGGCGGCACCGGCGTCATGGGTGTCGTCACCGGCTTTGGCAGTATTTGGGTGAATGGCCTACACATTAAATTAGACCAGCAAACCCAAGTACAAAGTCAGGCCGAAGCGTTTGATTTAAACCAGCTCGAAATTGGCCACCAAGTTAGCGTCAAATTAAGAAAAAACACCGATTTGGCCGAGCGTGTTGAAGTATTTTGGCCGATTCAAGGACCAGTTAGCCATGTTGATTCGGATAACCAGACCATCCAAGTGCTGGGTCAAACCATTCAATATGATCAACATACGCAAGGTTTGGATCAATTTAAGGTGGGCGAATTTGTGCGAATCAACAGCTTTGGCAGTGCAAACCACCAGGCCTGGTATGCGACACGCATCGAATCACAACCAGGTCAACAGGCTTATGTGGAAGCGACTTTAAACCAAACGCCAGACCAAAGCTGGACAGCCGCTGGCACAAAGCTGGAATCAAACCAGCTTCCCCAAAACCCGCAGCAAGGACAACTAGTGCGATTAGAGTTTAAAACCGAAAACAAGGTTCCACGTTTAACAAGTGTTGAGCCGGTTATGCGAACGCAAAGGCTCGAATCACAACGCCTATTAATTCAAGGCCAACCTCAGCGTGTTGGCGATAGCTGGTGGTTGGAAGGGGTTAAGGTTGAAGGGTTGCAACAGACTTCGCCCACCGGATTGCAGTTGTTTGCACTGCAGCAAGATCAGCAGGGTTGGCAGATTCTAAATCGGATAGAAATGCGATCATGGCTGAAAGATTGGCCGCAGATAATGCGGCAGTCAATAAAGCCGAATCAAGGTTTGCGTATGAATGAATTGTTTAAAACACGCCAGCTTAATCATAGCGCGCCTAGAGGAATGAAGCCCATACCCGATCCCAGACCAGCACGCCCACCCGTACCACCATCGCCAAGGCATTAACCTCTGTCGTCGAGACTATCAGGCATGCTAAAAGTAAAATTGGTAACAATAAGGGCTATTACTCTTTTACTCTTTTATTTGAATTTTGGTTCGCTGCAATTGATTGTTAATTTTTATCAGGCTCCAACACCTTTCTGATACTTTCGATGATCTTCTCTTTCGCAACTGGAATCTCTTTATTTATAGCTTCTACAATCTGCTTATTTTTTTTCATGGCCTGGGTGAACTGAGCTGTATTACCTGGGCTAATACCACAATGGAATGTAGCACCATAAATAATCTTATCTAGTCTAAGCGCAACACATTCGATTTCATCAAAAAGCGCCTTATCGACCCAAAACTTGTTGAGTTTTGAGTACGAAATGAATTCATCAATAGCTTTGCTGGCAGCATCAAATTGAGGCCCAGGTTCGTATGTAGGTCCAGAACGGTAGACGAAATCCTTGCCTTTCGATTCCATATCAACCAAACGATGATACAACCCTTCGATAACCTCAATTCGCTTTTCGTGAAGCTTCGAAAACTTAATTTGATGCTCAAGAGTCCCAATCCCAATCGAAGATTTTATTTCTTCAGTCAATTGAGTCGTTCTTTTAAGCCGACCAACCACATCATCAAAGCTATCCTTGAGGGCTTGTTCTTCACCTCGTTTTTTGAAGTATGAGCCAAAGTATGCACCTAATGCTGCAGATACCAGTGCCACTAGAGTAATGTAGGCGTAGTGAACAGCTGACGGTGATACCCCATTCTCAACGATTTCTTTAGCTAGATCCTGAAGATTCTCAACTGCCACTACTTATCTCTCCGTAAATTAACGCCGCGCAAAATGCGCGGCTTCTTAGTTGAGGCGAAGCCGCAACGAAAAAGCCGTCGCCGTGCTTGACCTTGTTTAACCATTTAGACCAAAAAGCACTGTGACTTTACAATTGCTATAGAAGCTCAGCCTCATTATTTTTTCGCCTTGATTATTTCCGTTTATCACTTGATATTTGAAGACCTCCTTGTTTTTACCGAAGTATGGCTGGTTCTCAAAGATTTGATCAGCCGCTTTAGCTAACTGCTCTATCGGTCCATTAGTGTCTCTGGCAGTTTCTGGATCTAGGGACAACAAAAAATCCGGCTGGATTGATACATTGCCAAGCCACTTTTCAGAGAAGTGCTTATAGTGCAATGCTCTCGACATCATATCAATTGCACCATCAAACCGATGCCGATTAATCTCTATAGCAATGGTATTTTGCCATTCGCCAGTTTCTGTGTCTTGGACGGTGACTCTTTGATGAGTGCTCAGAAATTGTTTTATAAGGTTTGGATTTTTCTCGATGGCACGCATAAGCTTTGCTTGAAAATGGTTGCCACCGACTTCATTGGCAGGCAAGTTCATTGCAAGAACATAAAGTATGTACTCGTCATCTTTCGATTTCTTTGTATTGTGATCGTCGCAAGCAGGAACAGTTATAAGTTGAGATCTCAGGTCCCACCCTTCTGGTAGGTCTTTTTTTTCAGGGAACACGCACTTGGGAGGCACATGCTCTACAGTAGTTCCTTCTTTTTCGCACATATAGCATTCTGCCATGCACTATCCTCAATCTTATGGTTAACGCTTAGTATAAGTCACTTTTGCATTGTTATAAGGCATTGAAACACTACCCTATCTCTTGCCTGTTGAGGCTTTATTTTGTGGGGTGTTCGTGGTGAATATAGGTTTGTAGCACGCCATAAGCCATGGTGCCTAATAGTAGGCCAGCAAAGGTGAAGATTGCGCCGATTTTGCCTTCGGCCATCATGGCCGGAATGGTGCCTGGGCAGGCGGCGGTCATGCCCCAGCCGATGCCAAACAACATCGCACCCAAAATCAAACCTTGCTGATAGGGTTTTTTAACAAAGTCCACTTGTTCGCCGGTAGCGATGGAATGCACTTGAAATTTCTTGAGCAAGAAAACACCAATCATCGCGACGACGACCGCGGTGACAATGACTTCCATTAATTGAAAGTCGATAAACAAAAACATCTTGGCGTGATAGTCATAAGTGGTCGCACCGGCTCGGCTCATTAAAAAACCAAATAAGCCGCCCATAATAAGGGCAAATATATTCACTTTTTGTAAGATTTTCATCATCACAATCCAAATAACAAGTGGGTGGTAATCAAGGCGCTCCCAAAAAACACCACGCCGGCTAATAAGCTCGGTGGGTTAAGCATGGCACCACCCACTAAGGCGTGGCCCGTGGTGCAAGCGCCTGCCAAGCGTGCGCCAAAGCCCAGTAACATGCCGCCGAATATGAGCCAAATGGCTTTAGCTGAATAGGTTTGTGGCAAAATCGCATCGTACATGCCCATGTCGAAACTTAAATGCCAGCTGTCTACCGAGGTTAGGGCTGAGACGAGTCCGCCTAACGGAATACCAATCAGAAACCAAAGCTTAGAATTGTTGAGATTGCTGTATTCGCCCATGCGAAAGAATTTGATTTTGCGGCACATCAGACCACACAGGTTACCGTAACCAGTTGAACAACCAGCGGGTTTGCCTAATAGCCAAAAGTGGCTGATAACAAAGAGGCCGATCGCAATACCAGCGATCCAGCCAGCCCAAACCGATATTTCCATTTATATTAACCTTATAAGAAACTTTTATGCGTATTGTGCCTGAAGTACCAGCCGCTTCAAGCTTAGGTTTTTTTATAGGGTATAAGCAAAATTTATTAACCACCAGGCCTGGTGGTTAAATTTGGAATTAAAGCACTTCTCTTGTTAAGCTTTTGATTAATAAAAGAGTATCCGAACCGGATTGAACCGATTGCGTTTCAATCTGAAATCGACAAAGTTCTCCGCTTGGGGTGATCACGCTTAAATTTTCAGGGTCAGCGCGCGAGGCCATTTTGTGACGTTGATAGTGGGTCGCATAATGTCTGGCCGGCAAACGTTGTTCAATCAAGGCTTGAATATTGGATTGACCTTTAATTTCGCCCAAGGGCGAAGCGGTTTGCCAGGTTGCGTCGGGGTGAAATAACTCCGCCGCTTCTTGACCGGCGCGCCGATCCACACAATCCAGAAAACGCATTAATAAAAGTCGTTTCGAATGGCGAGCGGCATAGTGGGTATGCAATAAATCATGCGCCTGCTCGGAGCCAGGTTGATTTAACTCGATTTGATAAAGTGTTTGAATATCTGGGTTTTCATAAGAACGTCTGCGCGGCGCGTTGGCGTCAATGCTATAAATAGCCTGCATACGTTTTTCTAATACTTGTGGGTCCATTGATTTAGGTTCACTACCGCCACCCAGGCAGCCGCCCACACAAGCCATGACTTCAATTGCGACAAATTCATCGCGCCAAGTTTCCGTGGCAAACAAGGTTTGCGCACTGGCGATGCCGTTACAAATCGCGACCTTACCCACGCCAGGTATGTCGGCGGTTTTAACCCCTTGTGCGACACCGCGCATTTGCTGCCATTCGAGCGGCATATTATCCTGTTGGCCGATAAAATGCGCCGCGGTGCGCACCACGGCTTCCATCACGCCGCCCGATGCACCAAAAATTTGCGCCGCCCCGGTGCTTTCACCTAATGGATTATCAAACGCGCCATCTTCTGGCAGAGCATTAAACGCAATGCCTCGGGCTTTAATCATTCGGGCCAATTCGCGTGTGGTTAATACGTGATCAACATCGCCCGATACACCTGGTCGCTGGGCTTCATCTTTTTTCGCTGTACAAGGCATTACGCTGACGACATAGGGTTCGGCTTGGCCTTGCGCAAACTCCGCGCCAAGCGAGCGTGCGAACGCCCCGCGTTTGGTGAGTGCGCCGTGCATTTGTTGCGGGGATTTTGTGGTGCTTAAATGGCTTAAAAGATCGGGGCGATTAATTTCCACCCAGTTCACCCAGCCCGGGCAGCAAGACGTTAACAGCGGTAGATTTTGTTGGGTTTTAAGGCGGCCTAACAATTCAGTGCCTTCTTCCATAATGGTCAAATCTGCCGCAAAGTTGGTATCAAACACCGTGACCGGAATGCGCCCAGAACCGCCTTCGGCAAAACCGATAATGTGTTGTTGCTGACCCGCATCACCACAAGCTTCGGCGCATAAACCACATTCAATACATTTAGACAGGTCACGCTAAATACTGGGCGAAGTATGATCGGTGAGACGATGTTCAGGATGTTCTTCTGAGCCGCGTTCCAATTTAGGCCAGCGATCTTCTAATTGATATTCACACACCAACTCTTGGAACTGGCAGGAGCCGTTGACTTCACAGCGAATGCAATGTTTGGGTGGCGCGCCAGTAGAAACTCAAGATCCGTTTTGCGAAATTCGGTTAACGCGGCGGAATCGGTCGCCACCACATCGCCGTCTTTGGCTGGGGTAATACAAGCGGGTTGCGGGCGTTTTTCGCTACTCACGTCCACCAAACAC
>NZ_JACUTY010000008.1 GCF_014859555.1 Thiomicrospira sp. | reverse complement strand
GCCTTGATCTGACAAACTTGGCGTTGCCAGAATTCATTCTGGGTTAATCGAGGTGCCCATTTTTTTACGATTCCTTACTAGAGCTTAAAAGTTTAAATAGAAATGGGTTTTAATAGAGGGTTTCGACCGGAAATAATGCATCGAATAGAAAGCTTAAACCGTATACAAATATAAATACGAGAATGAAGACGATCAGAATGGAAAAAGCTTGCTTGTTTTCAATAAACTTTTTACGCCATTTTTCCCCTTTAATCAGCGGCCATACCAGCCATATAAAAACAAATAAGGCACCGATTTGAAGGCCAATAAGTAAATATTCCAGCCAGATAGGGAGTTCCATAATTACGCCTTTTGTATGAGCAGGTTAATCATCATTTGATAATAGATATCGGTTAACAATTCGAGATCCTTAACACTAACACATTCATTCACCTTGTGAATAGTGTCGTTTAGCGGGCCAAACTCAATCACTTGTGCGCCAGTTGGGGCAATAAAGCGTCCATCTGACGTACCGCCACCAGTGGAAAGATTGGGGTGATAATTTAGCACTTGGTGAATTGCATCTGAGGTGGCTTGGATTAATTCGCCTTCAGCGGGTGTTACAAACGGCAAGCCTGATAAATTCCAGTCAATCTGATAGTCTATGTTAAAGGGAGCCAAACAATCTATTACACCTTGTTTGAGCGACTCAGGGGTGTGTTCGGTAGAGAAACGGAAATTAAACATAACCTCTATTTCGCCCGGAATCACATTAGTCGCACCCGTGCCAGATTGAACGTTTGATATTTGCAGAGAAGTCGGTGGGAAATAGTCATTTCCTTGATCCCATTCAATACCGATTAAGGCGGCTAGGGCGGGTAGGGCTTTGTGAACTGGATTATCGGCTAATTGTGGGTAGGCAATATGGCCTTGTATGCCTTTAATCGTCAATTTGGCATTTAATGAGCCACGCCGACCATTTTTAATTGAATCACCTAGCTTAATATCACTTGAGGGTTCACCAACCAAACAATAGTCGATTTTTTCATTACGCGCTTCAAGTGTTTCGATCACTTTTACAGTACCGTCAATTGCCGGACCTTCCTCATCACTGGTGATTAAGAATCCAATCGAGCCGTTATGTTGTGGGTAGTTCTTAATAAAACGCTCGGTGGCAACCATAAAACAAGCAATACTGCTTTTCATATCAGCTGCACCGCGCGCATACATCATTCCCTGATCAATTTCAGCTGAAAAGGGCGGGTGCTTCCACTTACCTAACGGGCCTGTTGGTACAACATCGGTATGGCCTGCAAATACAAACAGCGGCCCGGTGTCTCCTTTGCGTGCCCACAGGTTACTGACGTCGCCAAAAGGCATGGGTTCGCAGTTAAATCCGAGTGGCTTAAGAAAGTCGGCAATTAAATCCTGACAGCCTTTGTCATCAGGGGTCACGGAGTCGATCTGGAGTAGAGCTTGGGCTAAATCAATCGTGGCACTCATAAGTTTTGATATTCTTCCAATTTGAAGCCGATCAGTAGTCTTTGATCAAGTTGCAGAACCGGCCGTTTAATTAAGGTTGGGTGTTGGATCAATAGGGCTAGATCTTGATGCTCAATCGCAGCCTGTTCGGTATCGGAAAGCTGTTTCCAAGTAGTGCTGCGTTTATTGATCAGGTCGCTGTAGTCGGTATAGGTTAACCAGGTTTGAATAGTTTTAGTGTTTAATCCATCCTTGCGAAAATCATGAAGCTGAAAACTGTGTCCGGCAGACTCTAAAAATTTTCGTGCCTTGCGGACAGTATCGCAATTTGAAATGCCATAGAGAGTCATCATGTAAAGGGTGTTCCAGAAAAAGTTTGATTGTTTGAGTTTAAGCTTGATGTTTGGTTAAATCAAAAAAGGCGCTAAAAGCGCCTTTTGGGGGTGATTAAATGTCGCGTAACAACTCGTTAATGCCCACTTTTCCGAGTGTCTTGGCGTCCACTTTTTTCACGATTACCGCACAATATAGGCTGTATGAGCCATCTTTTGATGGTAGGTTTCCAGAAACCACAACTGACCCAGCCGGTACTCGTCCGTAATGGATTTCGCCAGTTTCGCGATCATAAATACGAGTTGATTGGCCTATATAAACGCCCATCGAGATAACAGAGCCTTCTTCAACAATCACGCCTTCAACTACTTCAGAGCGTGCACCGATAAAGCAGTTGTCTTCAATAATCGTCGGCGCGGCTTGTAATGGCTCAAGTACGCCACCGATACCAACCCCGCCAGATAAGTGTACGTTTTTACCAATTTGCGCACAAGAACCCACCGTTACCCAGGTATCAACCATGGTGCCTGAGTCGACATAAGCGCCAATGTTGACATAAGACGGCATCAAAACCGTGCTTGGTGCAATGTAAGAGCCGCGACGTGCCATGGCAGGTGGTACAACACGCACGCCAGCCGCTTCAAAATCGGCTTGTGAATAATCGGCGAATTTGGACGGCACCTTGTCAAAATAACGAGTTTCAGACGAGTTCATTACCACGTTATCTTCGGTACGGAAAGACAGTAACACCGCCTTTTTTAACCATTCGTTAACGGTCCATTTGCCGACTGATTGACGTTCTGCCACACGCATTTGGCCGCTGTCCAATAAATGTAGGCTTTCTTGAATGGCGCGTTTGGTTTCCGCATCAACATTTTTTGGCGTGATTTCGGCACGACGTTCAAACGCCGCTTCAATAATTTGCTGTAGATCCGCAGACATATTTATAGTTTCCGTTTACTTAATTAAAATACAATTGTTTAATTGTAACATTTTTGATTTATGGCCTAAAGAAAAAAGGAGGCAGTGTGGCGAAAGTAGTCGGCTTCGACCATGTCAGTATTTTGGTAAAAGATGCTCAGGCGAGTTTGGCGTTTTATCAAGGGTTGTTAGGCTTAAGTTGTTTAGATAGACCCAATTTAGGCTTTGACGGTTATTGGCTAAGTTTGGGGGACGGGCAAAGTTTGCACATCATGCAGCTGCCGAATCCTTATGAGCAAGCAACTCGACCCCAGCATGGTGGACGAGACCAGCACTTTGCCTTAAGAGTCGACAGCATTGATGAGTTTGCTCGGTTGCTTGACGAACAAGGTGTTCAATACACGCTTAGCCGCTCAGGGCGTCAGGCTTTATTTTTAAGAGATTTGGATCACAATGCTGTTGAGCTTTTTGAAGCCGTTAAGCTTGATGCTGGGTCTGGTTTGGTGTGATCAGGACTCAATATAGGTCATTAAGGTTTTTGTGAGTTGTTGTTGGTGCTCAACCGGGATGGCTTCATTGAGTGTGGTGCTAATTATAAACGTGTCTTCGGCTTTTTCGCCGACCGTATTAATTTTGGCATCGTGCATGCGGATTTCACAGTCTCTAAAAGCTTGGCCAACACGTGAAAGCAGACCGGGTATATCCTTTGTCAAAATTGTGATTTCCGTGAATTTTTTGCTTAAATCTTGAAATTGAACTTTGGTGGGGGTTTTAAAGTGACGGATTCGACGTTCTTTCGTGTGGTTAACCAAGGGTTTAATCGGTGGATGATCAATTAAGTTGTGTTCCAATTTAAGTTTGATTCGTTCTAGTAAATCCGGGTCTTCAATTGCGACTTGATCTCTATCTAAAAAGTAGACCAAAACCAAGGTCATATTTTCACGTGTTGAATAGACTTTGGCTTCTACAATGTTTAAGTTTAAGTTATCCAGCGTTTGGGTGATCTGAGCAAATAAAAAGTCTCGGTTAGGCATGTAGATCATTAACTCAGACGCACCACGGTGGGTTTTTCCGGTAATGGATATTGCCATTGCTTCGAGCGGTGTTTGATAAAGTTGTTGTGTAATTCGACTAATTTCGAGCGGTGTTTGGCGATTAAAAAACTCAGTCTTTTTCAAACTATTCCACAAGGCTTGGTAATCGCTGGCATTAAGGGCATTTTTGGCCAGGATTTCGCGTGCTTTTTCTTGATGAAGTAAGGCTTTTTTGGTTTTGTCTTTCGGAACTTCGAGGGCTTTATCAAGCGCGTTGGAGGTTTCGTTAAATAACTCTAAAAATAGCGCGTTTTTCCAGTCGTTCCAAACATCGTCCGAGGTGGAGCAAACATCGGCTACGGTTAGCAAATATAAATAGTTCAGGCGGTTTTGGTCACCGACTAAGCGAGCAAATTCTAAAATGACGTTCGGATCACTTAAATCTTTACGCTGAGCAACGCTTGAGAATTCAAGATGATGTCGTACTAGCCAAGCCACTAGCTTGGTGTCGTTATCGGATAAGTTATGCGCTTTGCAAAATTGTAATGCATCGTCGGCTCCCAATACTTCATGAGCACCGTTTCGACCTTTTGCAATGTCGTGGAATAAGCCCGCCAGAAACAGGATTTCGGGCTTGCAAATAGAGCGTGCAACTTGATGAGCCGTGGGGAATTCAAACGCATATTCTTTGATGAAAAAACGTCTTAAATAACGAATCACTAATATAGTGTGCTCATCGACCGTATAGGCGTGAAAAATATTAAACTGCATCAGGCCAGATATTTTATGGAAAGCGGGGATATAAGCCTCCAAAATGCCGTAGCTATGCATACGTTTTAAGGACGCGTTGACCCCTTTGGGTTGGCGGAATATTTCTATAAATAAAGCTTTGTTAATGGGGTCGTTACGAAACGATTCATCAATTAAATGTAAGTTTTCACGTAACAGTCGGATCGTTCGAGCTCGGATACCGGCAATGCTGGGATCATTTTCTACAATAATAAAGAGTTCAAGCAGGGCGCTTGGAAATTGTTGAAATACTTGTTCGGTACGGATGTCGAGGTAGTTATTAACCAGTTGAAATCGTTGGTTAATCTTGGTTACTTTTTGGGATTGTTGAGTGAAGATTTCTTCATAAAAGTGTTGCAGTAAAATTTCGTTAAGTTTGACCACCGCACGCAAGTTTCGATAGTAGCTATTCATGAACTGCTCTACCGCTAGTTTTTCACTGGTGTCTTGATAGTTAAAGGTTTCGGCGACTTGTTGTTGATTGTCGAATAGTAGACGGTCTTCACGGCGATTTTTTAAGCGATGTAATATAAAACGCACACGGCTTAAAAACTTGTAAGCCGCGTCCAATTCGCGGTATTCGTCGGGTGTGATGAATTGTTTTTGAACCAATTGGTGAATGGAGGTGGCGTTAAAATGGCGTTTTGCGACCCAGAAAATGGTTTGAATATCACGTAAACCACCTGGGCTTTCTTTGATATTGGGTTCGAGTTGGTAAACCGTGTCGTGAAAACGTTTATGGCGCTGTGCTTGCTCTGTGAGTTTGGCTTCAAAAAAAGCTTGACTGGGCCAGAAGTCGTCTAATTTCCAAATAGTTTGCAAGGCTTCAAACAGCTCGTAACTGCCGGTAATCCAACGTGCTTCTAATAAGTTGGTAGCGGTGGTGATGTCATCTAAACCGGCTTGATGGCATTCTTCAACGGTTCGAATAGCATGCCCGACTTCAAACCCCATGTCCCATAGTAGGGTAATAAATTGACTAATTTTATCGGCATCGGTAAAGGGGGTTTTACATAAAATCAGTAAATCAATATCCGAGTGGGGGTGGAGTTCACCGCGTCCATATCCGCCTACGGCCACTAGGGCAAAGTTTTCGGCATCAAAACTGTGGTGCCAGATCTTTTTGAGGATTTGATCAATAAATACTGAACGCTCTTTAATCAATTCAGAAACGGCCGTACCTTGGTCAAATTGATTAAATTGGTGTGTGCTAAAGCCTTGAAGCATATCGCGCCCGACCTTCGCCGCGATATCCGGTTGTTTGAGCGCATTAATGAAGCTAGGCAGGTCGGGTTGAGAATGCATTATTTGAGTCTTTAGCCTATAAAAGAGGTTGCTCACCGGTTCTTAAAGTGAAAATTTCGTAGCCAGACTCGGTAACAAGTAATGTATGTTCCCATTGAGCCGATAAGGTTCGGTCTTTCGTTACGACTGTCCAGCCGTCACCAAGTAACTTAACCTCTGGGCGTCCCAAGTTAATCATCGGTTCAATTGTAAATGTCATGCCGGGCTTGAGTAGGATGCGTTTTTGTTCTTGAGAACTGTAGTGCAAAACCTGAGGTTCTTCGTGAAAATCCTCTCCAATCCCGTGTCCACAGTATTCCTTAACCACTGAACAATCGTTGGCATGGGCATGTTGTTCAATCGCAAAAGCAACATCGTAAAGTGTGGCTCTTGGTTTAACCTGCTGGATGCCTTTCCATAAACACTCATGTGCGATGCGACAGAGACGAGAGGCAAAGGGTGCTACCTCACCGACTTCAAACATCATGCTGGTGTCGCCATGAAACCCATCTTTAATGACCGTGACATCTATATTAATGATGTCACCTTTTTTGAGTTTTTTATCGCCGGGGATACCGTGACAGACGACTTGGTTAATGGAGGTGCAAATAGACTTAGGAAACCCATGGTAATTCAACGTGGCCGGCACGGTGTCTTGTACCTGAGTCATATAATCGTGCGCTTTTTGATTAAGTTCCTCGGTGGTGACCCCCGGTTTGACAAGAGGGGTTAACATTTCAAGCACATCAGCCGCTAAACGGCCAGCTACGCGCATTTTTTCAATTTGTTGAGGGGTTTTTAAGATAATACTCATAGTCGATTGTGTTTATTCCAAGCCAATATAATATGCATTAAAGTCTAACAGATATCTAGGCTGGAGCTAAAGTGCTAACAAGCCTGATATTAATAAATATTTATTAATAGGCCTATTTTGATGTTATTTCTAGCTTGAAGGCTTGAGTATTAGGGGGTGTTATGGTATAAATTCCGCGCTTATTTTTAAACGCGTTTTGAAAATAACGCAACTTTAATTAAAACACACGTTTACCGGAACATAAAACGGGGTGCTAAGCTCAGATTGATTGGCTTAGTTCGTTTTAGCTGGGTAAACGGAGGCCTAACCCAAAACTGGAGAGAAACATGGCAAAAGTAACAATGCGTCAAATGCTTGAAGCGGGCTGTCACTTTGGACACCAAACCCGTTATTGGAACCCAAAAATGGGTCAATACATCTTTGGTGCTCGTAACAAGATCCATATTGTAAACCTTGAAAAAACCCTTCCTATGTTCAACGATGCGTTGAACTTTGCCGGCTCAGTTGTCGCCAATAAAGGTAAGATTTTGTTTGTTGGTACGAAGCGCGCGGCGCGCGAACTCGTTGCTGAGCAAGCGACTCGTTGTGGTATGCCTTATGTAAACCATCGTTGGTTAGGTGGTATGTTGACTAACTTTAAAACTATCAAACAGTCGATTAAACGTTTGAAAGAGCTTGAAGCGATGCAGCAAGATGGCACCTTCGACAAAATCACTAAGCGTGAAGCTTTGACCCTAACTCGTGAGCTAGATAAGTTAGAGTTGTCTTTGGGCGGTATTAAAGATATGCGTGCGATGCCGGATGCTATTTTTGTTATCGATACTGGTAACGAAGACATTGCCATTTTGGAAGCAAAAAAACTAGGTATCCCCGTTATTGGTGTAGTTGATACTAACAACAATCCAGATGGCGTGGATTATATTATCCCTGGTAACGATGATGCATTACGTGCGATCAAGCTTTATTTAGAAGCAATGGCGGATACCGTAATGGAAGCGAAAGCTAGTATTACGACAGCCTCTGCTGCCGATGAGTTTGTTGAAGCCGTAGAGACGGAAGAAAAAGCCGTTTAATTAAGGTTTAATGCATTATCACCAGGCCTGGTCATACCAGGCCTGGTTGTTTCTAACCAAGCAAAGATTATTTAGAAGGAATTTAAACATGGCAGTTTCTGCAGCGATGGTAAAAGAATTGCGCGAAAGAACCGGCGCAGGCATGATGGATTGTAAAAAAGCCTTGGATGAAAATCAGGGTGATTTGGACGCGGCAATTGAATTTTTGCGCGTTAAAGGCATGGCAGGGGCAGATAAAAAAGCCGGTCGTGTAGCCTCAGAAGGTGTGATCGCGATTGCTATTTCTGATGACAAGAAAAAAGCCGCGATTGTTGAAGTTAACTGTGAAACAGATTTCGTTGCAAAAGCTGATGAATTCCAGACGTTTGCAAATGCGGTGGCTAAGGTTGTACTTGAGAAAGGTTTTACGAGTGTTGAAGACCTAGAAAAACAAACATTAGGGTCTGGCAAAACCATTGATGAAACCCGTCGTGCCTTAGTCGCTAAAATTGGCGAAAACATGCAAATTCGTCGTGTTGAGATTGTTGAAACCTCAAGTGGTGAAATCGGTAGCTACCAGCACGGTGAAAAAATCGGTGTTGTGGTTGCGATGAATAACGGTAATGAAGCCCTTATTCGTGACGTAGCAATGCATGTTGCGGCAACTAAGCCACAAGCGATTTCGTCTGACGACGTTGATCAAGGCATGCTTAAAAAAGAGCGTGAAATCTTGACAGAGCAGGCAAAAGAAAGCGGTAAACCAATGGAAATCATTGAAAAAATGATTGATGGTCGTATCCGTAAATTCTTGGAAGAGATTACCTTGCTTGGTCAGCCTTTTGTTAAGGACCCGGATCAAACCGTAGAGAAACTATTAAAAGCAAACGAGGCTTCTGTTACTCGCTTCATTCGTCTAGAAGTAGGCGAAGGTATCGAAAAAGAAGTATTAAACTTTGCAGACGAAGTAGCCGCCGCAGCCGCCGCAGCCGCGCGAGGTTAATTAGTTGATAAAAACCATAACGGCCAGTCGAACACTTGACTTGGTGGTTATGGTTTTTTTGTACTTGAAGCATAAAAACAGAAAGAAGTAATTAGAAAGTTTTTAGAATTGCGTGTAATTACTCATTTGCCGGTAATTTTAAAAACTTTACACAGTGTAAAATAGATAAAAGGGTTCGCCATGAAACTAAAGTACTCTCGGATTTTATTGAAATTTAGCGGTGAAGTCCTGATGGGAAAGGCTGACTTTGGCTGGGATATGGCTGTTTTGCAGCAGGTGGCTGAGCAAGTTAAGTCGATTCGCGAGCAGGGTGTGGAAGTCGCAATTGTGGTTGGCGGCGGCAATGTGTTTCGTGGTGGTCAGGTTCAATCAAAGGCGATTGAGCGCAGTACCGCAGATCAAATGGGCATGATGGCCACGCTAATGAATGGTTTGGCTCTGCGAGATGTTTTTGAAAGTATTGGTTTAAAAAGTCGTATTATGAGTGCCAGTGCGGTAGCGGGTGTGGCTGAAGGTTTTAATGCTAACTATGCGCAAAAATGTTTGGCGAGTGGCGAGGTTTTGGTGTTTGCTGGTGGAACCGGTAATCCGTTTTTTACCACCGATACGGCCGCGGCATTGCGTGGAATTGAAGTTGGCGCGGATGTTGTTCTTAAGGCCACCAAGGTGGATGGTATTTACGATTCGGACCCTAAAAAGAATCCGCAAGCCATCCGTTTTGCCCAGCTGAGCTATGCGGACGTTATTCAACAGAATTTACAGGTAATGGACTTGGCGGCTTTTGCCTTGTGTCGTGACCATGCAATGCCCATACGCGTGTTTGATATGTTAAAAGACGGCGCGCTTAATCGAATTTTACTAGGTGAAGATGAAGGCACTCTAGTAACGACAGGAGACTAACATGTTAAAAGAAATTCGTGATGATGCGAAAAGCAGAATGCAAAAGTCATTTGAAACTCTGGAAGCAAATTTTGCAAAAATTCGTACCGGACGCGCGCATCCAAGTATTTTGGACTCCGTGATGGTGGACTATTATGGTTCGGATGTACCGATTAGCCAAGTAGCGAATGTCAATGTTGAAGACGCACGTACTTTGACGGTTCAACCTTGGGAGGCTCCGATGCTTCAGAAGGTTGAAAAGGCCATTATGACGTCTGATTTGGGTATTAACCCAGTTGTGCATGGCAATATGATACGTATTCCAATGCCTATGTTGACTGAAGAACGTCGCAAAGAATTTGCAAAAGTGGCGCGTACCGAAGCTGAAAATGCGCGTGTTGCGATTCGTAATATTCGACGTGACGCGAATGGTGATGTGAAGAATCTGTTAAAAGATAAAGCCATTACAGAAGATGAAGCGCGTCGATCGGATGATGATATTCAAAAACTTACCGATGACTTTGTCGCTAAAATTGACAAATTTCTTAGTGAAAAAGAAGCCTCATTATTGGAAATATAAGTCGAATTTTGGCCTTGAATAAGGCATAATTTCGTCTGCACTTATCAACGGCCCTTCTGGGCCGTTGTCATTCTTTGCCATCAATTTTGGCTTGGCTATAAGCTTGTATATAGCGATTTAGAATATTTAGGATTGACCTTGTCACAGACTGAGCCCTCACAACCTATTCCCCAGCATATTGGCATCATTATGGATGGTAATGGTCGTTGGGCTAAAAAGCGATTTCTACCGCGTTATATCGGGCATCAAAAGGGTCGTAATGCAGTGCGTAAAGTGGTGGCGCATTGCGCCAAACGTGGCGCTAAAGCCTTAACCTTATTTGCTTTCAGTACCGAGAATTGGCGACGTCCGCCAGATGAAGTCAGTAAGTTGATGGATTTGTTTTTGCAGGCCTTGCAAAAAGAAGTCGGCAAATTACATGAAAACAATGTGCGATTGCGGATTATTGGCGATCGTTCAGCTTTTAGTGAATCCATTCAGTCACACATTCAACAAGCCGAGCAGCTCACCCAGAACAACACCGGTTTGGCTCTAAATATTGCCGCCAACTACGGTGGGCGTTGGGATATTTTAGAAGCGGTTAAGTCATGGCAAACCGCGCATCCAAATCAAACCTCGACGGCTCTTTCTGAAGCCGATTTAGCGCCTTATTTATGTTTGTCCGATCTACCGGAACCGGATCTTTTGATTCGTACCGGCGGTGAGCAGCGCATAAGCAATTTTTTGATTTGGCAAATGGCTTATGCCGAATTTTATTTTACCGACACCTTATGGCCCGATTTTAATGAAGCCAGCTTAGATATGGCCATCGATTCTTTTGGCCAAAGAGAACGCCGTTTCGGCCAAACCAGTGAGCAAATATCCTAATGTTAAAGCAAAGACTGATCACCGCCTTGGTGTTAATTGTAGTTTCTTTATGGGCCTTATTTGGTGCCGAGCAATTGGCTTGGCAGGTTGCGGTGATTTTTGTCTCGATGATAGGGGCTTGGGAATGGGCGCAATTTATGCGTCTAGACAACCGAGTTATGAGGTTTGCATTTAGTGTCTTAACCGCTTGTTTAGTTGGCATAGGTTTATATTTTGAAGCGCATAACTGGATTGTCTATTTAGCGGTTATTCAGCTGATTGTTGTGGTGGTGGCGGTTACACGTTATCAATTAAGTGCCGGGCAAGCGGGCTTAAATAATCCATTTGCAGCTGGACTGATTGGTTTATTGTTTTTGGTTAGTTTTGCCTTGTCTTTAATCTGGTTAAGAGAAGCCTATTCGGCTTGGGTTGTGTTGTTCAGTATGGCGATGATTTGGGTGATGGACTCGGGCGCGTATTTTGCCGGCCGTCGTTTTGGTCGCCATAAACTTGCGCCACACGTCAGCCCAGGTAAAACATGGGAAGGTGTGCTGGGTGGCGTAATGTTAGTTGGCTTGATGTCTGTGCTGGTTTGGTTTGGATGGGCGCAAACTTTTTACTCGCCAGGCCTGGTGGTGTTTGTGTTAATCACGAGTTTAATTGCCGCTTTGTCGGTTTATGGCGACTTGTTTGAAAGCCTACTAAAACGTCAGGTAAATATAAAAGACAGTGGCAAAATTCTGCCGGGTCATGGTGGTGTGTTGGATCGAATTGATAGCCTACTATTGGCGTTACCGCTATTTTGGGTGTTTTGGTCGTTTACGTGAGCTTAAACTGATATGAGTATTTTATGGGCCGTGCTAGGCTTTAGCTTGCTAATAGGTGTATTGGTGACAATACACGAGTGGGGGCACTTTGCGGTCGCGCGTCTATTTAATGTCAAAGTCCTTACGTTTTCGGTCGGTTTTGGGCGTGCGATTTATAAAACTAAGCGCGGTGAAACCGAGTATCAGATTGGCTTGATTCCGCTGGGCGGTTACGTTAAGTTTTTAGATGAGCGGGTTGAGTCGGTAGCCGAACATGAAAAGGCGCGGGCTTTTAATCAACAATCGGTTTATAAACGTTTTGCCATTGTATTGGCCGGACCGCTGATTAATTTGTTGTTTGCATGGTTCCTGTTTGCCGTGATTAATATGCTCGGTGTAAGCAGTTTAAAACCAATATTTGAAGCACCAACCGAATCATCACCGCTGGCTAGTGCGATGGTCGATTTAGATAATAACCACCAGGCCTGGTGGTTGGTTGAGATCGATCAGCAAGCTGTGTCCAGCTGGCCTCAGGTGCAACAAGCGGTTTTGCAGGGATTGGTGCATGATAAAACGAACCTAAGTTTATTGCTGCATCCTTTTGACACCGAATCAACGTTGGTTCAGCCTCAACGGATTGAACTGAACTTATCTGGACTCGATCTTAATAATGTCAAATCCAATTGGTTAAGTGAGTTGGGTTTTAAGCCTAAAGCACCCAGTTTAGAGCCCTGGATTGATGAGGTGATAACCGGATCGCCGGCTTTTAAAGCCGGATTGCAGTCGGGGGATCGGATTAGCGCGGTGAATGGTCAGGTGGTAAATGATTGGCAAGCCTTGGTCACGTTTGTTCGGGCACACCCAAATGAATCGCATTTGATTACATTTGAACGAAATCAGGCACAATATGATGTAATGATCACGTTTGAAGCGGTTGAGCAGGCTGGCGAACAAATCGGGCGCTTAGGAGCCTCGGTTGACCAAACACAATTGCAACACAGCGAATTTTATACGATTCAACGTTTCGGTCTATTTGCGGCGTTTGAACAGGGTTGGCATCAGTCGGTTAAATTATTGAATATGACCTTGGTGATGTTTAAGAAAATGCTAGTTGGGGAGGTGGGTTTAGCCCATTTATCGGGCCCATTGAGTATTGCGGATTTTTCAGGCCAAGCACTGCAATCGGGGCTGATTAGCTTTTTGAGCTTAATGGCACTGTTAAGTTTAAGTTTAGGGATTTTGAACTTATTGCCTATTCCGATGTTGGATGGTGGGCATTTAATGTATTACCTGGTCGAAATGATACGCGGTCGCCCTGTAAGTGAGCGTGTAGAGGAAATTGGTTATCGGATTGGCTTGATGTTAATCGTTGGCCTTACTATTTTGGCGTTTACGAATGACTTGGTCAGAATTACAAATGGATAAAATTTTGAAGAAATTTTTCAACCCCAAACTTGTTATAGGTTTATGCCTATTAGGCTTGTCACACACGCTGTTAGCGAATGAGTTTATTATTAACGATATTGTTGTTGATGGTACTGAACGAATCGGTTTTGAAACCGTGAATACATACCTTCCGGTCAATATTGGAGAAAAATTGACGCCTGAAAAAGAACGTGAAAGTTTACGTGCCTTGTATCAAACTGGTTTTTTTAACGATATAGCGCTTTATCGTGGTGATAATAATGAGCTCATTATTCAGGTCACTGAGCGACCTTCGATTGCACAAATCGATGTGAAAGGTAATAGGTTGATTAAAACCGATGACTTAATGGAAGCGTTAAGATCACTGGGCATCAGCCAGGGAAAAATTTACAACGCGATTGAAATGGATCGCGTCAATATTGATTTGAAACGTCAATACCACAACCAAGGTTATTATGCGGCCGCGATTAAGATTGAAGCGCTGGAGTTACCGCGTAATCGGGTTGAACTTAAAATAACCGTTGATGAAGGTCAGGCGGCCAGTATCGAGCGTATTACGCTGGTTGGTAATGCGACCTACCCAGATGATCGGTTAAAAGGCCTATTTTTATTGTCTGAAAGCGTGTTGATTGGCAGTGGCGATAAATATGCGCGACCTAAACTCCAGTCTGATTTGGAAACCTTGCGGTCTTTCTATATGGATCGCGGGTTTGCTGAGTTTTCGATTGATTCCTCGCAAGTATCATTATCGTCTGATAAAACTAAAGTGTTTATTTCGGCGAGCTTAACTGAAGGCCCGCAATATCGATTAAATGATATTAAGTTCAGTGGTGTCACTAAACTCAGTGAGGAAGAGTTGGTTAAGCTCGCGAACTTAGAAAGCGGTGATTTATTCTCGCGAAGTGAAGTCATTGCCGCGATTACCGCAATTCGAGATCGCTTAAGTGAAGAAGGTTATGCGTTTGCAGAGGTTGAACCTCGCACTCAAATGGATCCTAAAGCTCAACGGGTGGATTTGGATTTTTACATAGAGCCTAAGAGCCGGGTGTATGTTCGTAAAATTGAGGTTGAAGGCAACACTCGTACGCGTGATTATGTTTTGCGCCGAGAAATGCGTCAGCTAGAAAGCGCACCTTATTCATTGGCCGCCGTTCGTCAATCAACCAGCCGATTAAATCGCTTAGGTTATTTTTCCAGAGTTAATATTGATACGCGCCGCGTGTCGGAAGATGAAGTGGATTTGGTCATTATGGTTGAAGAGCAACCAACTGGCTCTTTTACGGCGGGTATTGGTTATTCGCAATTGGATGGGGTTAGCTTTAACCTGGGTATTTCAGAAAAGAACTTTTTAGGCACAGGTAATGAACTGAATTTAACCATGAATTCCAGCGCCTCGATGAAGTCCGCTGATATAGGGTACACCAACCCATACTTTACAGATGATGGTGTGAGTTTAGGAACAGGGGTTTATTATAGTAAAATTGATGCCTCAGAACTTAATATCACCGACTATACCTTGGATAAAATGGGCTTAAGAGTTAACTTAGGTTACCCCACGAGTGAACAAACACGTCTTAACTTCGGCTTGAGAGCCGAAAGCCAAAGTCTACGTTGTTTGACGGCATTTGAAGCCTGTGAGCAACACTTAGCCGAGTTTGATGCAGACAACCAGTACTTATTGATTACCGCTGGCTGGCGTTATGACACACGTAATAGTTTCTATTTCCCATCAAAGGGCCAAACGGCCAGTTTGTCGGCTCAAGCGGTGGTACCAGGCAGCTCGGATATGACGTTTTATAAAGTGTTTGCCGAAGAAAAATGGTTTTATCCTTTATCCGATAACTTTAGTTTGAAACTGGGTGCTGGCTTGTCTTACGGTGCGGGTTATGGCGACGTTAAAAAACTACCCTTTTTCGAGCGTTTTTATGCTGGTGGTATAGGTTCGGTGCGCGGGTTTGATCCCAACTCGCTGGGTGGCTATTATACGGATGTTAATCGTCCACGAGGCGGTGATATGCGAGCTTTAACCTCGGCTGAAATTGTGTTCCCCATGCCATTAATTGAAGACTCGTCTAACCTAAGACTAAGTTTGTTTTTTGACGCGGGTAATGTATTTGAAACTTTTGAGGATGTTGAAGCCAGTGAGTTCCGTTCGGCTACTGGTTTAGCTTTTGCTTGGATAACGCCAGTTGGGCCACTTGCGTTCAGCTTTTCTAAACCTGTTCATTATAAAAAAGACGATAAATTGCAATCGTTCCAATTTAGTTTAGGTGTACCATTTTAATTACTCATAATGAAAGATAAAAAAGATTATTCGCTGTTATCAAAGTCGCAGATAGTTTATTATTTACGGGTTTTCACTCATCGAAATGGAAAATAAATAATGTTGTATTTTGCAAAAAAACTTTTAGTGTTAGCGTTTGCTTTTCTAGCTTCAACGGCGATGGTACAAGCAAATGAATCTATCAAAGTGGGCGTGGTTAATGTCGGTTTGTTGTTAGAGCAGTCGCCACAAGCCAAAGCCGCCAGTTCAAACTTAGAACGAGAGTTTGCGCCACAACAAGAAGAGCTAGCAAAGCTAAACAGCCAGCTTGAAAAAGAAAAAAATGATCTAAAGCGTAACAGTTTAGCCATGAGCGAAGCGCAACAAGGCGCTAAAGAACGCGAAATTCAGATGTTGACACGTGAAATTCAACGTAAACGCAACGATGTACAAGAGTTGTTGAATATTCGCCGTAATGAAGAGTTGGCCAAACTGCAAAGTTTGGTGAACTCGGCTATCCGAGAAGTAGGTACTAGCCAATCTTATGACTTAATCTTGTATGAAGGCATTGCCTACACCAACAAACGCATAGACCTTACGCCCGCTGTTTTGGATTATTTGAGTAAAGACTTCGAAAAGCAAGGCTCTAATTTTAATCGTTAAATAGGTTTTATATGGCACAAGCTTCCAACCATCTGACGTTACAACAGATTGTCGATTATTTAACACACAAAGGTTTTAACTTAACGTTGCGTGGAGACGCTTCATTAAAAGTAAATAGAATCGAGCGTTTATCAACCGCCCAAGCGGGGGATATTAGTTTTTTATCGGATGAGAAGTATTTAAAGGATCTGCCGAATTCTAAGGCTTCGGTTATTTTAGTTCATTCCAAACACGCTGATTCATGCCCTAATGCCGCGATTATTGTCGATAACCCTTACGCGGCTTATGCCTTTGTTGCACAGAAACTTTATGCACCGCTTGATGTGAGTGGAATTCATGAAAGTGCGGTGGTAGCCGATTCGGCAAGACTGGCGCCGAATGTTTCGATTGGCGCGAATGTCGTGATTGGTGAAAATGTCGTGTTATCTGAGCGAGTCATTATTGGTGCAGGTTGTGTATTGGAAGCCGATGTAAGTTTGGGTAAAAATACTCGACTGGCTCCGAATGTCACCGTTATGAAAGATTGCCAGCTCGGTGCAGACTGTATTGTTGAAGCGGGTAGTGTCATTGGTGGGGATGGATTTGGTTGGGCCAAACATCAGGGGCAATGGGTCAAAATTCCACAGATTGGCCGAGTGCTGGTTGGTAACCATGTTTCAATTGGTAATAACGTGACGATTGATCGCGGAGCCATTGACGATACGGTGATCGAAGATAACTGCATTATAGATAATTTGGTGCATATTGCACACAACGTAAAAATTGGCTCTGGCACCGCGATTGCCGGTCAAGTTGGGTTTGCGGGCAGTGCCGTTGTGGGTAAAAACTGTACCTTTGCAGGCCAATCGGGCATGGTTGGCCACATCGAGTTGACTGATGGCGTGACTATCATGGGACGCGGGGTGGCGACCCATAGCATTCATCAATCGGGTGTATACAGCGGCTTTCCGGCGGTCCCATTAGCCGAGTGGCAAAAGAATGCGATTTATGCCAAAAACTTGGCTAAATTCTCTGAGAAGATCAAAGGTTTAAACCAGCGATTAAATAAGTTAGAAAAGCAAACCAATCCAACCTAAATTTCGTTTGCTGTAAAGAATATATAATATAACTTGGAATCCATACTCATGCTTAACGTTAAAGATATTTTTGAATACTTACCGCACCGTTACCCGTTTTTATTAGTTGACCGGGTGACCGAGTTTGAATCAGGGCAATACTTAAAAGCTTATAAAAATGTGACGTTTAATGAACCACAATTTACCGGCCACTTTCCAAATAATCCGATTATGCCGGGCGTTATGATTGTAGAAGCGATGGCGCAATGTACTGGCATTCTGGCTTTCAAAACCCAAGAAGTAAAACCCGACGGTGATACGATGTACTATCTAGCCGCCATCGATAACTGTCGTTTTAGACAACCGGCGATTCCGGGTGATCGTTTGGATTTTGAAGTGCGTACCACGGGCAATAAACGCGGTATATGGAAGTTTGTATGTGAAACACGTATTGATGGCAAAGTGATTGCCTCAGCCGATCTCATGTGTGCGGAAAGAAAGGTGTAATAGATTGATTCATCCAACAGCCATTATTGATGAAAGTGCCCAAATAGCCGAAGGCGTTAAAATTGGGGCCTATTGTGTAATAGGAGCCAATGTTGTCATAGCGGCCGATTGTGTATTAGAGCCGCATGTTGTAATTACGGGACCAACCACGATAGGGCAAGCCAACCATTTTTTCCAATTTTGCTCGATTGGCGCGGCGCCACAAGATAAAAAATATCGTGATGAGCCCACTACGCTAGTGATTGGCAATGGCAATACATTCCGCGAAAATGTGACGGTAAATCGTGGTACTACGCAAGATCGTGGTGAAACTTTGATTGGCGATGACAACTGGATTATGGCCGGGGTGCATATCGCACACGATTGTGTCATCGGCAGCCATACTATTTTCGCCAATGCGACCGCTTTGGCAGGTCATGTAACCGTTAGCGATTGGGCTATTTTGGGTGGATATACCTTGGTTCACCAGTTTTGCAACATCGGCGCCCATAGTTTTTGCGGTATGGGCAGTGTGATCAATCAAGATGTACCCGATTATGTAGTGGTTTCTGGAAACTTAGCCCAACCTCGTGGGGTGAATTTAGAAGGCTTAAAGCGTCGCGGTTACGATCGAGATCAATTAAGCCTAGTAAAAAAATCTTATCGTGCATTGTATCGAAGTGGATTAAAGCTGGATGATGCGTTAGCGCAAATCAAATCATTCAACGATGACAAGGGCACACTTGACTCTCTGATTAACTTCATTCAGCAGGCTGAACGCGGTATTGTGCGTTAATGAACTGTTATGAATGACCACCAATTTCAACCCACTTTTGCATTAGTTGCCGGTGAAAGCTCAGGAGACTTATTGGGCGCTGACTTAATAAGAGGCTTGAAAGCTCGTTATCCTGACGCACGTTTTGTTGGGATTGGCGGCCCAAATATGCAACAGGAAGGTTTAGAAAGTTGGTTTGCAATGGAGACGCTTTCGGTAATGGGGTTGTTTGAAGTTCTTAAACATTTGCCAAAATTACTCCGTCTCAGAAAACACTTAATTCAAAAACTACTCGAGCTTAAACCGGATGCTTTTATCGGTATTGACGCGCCGGATTTTAATTTCTATGTTGAACGCCAGCTTAAACAAGCCGGTTTAAAAACCATTCACTATGTGGGGCCTTCGGTATGGGCCTGGCGTGAAAAACGTTTACATAATATTAAAAAATCAGTTGATGGCGTGTTGGTGCTGTTTCCATTTGAACCCGAGATATATGAACGTTATCAGATTCCGGTCAAGTTTGTGGGTCATCCACTAGCGAATCAAGTCCCAAATGAACCCAATGCGGTGCAAGCTCGTCAAACCTTAGGCTTGTCTCTGGATGTACCCGTCACAGCGCTGTTGCCTGGTTCACGTATGAGCGAAATTGATCGCATGGTGGATATTTATATACAAGCCGCCAAAAAGCTGGCTTTGATTCATCCCACTATGCAGTTTGTCATTCCGTGTGTACATCAGCGTGCGCGTGAGCGCATTGAAGTGTCAGTGAAACTTTATGGCTCAAAATTACCGATAAAATTGGTAGATCAACAAGCACAAACTGTAATGGAAGCCTGTGATCAGATGATTGTAACCTCGGGCACGGCGACTTTGCAGGCGGCTTTAATGATGCGTCCGATGCTGATTGCGATCAAAGTTCACCCTATTTCCTATTGGATTATGAAGCGTTTAGCGATCTCCAAGTGGATTGGATTGCCTAATATTTTGGCTCAGCAAGATGTCGTTGTTGAGTTGATTCAACATGATGTCACACCCGATAAACTTGCGTTAGAATTGGGGCGTTTAATGCTCGATAAAAGCCGCCGAGAAACCCAGCTAAAAGCCTTCCGTGTGCAGCGAACCGCGCTTAAACAAGACAGTGCTTCATTGGCCGCTCAAGCGGTAGTTGATTGGGCTGAGCTTAATTAAATGCAGCAAGCCAGTTTATTTGAGGCATCCTTAACCACCAGGCCTGGTATTATCCGAGTGGGGGTAGACGAGGTTGGTCGCGGCCCGTTAGTGGGCGAAGTGGTTGCGGCGGCCGTTATTTTGCCAGCCGACTGTCGTTTGCAATTAAAAGATTCTAAAAAAATGACGCATGTCCAACGTGTCGAGATGGCTGAAAAAATTCGTGAAGTGGCGCTCGATTACGCGGTAATAGGGGTTTGTGCCAAGACCATTGACGACATTAATATATTGCAAGCCACCATGCTCGCGATGCGTCAAAGTGTTGAAGCTTTAACTCAGCCGTTTGATGTGGTTCTAGTGGATGGCAATCGCTGTCCCGAGTTATCCTGCGACTGCCGGGCGATTGTTAAAGGCGACGCTCTAATTGCTGAAATTAGTGCGGCGTCGATTTTAGCCAAAGTCTATCGTGATGAGCAAATGATGCAACTGCACGCTCAATATCCCGATTACGGATTTGATCGTCATAAAGGTTATCCGACGGTTGAGCATTTAGCTGCGATTGAACGTTACGGTTTAATTGAAGGCTATCGAAGCAGTTTTAAGCCGGTTAGACAATGGCTTGAGAAAAATCAAATTAGTTAGTTTCTGGCCGTCTGGGCTTTTTATCTTTGGGGATTGGTATTAAGATAAGGCCAATAAACCCTAATTAAAACAGGTGATATCGGATGAGTACAACGCTGGAACAAATTGAAAAGACCGCTAATTTAAGTAAAAACAATCAGTTAAGTTTGATGGTTTTTCAAGTTCGGTTTCCACAACCCAATCAAAGAGAACCGTCTTATTACGGCATGAACGTATTTAAGGTGCGCGAAGTTTTGGAAGCCCGCGCGTATCCCGTGTCTGAAATGCCAGATAGTAATCCGCTGATTGAAGGCATGATTGAATTGCGCGGAACCTATCTTCCGGTAATTGATTTGCCCAAGTGGATGGGGTTCGATATGACTGATGAAGAACGTGCAAAGTCGATTATTATCGTGGCCGACTTTAGTCGCAACTTTATTGGTTTGCGTGTCGCGCATATTCATGGTGTCGAAGAAAAAGAATGGACTAATATTCATCCGGCCGGAAACTACAATGTAGACGTTAATCGCAATCAAATTGTTAACCATACCTATCTCGAAGGCAGTGAAACTCTGTGCTATATTCTGGATATTGAGAAACTATTGATTGAAGCCATGCCCGTCATGGCGAAAAAGATATTTTCATCCGCCAAAGAAGTCGATGCGTCTAAAGTTCAGTTTAGCTCGGCCATGAAAAAACGTCAGATTTTGTTTGCTGAAGACAGTAAGTCGATCCAAAAATACATGGCTATGGTGTTTGAGCAGCTTGGTTTGCGATCACAAGGGTTTGATAACGGTCGTTTAATGTTGGACTATATTGCTAAACAACCTAACCTGGACGACATTTCGGTTATTTTTACCGACTTGGAAATGCCTGTGGCTTCGGGTCACACGGTGATTAAAGAGTTAAGAGTTAACCCTAAAACCCGTAATTTACCGATTATCGTGCATACTTCGATGACCAGCGATAACAATAGCCGTGAGGTCATTGAGATGGGCGCGAATTACTTTATTGGTAAGGTAGATACGGATTTGATTGTAAAAACCTTGCAACAGGCTCAAAAGGACTTTGTCCGCCTTAGCTAACTAATAATTTAATGTCTACAGGGATTCTAAAGCACCAGGCCTGGTGCTTTGAGTAATTTAGACAAATGCCGTCTTAAATTAAATGTTAGGCAAAAAAAAAGCCGTCTGATCAGGACGGCTTTTTTATTTAAAGCAAATAAACGTTAAATATTAACGCTGACGAGCTTTGAATTTCGGGTTTGTTTTGCAGATCACATACACCTTGCCACGACGACGTACAATTTGACAATCTTTATGGCGAGTTTTCGCTGATTTCAATGAAGATAAAATTTTCATGATAATTACCTAGGTTAATGAGTTTCACAACTCGATTCAAATTTGAAACGCGAATTCTACTGGCTTGTAGGGGCTTTGTCTAGTATTGATCGGGATTTTGATTGAAATAAAGTGATTATTGGTTATGCTAGTCGCTTCAACCGTTAAGGTTAGGATACTTTTTAATCGATTTTAAGGATGTGAAGGGTGAAAATTGGCGTTGCAAAATAAGGTGGAAGCCTTTTTGAAGGCAGGCGGGGGCTTGGAGCAAACGATCAAAGACTTTGGCGTTCGTGATGCTCAAATTGACATGGCTCAGCAGATTGCGCAAGCAATTGAAGCCGAAGCCACGTTGATTGCCGAAGCCGGCACCGGCACCGGCAAAACTTTTGCCTATTTAATTCCGGCGCTGTTATCAGGCAAAAAAGTCATCGTATCCACCGCGACCAAAACACTTCAGCAACAGCTGGTAGATAAAGATTTGCCCTTGCTTAAAAAAGTATGCGGTTTAAAGGGCCAAATTGTTTTATTTAAAGGCCGAGAAAACTACTTATGCAATCAACGCTTGGCCTTAGCCGAAACGCAAGAACAGAACAATAAATCGGATTGGCAAAAATTATCGGATATTCGCGACTGGTCAGGTAAAACCAAAACCGGTGATTTAGCCGAATGCATTAAAGTTGAAGAAAGTGATCCTATTTGGCGAAAAGTCTGTGCTCGGTTGGAATTCTGTCAAGCGGTCGGCTGTCAGAAAGAAGCCGATTGTTTTTATCCCCAAATGAAACAAAAAGCCAATGACGCCCAAGTATTAGTGGTTAATCATCATTTGTTTTGCGCCGACCTAGCTTTGCGTGAACAAGGCTTTGGCGAATTATTGCCGAATGCAGATGTTACCATTTTTGATGAAGCTCATCAGCTTCCGGATATTGCGGCTCAGTTTTTAGGTTTCTCGGTATCACGCCATCAACTCGATGAGTTGTGTCGTGATATTAAACAAGCCAAACTGCAAGAATCACCCGAATCTGAAGACTTAATTGACCGGGTTAACTTGCTCGCCGAACAAATCAAACTGGTGAATGAGGCCCTAGGCAAGTGGGAAAAACGCTGGACTTGGCAACAGTTATCCAGCACCGATGTGTTTTTAGTCAGTTTAAAGCGCCTGTTAAACCATTTGGGCGCATTAGCCGATCACTTAAAAGGTTTGGAGGAACGCGGCAAACTGTTAGCCGCCGTGGCTAAACGCACCCAAGAAATCGAAAAACAGCTAAAAGCTTGGTTAGAAACCGAAAAAGAAACCGAGGTACGCTGGGCGGAGTCTTCCCAAGCCCGATTTAAGCTTAATATGACGCCGTTAAGCGTGGCTGAACCGTTTAAACGTCAACGCGAGTCTATTGGTGGCGCCTGGATATTTACGTCTGCCACACTAAGTGTTCGTCATCAATTTGATTATTTTCAGCAACGTTTAGGTTTATATACGGCCCAAACCGCAGTTTGGCCCAGCCCCTTTGATTATGCCAAACAAGGCGTGGTTTATCATCCGCTCGGTTTACCCGAGCCGCGCGATCCTAATTATATTAAAATATGTTTAAGAGCCGCTTGGCCGTTACTAAAAGCCAGCCAAGGGCGTGCCTTTTTATTATTTACCAGTTTTCGTGCGTTGGGTGAAGCCCAAGCCATTTTGCAAAAACACTGGTCGGGTCCCTTGTTGGTACAGGGTGAAGCGCCTAAAAATCTATTATTAGAGCGTTTTAAATCCGAAGAATCCGCGTTACTATTAGGTACCAGCAGTTTTTGGGAAGGGGTCGATGTTAAAGGCAAAGCGCTACAATTGGTGATTATTGACCGGATTCCGTTTTCGCCTCCTGATGATCCATTGGTGCAAGCACGCGAAAGTTATTTAAAGCAAAAAGGTCTGAACGGCTTTGCGCATTTTCAATTGCCTGAGGCGGTGATGGCTTTAAAACAAGGCAGTGGACGTTTGATTCGTGACCAGACTGACCGAGGCGTGTTAATGTTGTGTGATCCACGTTTAACCACTAAACGATATGGTCAGAGTATTATTGATAGCTTGCCAAATTTTCCTTGGGTGTTTGAGCCAGAGCAAGCCTTGGCCTTATTAAAAGCCCAGCAAGACTTGGAATGAGTTTAAAAAAGTGATGAGTAAAGCATGAGTATTGTATTAGCGGTAGAAAGCGCGACAGCGAATTGCGCGGCCAGTTTGATCGTAAACGATAAAGCATACACTTGTGCTGAGTTTGCGCCACAACAGCATGCTCAGCTTATTCTGCCGATGGTTGATAAGGTGATGCAACAAGCCGGTATCGAGCCAGCGCAGATTGAGGCCTTAGTATTTGGCGAAGGACCCGGTGCTTTTACCGGTTTGAGAATTGCGGCAGGTGTGGTGCAGGGTTTAGCATTGGGTTGGAATAAACCGGTTTTGGCGATTTCTTCTTTAAAAGCCTTAGCTTATCAAGCTTATGAAGCCACTGGAAAAACGACTTGGTGGGCGTGTTTAGACGCTCGAATGGGTGAGATTTACGTTCAGTCTTGTGAATTTGATCCACAACATGCAAAAATGACGGCCAAACCGCCGAAATTGGTCAAGCCAGATGACTTTAAAGCCTTTGCAGCAGGTTTAAACGGTGTCGGTGATATTGCTGAGACTTACCCGGAACTAGTCGCTTGTTTCGCTAATTGGGTTAAGGCTGTACCTCAAGCGGAAGCCTTAGCCAGACTGGCTTTGAGTGAGGTGGGACAGTCAAGGTATTTGGCCGACTTTATTCCTCAGCCAGTTTATTTGAGACCGTCAGTGAGTTCATGATTGCCAAAAAAATGGGCAATCGCCAGCATCCACTAGACTTTATTGAAGTTTTTGCTAGATTTAAAGAGTTGCTAACAATCTTATCCACAGAAACTGTGTAAAAAAGGAAGAAAAATGCATAACTATAAAACCATTCTTGTGGCCATCGATTTTTCACAACACAGTGGTCAAGCTTTACAGCGTGCTAAACAAATGGCGCAAGTTTACGATGCGGATCTCAGTGTGATTCATGTCACTGAAATTCCGACTTATCCGGTTTTGGAAGATATTGCGATTACCGGGATGCCAGGAATTTGGGACGATGAGCTGGGCGATAAGCTTTATAAGGCCGCTCAAAAACGTTTGGAAGTCTTGGCCGATCAAAATGGCATTGAGCCAACGGCTTGCCAAGTGATCAGCGGTGTTCCGAGAGTTGAGGTGATTGCTAAAGCTCAGCAGATGAATGCGGATTTGATTGTGATCGGACGTCGTGGCATTTCGGGTTTGCAACGTTTAATTGGCTCGACAGCTGATGCCATCTTGCACGAAGCGGCTTGTGATGTGCTGGCCGTTAAGATTGAGGAGTAAGTTGTGACTTTTTTCAAGCAAACTAAAATTGGGTTATGGCTGTTGCTCTTAGTAATGGGTAACGTTTACGCGCAAAATTTTAAACTAGACGATCGTGTTTTTGTGGGTTTTCCATCTACTACGATTCGTGACGATGCCTTTATTGTGGGTAAGGTCACGCGTGTTTTAGAGTCGGGCGATTACCAAATCTCAGTAGAAGATTATGTAGAAGGTCATGACTACGGTGCCTTTTGTACGCCGGTAGCGATTAATCTACCTGACAGACAAAGCGATTACGGAGAAGGCTGGGAGCGCTGGGAAGACACCAGAAAACTTGATCAACCTAACCTTGAATATATTGTAACAGCCGAGAATGTGATGGCGTATCGCACCGGACAATATGAGTATATTGAGCGCAATAACACCTGGGTGGTGTTTGGTCGCTGGATGTCGGATGCACCGATCTTGGCTCCAGAGCGTATAGAACGTGCTAAAAAAACGGCGGAGTCTATTGGATTAGAGGGAATGGCGGATGCGTTTGACTTAGCAATTGCGCATCGTTTTGCTTTTTATGAAAATGGTTGGGGACGTCCATATTGGCCATACGAAACCGTATCGGCCTTAAATGGTTTGTTGGACAAGGTAGATGCCTTGTTTGAGCAGGATCCTGCGTTAAAGCGTTTATGGCAACAAAAACCACGTGCTCAAGAGGAAGTTAAAGCAAGTTCTCGGAACTTTTTCTTAATGACGGCGATTGATAAGCTTGTTAATGATGCTTATGACCAATTGTATGAAGATTTAGAAAAGGCTGATCCAGAAGAAGTGCAAGCTTTAACGAAACATCTTGAAGCACTGGGGAAACCAAAAATTTAATCGAGGTGCCCAGATATAAAAAGCCAGAGTAATCTGGCTTTTTATTATGAGAAGACATGGTTGAGTTAATTTGGAAGTTTGTAGTATTTCTGGTTTAAATAAGCCGCAACATCTGCAACTTCATCATCAAACCAACCGGCATTTAGATTGTTATTACAAAAACTAACGGCCGCCACGAGTTTTTCGTAGGTGTTGGTTTTAGCAGGGTTGTAAGGTTGAGCGGTATGGCATCTTAAACAGTTTGCTTCATCATGTAACGATTTACCCGCTTCTGGATTTCCCGCGAAGCTTGGGTTGGATATAACGAGGGTTAGTGATGCACTAACGAGTAAGGCGAGTTTCTTCATGATTATGTCCTCTAAGTTATGATGGCTGAGAGATTTTACCAATTAAGCCATGTTTCATTCTAGCGTGTAAATCGGGTGTTAAATTAAAAATTTATTTATCCATTAAATCAAAAAACTAATAAGGCGGAACGGTGAGCGAAGTTACATATATTAAAGGCAAGGATGAAAGCCTTGAAAACTCAATTGAATTTATGCAGGGTATTTTGCAGCAACAAGGGTTTGAAATTAATCAGGTTAAATGGTTAAACCCAGTCGATAATATTTTTTCATTACATATTCATGACCGGGTATGCCCCGGTTTATTTACGAATGGAAAGGGAGCGAGCCGCAAAGCGACCTTGGCAAGTGCGTTAGGGGAGTATTTAGAGCGTTTGTCGACCAACTATTTTTTCTCCGATTATTACTTACAAGCCGAATCGGCGGGCTCAGATTGGTTGTATTATCCAACCGAACGCCGCTTTGAACTAGATGAGTATAAATCTTGTCTGGACGCACAATTATGGTCTGTTTATGATCCACATAATGAGTTACAAGCCAAAGACTTGTTAAGTTTTAATGATGATGGCGATCAAATTCGTGCGATTGAAATGCGCCATGCTAAAACGTCTGAAGTCAGCTATTTTCCAATGAACTTACTGAGTAACCTGTATGCAAGTAATGGATTGTCTGCCGGCAATACGCTTGAAGAAGCACGTGTTCAAGGTTTGTCTGAAATATTTGAACGTTGGGTGAAAAATAAAATTCTGACTGAAAACCTGTGCTTACCAGAAGTGCCAGATCAGGTCTTAAAACGTTTCCCTTCAATTTATCAGTCGCTAACAGCTTTGCGTCAGCAGGGTTTAGAGGTGTCGGTGCGAGATTCTTCGTTAGGTGGTCAATTTCCAGTCATGAATGTGACCTTGTTTGACCCAGTTAAAGGCCAGTGTTTTGCTTCATTTGGCGCGCATCCTATATTTGAAGTCGCTTTGGAGCGCACCTTAACCGAATCCTTGCAAGGTCGTCATTTAGACTTTTTAGATGGTTTTCAAGTGCCTACCTTTGATCAACAAGCGGTGGCCGAAGCTGAAAACTTAGAGAATCATTTTATTGATTCGAGTGGCTTAATTAACGCGCGCTTTATTTCACATCAGCCTGACTTCGAATTTACCGAATGGAATTGGGATTATCCGACTGAACAACAATGGTCTTGGTTAGTGGACTTGGCCGCTCAACAGGGTTTTGATGTTTACCTAGCCGACTATGAACATTACGGCTTTAAAGCCTGTCGTATTGTTGCCCCTGGCATGTCGGAAGTGTATCCAATGGATGAGTTGTTGGTTAAAAATCAAAATGATGGTCGTCGATTACGTCAAGCAATTCAGCATTTCGTAGAGTGTTCTGAAGCCAATGAATTAGTGAATTTGTTGGATGAGGTTGGCTTTAGTGATCATCAAGGGGTGGCCTCGTTGATTGGCTTAATGCCAGATGCGGGGTGTTTATGGAACGATTTGAAAATAATTGATTTGCGTTTTTGGGTTGAGTTGGCGGCGCAAGATTATTCGGCGGCCTATGATTCCTTGCAAGTTTGTAAAGCTTATGTTCACCCAGATAAACCTATGGCTAAAGTATATGAAGCGTTCAGTTTTGCGCTGGATATCAAACTTGAAGAATTGGTGTGGGAAGATTATCGAGTGGGTATGGTTCAATTGTTTGGTGAAGAGTGTGTGCTAAATGTTGAGCAGCACTTAAATCAACAAAAACAAGCCTGGGATATTCCATTGGGTCAGCAAGCCTTTTTAGGTAGTCAACGTCATCAAGCGATGTGGCAAGTTTATGCTCGAGCGCGCAAGGCGAAACAGGCCTTTTATCAGTAAGGATCAATGGCGTTGAGTCGTTGATAAAAGCAGGCCTGGTGGTTAATTTAAGCACCAGGCCTGGTTGTTTAAAAGCTATAAATTAAGCTCAGACTGGTTTCAGTGTCGGTTTTTTTAGCGGCATCCGCCGGGTTGGAGTTGTAACGATATTTGTAGGATGTACTGACCGAGAGTTTACTGTTTAAGGCTACACGTAAACTTGAATGGCTCTCCGTTTTGTACTGTTCGGCGCCGGTAAAGTAAGTTAAATCTTGTACAAATCGAACGTTATCGTTAAATTTGTGGCTAAAATCAAGTTTGGCACGTCCAGTTGTTTGGTTAAAATCGTTTTCAGAATCATTCACATAATCGACTTCTTGATAACCCAAACCCAGTTCGGTACTGAGCCGAGTTTGACTGGTTCGATAAAGCACCTTACCTAAACCCAAGGTTAAACTCACATCTTGATCCAAACCGGCGATTTCATCTTGTTCGCCACGTGCGTTCACAAACGCATAGTAGTTTTTATCTTCAGTAAAATAACGATCCGCTTGCAAATCTAGAACGTAGCGCTCAGAAACTTTGACGTCTTGTTCAGTTTTATTTTCGATTTCCAGTAAGCCTTTATAATCGTTTTGTATTTGGCTGTAATTTATACTTAATCGTGCTAACAAAGATTCTGAATTCACATTACCGGTTTTTTGATTAAAGCCAGCTTCACCTGAACCATGAAACCCCAGTTCGTCATTTGAGGCTTCGGCACTAACCAGTGCGGTATTTAAGAATAGAGCGGGAGCCAACGCGGCGCTTAATAAAAATCGATTTTTTGGCATGAATGACCTTTATGGTTATAAATGGAATAGCACATTATAACGTTTCGCTAGGTTTGATTAAACCCTGCGACTTTAGGCTTAAATTTTTTGGTAGAATACGCAAATATAAGATTTAACCTATTCAGGACAAGATTATGAAATTAGATTTTTTAGACTTTGAACAGCCGATTGCGGAGCTAGAAGCCAAAATAAACGAACTGCGCCATTTAGAAGGCGGTCAGGATTTTGACTTGTTGCAAGAAATAAGTTCACTTGAAAATAAAAGTCACGGCTTGACGGAAAGCATTTTTAAGAACTTATCGGATTGGCAAATTTCACAATTGGCACGTCATCCTCAGCGTCCTTATATGTTGGACTATATTGAACATATTTTTACTGATTTCTCCGAGTTGCACGGCGATCGCGCGTTCGCGGATGACGCGGCCATTGTAGGCGGTTTAGCACGCATTGATGGCCAGCCGGTCATGGTCATTGGCCAGCAAAAAGGGCGCGATACTAAAGAAAAAATTCGTCGTAATTTTGGCATGCCACGTCCAGAAGGTTATCGTAAAGCATTGCGTTTAATGAAAATGGCCGAGCGTTTTAAATTGCCGATTCTGACCTTTATCGACACGCCGGGCGCGTATCCTGGAATTGATGCCGAAGAGCGTGGTCAAAGTGAAGCGATTGCACGTAACTTAATTGAAATGGCGGAACTGAAAGTACCGATCATTTGTACCGTAATTGGTGAAGGCGGCTCGGGCGGTGCGCTTGCCATTGGTGTAGGTGATGTCACCATGATGATGCAGTTCAGCACTTACTCGGTTATTTCGCCCGAAGGTTGTGCATCCATTTTATGGAAAAGTGCGGCGAATGCACCCGATGCGGCCGCCGCTTTAGGCGTGACCGCACCGCGCTTACACAGTTTAGGTTTAGTGGATGTGATTGTGCAAGAGCCAATTGGTGGGGCACACCGTTACCCAAGAACCGCGGCGGATAACTTAAAAGCAGCGCTTCTGGAGCAGTTGAAGAATTTCAAAAGCCAATCGCCAGAACAATTAGTACAACGACGTTATGACCGTTACATGGGTTACGGTAATTTTGACGTAGCATAAGCCATTAGAAAAGAGCGCCACTGGCGCTTTTTTTGTTTTAGGACGTTCAAAACCATGCAAACCTCGCAATCCGTCACGCAAGCCGTTGAACTATTTTATCAATCGCTTCAAACATCAAAAGTCTGGCTGGCCTACAGCGGCGGACTGGATTCGCATGTTTTATTGCAGTGTTTGGTTGAGCTTAAACCGGTTCAAGTTGAATTAAACGCGATTCATGTGCACCACGGTTTGCAAGCCGAAGCGGATGATTGGGTGACGCATTGTCAGGCGGTTTGTAATCAACTTCAGGTGCCACTTCAGGTTGAGTATGTCGCGGTTGATAAAAGCCAGAATATCGAATCAGCTGCACGAAAAGCGCGTTATCAAGCTTTTGAAAAGTGGCTGGGCGCTAATGAGGTAATTTGCACTGGCCATCATCAGCGAGATCAAGCCGAAACCTTGTTGTTAAATTTAATGCGTGGCGCAGGTCTAGAGGGGTTAAGTGCGATGCCGCAGTGGCGTGTCTTAAATAATCAAACCGACTCAGCTAACCACCAGGCCTGGTTGGTGCGTCCTTTATTAAATACAAGTTATGATGCGATTCAAACCTATGCCAAACAGCATCAATTACGTTGGGTAGAAGACCCGACTAACCAGTATGTTGAATTTCGGCGCAATTTTATTCGCCATCAATTATTACCCCTGCTTGACCAGGCCTGGTCGAATCCGCAAGCCAAGTTAGCTCAGGCGAGTAGGCATCAAGCTGAAGCGGCTGAATTGCTTCAAGAGTTAGCGCAAAATGATTTAGCTCTAATTGAGCACGACGTAGCTCGGTTCAATTGGCGGGAACTGCAAAAACTAAGTTGGACTCGGCAAAAAAATTTATTGCGTTATTGGTTTAAACATTTTCATCAAATTTCAATTGATCAGGCAAGTTTAGATTGGCTGCGGTTTGACGCGTTTAACGAAAATTCAAACGCGCAACCCAAACGAAAACTTAAGCAAACCGAAATCCGACGTTATCAGAACTGGATTTACCTGCTTGATGACTCCGCGATCAAGCCACCGTTTAATGTTTTGATCCAGCAGGATTCGGACTGGGAAAAGCATGGCATTAAGTTGCAGCCAACGGTCGGACAAGGCTTGGCCGAATATTGGTTGAAGTCAGATAATGAAGTCCGGCTACGTTCGCTGCATGAAGACGATGAGATAAATCGCGATTCACTTAAAAAATGGTTTCAAACCCAGAAAATTCCACCTTGGCAACGTCATAATTGGCCGGTGGTCGAAATTAATTCTAAACTCGCGGTGATTGTTGGTTATCGAACCTTAGATGGGTTTCAGGCGAAATCTGATGAAAAAGCATTAAACTTAGTGGGTTTAAATTGAAGCCAGGCGGCTTTTAGGTTAAAATTTGTTTCCATTCTGAGCTCTGAAATCGCCGGTCGTCTTAAAAGGAATAGTTGGCGAGCTTCTCTAAATTATCTACAAAGTGTGAATAATGACTAAATTTATATTCGTAACCGGTGGTGTAGTGTCTTCTTTGGGTAAAGGCATTGCCGCCGCGTCTTTAGGTGCTCTGCTAGAAGCAAGGGGCCTTAAAGTCAGTATGCTGAAGATGGATCCTTATATTAATGTGGACCCAGGTACCATGAGCCCACTTCAACACGGTGAAGTCTTTGTCACCGATGATGGCGCCGAAACGGATTTGGACTTGGGTCATTACGAACGTTTTGTGCAACGCCCATGCGGTAAACGCAATAGTTTTTCGACTGGTCAGGTTTATGAAACGGTGATTCGTCGTGAACGTCGTGGAGACTATTTAGGCGGCACCGTACAGGTGATTCCGCACATTACCGACGAAATTAAAACACGTATCAAATTAGCCTCCGATGGTTTTGATGTAACGATTGTCGAAGTCGGCGGCACGGTGGGGGATATCGAATCCTTGCCTTTCCTCGAAGCCATTCGTCAGATGGGCGTTGAAGTTGGTCGTGAACGCGCGATGTTTATGCATTTAACCCTATTACCTTATATTGCGGTGGCAGGTGAGGTTAAAACCAAACCGACTCAACACTCGGTTAAAGAATTACGTTCTATCGGCATTCAGCCCGACGTGTTGATTTGTCGCTCTGAAATCCCATTAGGTGAGAGTGAAAAACGCAAAATTGCGTTATTTACTAATGTGGAAGAAAAAGCCGTTATTAGCTCACTGGATGCCAAGTCTATCTATCAAGTTCCGCGTATGTTGCATGAGCAAGGTTTGGATGATTTGGTGGTTAAAAAACTACAGATGACAGATCTTAAACCGGTTGATTTATCGGATTGGGATCAAGTAGTGGATGCCCAGCTCAACGCACAAGATGAAGTCAATATTGCGATGGTTGGCAAATATGTGGATCTTACCGAGGCTTATAAATCGGTAATTGAAGCCTTATTGCATGCCGGCATTCACACGCGCACGCGGGTCAAAATTCATTACATTGATTCAGAAGAACTCGAAAAGGTTGGCATTGATCAGCTTAAAGGTATGCACGCGATTTTAGTGCCGGGTGGCTTTGGTGAACGCGGGGTTGAAGGTAAAATTTTAGCCATTCAATATGCACGTGAATCGAAAAAGCCTTATTTAGGGATTTGCTTAGGTATGCAGATGGCGGTAGTCGAATACGCGCGTCATGTTGCAGGCTTAGAAAAGGCGCACAGCACTGAGCTGAATGCAAATACACCGCATCCTGTGGTGGCCTTGATTACCGAATGGACGGATGAGAAGGGCGACAAAGTCGAGCGTAATGAAACCTCTGATTTAGGCGGTACGATGCGCTTAGGTGGTCAAAACTGTGTGGTTAAGACGGGTACAAAGTTGGCCGGAATTTACGCCAAAGATGTAATTCGCGAACGTCATCGTCATCGTTATGAAATGAACGACGGCTATATTAGTCGTTTAGAGCAAGCAGGCCTGGTGTTTTCAGCGCATTCGCAAGATGGTCATCTCGTTGAATCCATTGAGATTCCAGATCATCCTTGGTTTGTGGCTTGCCAGTTCCACCCCGAATTTACGTCTACGCCGCGTAACGGTCATCCGCTTTTTAGTGCCTTTGTGCAAGCGGCTAAAACAAACAAATAGTTAAGGAATCAATATGAAGCTTTGTAATTTTAATGTCGGGATTGATCAACCGTTTTTCTTAATTGCCGGTCCTTGTGTGATTGAATCTGAGCAGTTAGCGATTGATACGGCCGGGCAGTTAAAAGAGTTGACCGACTCGCTAGGCATTCCTTTTATTTTTAAATCGTCTTATGACAAGGCGAACCGTTCGTCTACCGCTAGTTTCCGTGGTTTAGGCATTGATGAAGGCCTGCGTATTTTGCAAAAAGTAAAAGACGAAATTGGTGTGCCGGTTTTAACCGATGTGCATGAAGATACGCCTTTAAGCGAAGTCGCGTCGGTGGTGGATGTGATGCAAACCCCAGCTTTTTTGGTGCGTCAAACTAACTTTATTCAAAACGTATGCCGCCAAGGTATTCCGGTTAATATCAAAAAAGGCCAGTTTCAAGCGCCTTGGGATATGGATCAAGTGGTCGCGAAAGCGCGCGAAGTGGGCAACGAGCAGATTATGGTGTGTGATCGTGGCACTTCATTTGGTTACAATACCCTAGTGTCAGATATGCGTGGTTTGGCGTCTATGCGCCAGACGGGTTGTCCGGTCGTGTTTGATGCAACCCACTCAGTTCAGCAGCCGGGTGGTCAAGGTTCGACATCGGGTGGACAGCGTGAATTTGTACCCGTGTTAGCCCGTGCAGCGATCGCCGCTGGCGTTTCAGGTGTGTTCATGGAAACCCATCCAGACCCAGTTAACGCTAAAAGCGATGGCCCAAATATGTGGCCGTTGCATAATTTAAAGCCGGTATTGGAGGTGCTAAAAGCGCTAGATGATACGGTTAAAAAATACGGTTTTGTTGAAAACGATTTGATGTAAATAAGCAGGTTTTATACTGCTTTTTTGATGTGGTTTTATAGTAAGTTTAATTTTAAGTTATTGAAAAGGTTGAAAAGATGTCATTGATTAAAGAAATCAAAGCACGCCAGATCATCGACTCACGTGGTAATCCTACGGTTGAGGCAGATGTGATTTTAGAATGTGGATCTATGGGTCGCGCAGCTTCTCCGTCAGGCGCATCAACAGGGTCACGTGAGGCCATTGAATTACGTGATGGCGATAAGTCTAAGTATTTAGGCAAAGGCGTCTTAAATGCCGTCAATAACATTAACACTGAAATCCGCACGGCCTTAATTGGCCAAGAAGCCACGGCTCAAGCCAAAATTGACCAGATTATGATTGATCTTGACGGCACACATAACAAAGCCCGTTTAGGTGCAAACGCGATTTTAGCCGTGTCTATGGCGGTAGCGAAAGCGGCGGCTATTTCAAAAGGTCAGGCCTTATTTGAATACCTAAAAAATGACGATTATCGTATGCCTGTTCCGATGATGAACATCATTAATGGTGGTGAACATGCAGATAATAGCGTGGATTTCCAGGAATTTATGATTGTACCAGTTGGCGCGCCAAGTCTGTCAGAAGCGTTGCGTTACGGCGCCGAAGTTTTCCATACCTTGAAAAAAGTATTGCATGACAAGGGTTATAATACTGCCGTGGGCGATGAGGGTGGGTTTGCACCAGACCTTAAGTCTAACGAAGAAGCGATTACGATTATTTTAGAAGCGATCGAGCAAGCTGGTTATGTTGCGGGCAAAGATATTATGATTGCGTTAGATGTGGCCGCGAGTGAAATCTACAAAGACGGTAACTATGTATTGGCTTCTGAAGGCCGTACTTTAACCAGTGCTGAAATGGTTGATTTTTATGCCGACTGGTGTGAACGTTTTCCAATTATCTCAATCGAAGACGGCTTTGACGAAAGTGATTGGGATGGTTTCAAAATGCAAACTGAAAAACTGGGCAAAAAAGTTCAGTTGGTCGGCGACGACTTGTTTGTAACCAACACCAAAATTCTTAAAGAAGGCATCGATAAAGGCATTGCGAACTCAATCTTAATCAAAGTAAACCAGATCGGTACTTTGACTGAAACCATGAGTGCGATTCAAATGGCGAAAGATGCGGGTTACACAGCGGTTATTTCACATCGTTCGGGTGAAACCGAAGATGCGACTATTGCGGATATCGCCGTGGCGACGGGTGCGGGTCAAATAAAAACCGGCTCTATGTCACGTTCGGATCGTATTGCTAAGTACAACCAATTGATTCGTATCGAAGAGGCTTTGGGTGACAAGGCGGTTTATCCTGGTATGTCTGCATTTTATAACCTAAAGTAATCGGGTAAAGACGGATGAGAGTATTTTTAATTATCCTCGCCGTCTTACTGTTTTTATCTTTAGCTCGCCTATTGTCTTCTAATGGAGGCTTGGGCGAGGTTTTTTCATTACAGTCGCGTTTGGTTGAGCTTGAAACTCAAGTTGATGAACGTCAAAACACGAATGCTTTGCTGAAACAAGAAGTGCTGGATTTGCAATCTGGTGATACCGCAGTCGAAACCATTGCCCGTCAACGTTTGGGTATGGTGGCAAAAGATGAAGTATTTGTTCAGTTATTAGAAATTAAACCCACTAATGTAGTGGCGCCGTCACCCGATCAATCGGCCACGCCGGTTATTGAAAACCCTCAACCCATTAACCGTATTCACAACGATTAATCACTTTCAATCACAACCACCAGGCCTGGTGCTTGTGTTCAATCTTTATATTCTTTAAAACCTTAATGCGCTTTAAGCAGCACATAAACTGCTCCGGTTCCGCCATCTTTTTGTTGTGCGCTGCAAAAGGCTACTATCTGCGGTAAAGCTCTAAGGGTTTGATTGACAAGGTTTTTTAGTACAGGGTAGTCGATATCCGAGTTATACCCCTTGCCGTGAATAATTAAAGCAAATCGGTAGTTTGCTAAATAACTTTGTTGAATAAATTGTAATAATCGCGGCTGCGCAACCTCTTCGGTATCGCCGTGCAAGTCTAACCGTGCTTGAATGCTGAACTCGCCTTTGCGTAATCGACTGAGATCTTGTAGACGTAAACCTTTTTCATGAAATAACAAACTTTGATGTGCGCTCACGGCTTCAACCGACTCAACATTGTTAGCTTCAATCAGGTCAATATGGGATGTTTTAGGTCGTTTGGCTTTTAACTTTGGGCGTGCTAATGTTGCTTTTTCCGAAGTATTGATCGGTACCGCACCCTCCATTGCTTGCGCAAACAGTAATTTGTCTTCTTCTGACAGCTTAGACACTTTATAATTCCTTGTAATTCAAATTCTATTTTAAAGGATATAAGGTCTATGCGCATCTTGTTATCGAATGATGATGGCTATCTTGCACCAGGTATTCAAACCTTGTTTGATGCATTAATTAATCATGCATCGGTTGACGACTTGGTTTTAATCGCGCCGGATCGCAATCGCAGTGCCGCCAGTAACTCACTGACCTTGTTAGACCCATTGCGCATTACCCAACATCAACCAAAAATATATAGTGTTAACGGTACACCAACCGATTGCGTGCATTTGGGAATTAATGGCGCTTTGTCTTATCGTGCCGATATGGTGGTGTCGGGTATTAATAGTGGCGCAAATATGGGCGATGATGTTTTATATTCAGGCACCGTTGCCGCGGCCACAGAAGGGCGGTTTTTAGGAAAGCCTTCGATTGCGGTATCGCTTTGTGGTGAGCAACATTTTGCTAGTGCGGCCAAAATCGTGGCGAATTTGCTAGAAGATTTGAACACTCAAGATTTAGACCAAAACACGATCATAAATATCAATGTACCGGATTTACCCTTTGAGCAAATCAAAGGTGTCAAAGTCACGCGTCTAGGCAAACGTCATGCTTCTGAGCCGGTTGTAAAAGGCATCGATCCTAGAGGCGTTAAGATGTATTGGATCGGGCCGGCTGGCAGTGCCGCGGATGCGGGCGAAGGCACCGATTTTCATGCGGTGGAATCGGGCTATGTTTCAGTTACACCCTTGCAAATTGATTTAACTCATCACGCGATGTTGAATACCATGCACCAATGGATTGATAAAAAATGGCCGCGCCCGCAATAGACCTAACTCAAAAACCCATTTATCCGACGCCAGAGTTTGAACAGTGTCAAGGGGTTGGCTTGACCTCGCAACGTACTCGAGATCGATTGATTGCGCGTTTAATGGCTTTGGGCATTCAAGATGCCGAGGTGCTAAAGGTTATGCGTATCGTACCAAGACATTTATTTGTCGATGAAGCCATGACCGGGCAGTCTTACGAAGACACGGCTTTACCGATCGGTTATGGTCAGACCATATCGCAACCCTGGGTGGTGGCGATCATGACCCGTTGGATTCGGGCGGGTCGACCTTTGCATAAGGTGTTGGATATTGGCACCGGATCGGGTTATCAAGCCGCGATTTTGTCATTGTTGGCGGAGCGGGTTTATAGTGTTGAGCGGATTGCGCCATTGCAAATTCGCGCTCAGCAAGTTTTGCAAAAATTAGGTTTAACGAATATTGAGTTTGATATCAGTGATGGCCATTGGGGTTGGCCGCAAAAAGCCCCGTTTGACGCAATTTTATGCGCGGCGTCCCCCGATAAGTTACCAGAAAGTTTGCTGGATCAATTAAACGAGGGTGGGCGTTTGGTGTTGCCAATTGGTAAAGAAGTGCAGGTTTTAAAAGGTTATGAAAAAACCTCAACCGGCATCAAAGAAAGTTTTTTAGGAGAAGTGATGTTTGTACCATTAAAAACCGGGGTTGAAGTGTGAGATTATTTGGCCCTTTATATGATTTAACCCTGCGTTGGTCTAAACACCCCAAAGCCCCTTGGTATTTAAGTGGCATGAGTTTTGCCGAATCGTCATTTTTTCCGATTCCACCGGATGTTATGTTGATGCCGATGAGTTTAGCGCAGCCGAATAAAGCATTATGTTTTGCTTGGATCACGACGATTTTTTCAACTTTAGGCGGTTTGCTGGGTTATTTGATTGGCATGTTATTGTTGGGGTCGGTGTGGCCATTTATTGTATCGGCCGGGTATGAACATCACTATCACCAAATTGTGGAGTTTTTTGACCTTTACGGTGTCTGGATTGTATTTGTCGCCGGTTTTAGCCCTTTACCCTATAAGATGTTTACTATTAGTGCCGGCGCCACTGGGATGGCGCTGGTGCCATTTTTATTGGCCTCATTCGTAGGCCGAGGCGCACGCTTCTTTTTGGTGGCTTGGTTAATGAAATGGGGCGGCCCGCGTTATGAACCGCTGATTCGGCGCTGGGTTGAGTGGCTAGGTTGGGCCTTTGTGGTATTAGTGATTATGTATATTGTATTCAGGTAATGTCGATGTTTAGAGTGTTATTGGTTGGAATTATTTCCATTAGTTTATTTGGCTGTGGCCAAGCGCCCCGCAGTTATTTTCAGGCGGGGCAAACGGCTCAATCCAACCCTTTAAATCAAAGTGCTGGCAAATGTGAAGGCGGTCATTATGTTGTCGCTAGAGGCGATACGTTAAGCCAAGTTGCGGTGCGTTGTCAGGTTAGCTTTAATGAACTGGCTAAAAAGAACAGTATCTTTCCACCTTATGTATTGTATCCAGGTCAGGAGTTAAATCTGCCTGATAAAAAAGCTCAGACTTCAGTTACGGTGCAAAAGCCAGATTGGGTTTGGCCGGTCGAACATTTTGATAAGTTTGATTATGTGAAGGATTCGGCTGGCATTTCTGGCCTGAATATTTATTCTGAAACCGGCAGTTTAATCAAAAGTGTGGATGCCGGTGAAGTTGTGTTTGCCGATAATAGTGTGAGTAATTTTGGTTTAATGGTGATTATTCGTCACGAAAATGGTTATTTAACCGTTTATGCCCACAATCAGCGTTTACAGGTTAAAGAAGGTCAAATCGTTAAGCGGGGTGAGGTGATTGCCAACTTAGGCCGTTCCGGTTCAACAGGTTTACCTAAGCTGTATTTTGAAGCACGTTTACATGGTCGAAAAGTGGCGGCTGAAGGTTTGTTGAAGCAGCCATAGAATGACTTAAGTTTTTGTGCCAATTCTTTGTTTTGTAACTGGTTTTTAAGTTTATTTAAAGCGGTTTCAAAGGTTAATTAAATATTAATCCCAGCACGACTTCACGATCTTCGGTGGTGAGCACGTTATAGGTTCGACAAGCTGAGGCATTGTTCATAACTTCTAAACTGACGCCATGTTGTGCACATAACCCAAAAATCTCAGCTGAGGGAAACTGCTGAATTTCACCCGTACCTAAGATCAGCACTTCCGGTGAAAAGTCTAAAAGTTGCTGTATTTTTTCAGGGGTCAAGTCGTCCAAATTTTTGACCGACCAATCTGGATTGAGATTTTGTTGAGTAATAATGCAACTGGTTTGGTAATCCTGGTTATTAACGGATACTAGGCCTGCTGCATAGCCGTTAATCATGTTGATTTTAGGGTCGCGATGTTCCGTAAATTTCATTGGATGCTTCTTTTATAAGTGAAGTCTCTATTTAATCCTAGTTTTACCCGAAATTCAATTGACGAATCTAATAGATTCTGTATCATTTATCGGCTTAATAACGTCATTTTGACCATCAGTTTTTTAAACAATCTCGCAATTTTTGCAGCAATCTTGAAAAGGCCTTTTCGTGACTAGCGAATTTCAAAGAATCAAACGTCTACCACCTTACGTGTTTAATATTGTTGGCGAGTTAAAAGCCGAGGCCCGTCGTCGAGGCGAAGATATTATCGACTTCGGCATGGGGAATCCGGATCAGGACACACCAAAACACATTGTCGACAAATTAGTTGAAGTGGTTCAGCGTGAAGGCACGCATCGCTACTCGGTATCGCAGGGTATTCCACGTTTACGTAAGGCGATTTGTAACTGGTATAAAACCCGTTTTGACGTGGATTTAGACCCCGACAAGGAAGCCGTGGTTACAATTGGTTCAAAAGAAGGCTTGGCGCATTTGGCTTTGGCGACGGTTGAGCAGGGCGATACGGTTTTAGTGCCGAATCCGGCTTATCCGATTCACCCTTACGGCTTTGTAATTGCGGGTGCGGATATTCGTCATGTTGAAATGTCGCCGAACGTCGATTTTTTTGAAGAGTTGCAAAAAGCGATTCAAGATTCCTGGCCCAAACCCAAAATGTTGGTGTTGAACTTTCCTGGTAACCCAACTACTCAAACGGTTGATTTGGCCTTTTTTGAGCGCGTGATTGAAATTGCCAAAGAGCACAATATTTGGGTTATTCACGATTTGGCTTATGCCGACATTGTATTTGACGGTTATGTTGCGCCCTCTATTATGCAAGTTGAAGGTGCAAAAGATATTGCAGTTGAATTTTATACTTTATCAAAAAGCTATAACATGCCAGGCTGGCGGGTTGGTTTTATGGTTGGTAACCCAACCCTAGTGAATGCGCTTAAGCGTATGAAATCTTACTTGGATTATGGCACCTTTACACCGATTCAAGTGGCGGCGATTGCGGCCTTAGAAGGCCCACAAGATTGTGTGCAAGAAATCTGTGATATGTACAAACTACGTCGTGATGTGCTTTGCCAAGGCTTAAACGCGATTGGTTGGGAAGTGGACTATCCAAAGGCGACCATGTTTTTATGGGCACCGATCCCAGAAGCCTACCGTGAATTAGGTTCAATTGAATTCTCAAAGAAACTCTTGATTGAAGCAAAGGTCGCCGTGTCACCGGGCGTTGGTTTTGGTACTTATGGCGATGGTCATGTGCGCTTCAGTTTAATCGAAAATGAACACCGTACCCGTCAAGCCATTCGGGGAATTCGTGAGATGTTCAAAAAAGACGGCTTGATCCAAGGAGTATAGTTTGAAGGCAATAACACTAGGACTTTTAGGGCTAGGCACGGTTGGCAGTGGATTAGTTAATATTTTACGTACCAGTTCAACCGAAATTGAACGTCGCTTAGGTAAGCGTTTTGAGATTGGCAGTATTGCAGTCAGAGATTTAAATCGACCTCGTCGAATTGATACGCGTGATATTCCGTTAACCGATGATCCGTTTGAAGTCGTGCAAAACCCAAATATTCAAGTTGTCGTTGAATTAATGGGCGGCACGACTTTGGCACGTGATTTGGTCGAACAAGCGATTAAAAACGGCAAACACATTGTGACCGCAAACAAAGCCATGATTGCGTTACACGGGAACGAACTGTTTGAGTTAGCCGAAAAGCATCAGGTGCAAATTTATTACGAAGCCTCTGTAGCGGGTGGTATCCCAATTATTAAAGCCTTACGTGAAGGTTTAGCCGGTAACCAGATTGACTGGTTAGCGGGCATCATTAACGGCACAGGCAACTACATTTTGACCGAAATGAAAAAGCCTAATGCCGATTTTTCAGCCGTATTAAAAACCGCTCAAGATTTAGGTTATGCCGAAGCCGATCCGACTTATGATGTCGAAGGTATTGATGCGGCGCACAAGTTAACGATTCTAGCGTCACTCGCATTTGGTATCGAACTGAGTTATTCGCGGGTTTATACTGAAGGTATTAGTCATATTAGTGGCGATGATGTGCGTTTTGCCAATCTATTTGGTTATGAAATCAAACACTTGGGTATTGCGAGTCGGGGCGACGATAATGGATTCTCATTACGTGTTCATCCAACCTTAGTCCCTAAAAAAGTTTTATTGGCGGATGTTAATGGTGTGATGAACGCGGTATTGATTCACGGCAACCATGTGGGTTCTACCATGTATTACGGCGCTGGGGCCGGTGGCGGAGCAACCGCTTCGGCTGTCATGGCGGATTTGATGGATTTAGCTCGTTGCTGGGATGCGCCATTTGACGCCCATGTACCAGGCCTAGGTTATCAAGCCGATGCAATATACAAAGACGCGAATATTATGTCGATTGATGATATTGACACCGCGTTTTATGTGCGTTTTATGGTTAAGGACCAACCGGGTGTGTTGGCGCGTTTGTCGCAAACCTTAGCGGACTGCGATATTAGTATTGAACATTTGCATCAAGAACCTATCGGCGACGAGCCTGAGTTTGCCTTGGTGGTGTTAACCACTAATGTGGTTAATGAAGGTCAGTTTGGTGAAGCCTTGGCGGTGCTGGAAGGTCTGGATGACGTCGAAGGCAAAATCACCAAAATCCGCGTTAGCGATTTTTGAGGGGTTCAAACATGACCAACCAGGCCGTGACCTTATGGATTCCTGGTTTATTAGATCATTTTAAACCCGACCAGCAGGCCTGGTGGTCGGGCTCCGCTTTTCAAACGTTGCTAAATAAAGCCGATGTTTATCCGCTTAAACCCTACTCTTTTATAGAAAGAGCAAGTCAACTGTTTCACCAACCACAAACACTCAGTGCCGCGGCCACTATGGCCTCGGTCGAGCTGGCCGACTTCGATCCGCAGGCTTTTTGGTTAAAAGTGGATCCGGTTCAGATGATTCCAGATCGCGATACCTTGGTATTGGTTTCGGCTCAAGATCTTGACATTACACAAGTCGAATCACAAGCCTTGTTAGACGCGTTTAACCAACATTTCGCCGAAGATGGCGTCAAGCTGGAGTGGGGCGCTAATGATTCCTGGTATATGCGTTTACCGCAAGCGGTGGATCTGCAAACCACCGATTTGGCACAAGCCAACTATCGCAACTTACACGGGCTTTACCCAAGCGGCCATGCTGGTTCTTATTGGCGAACCTTGATGAATGAAGTTCAAATGTTGTTTTATCAGCATCCGGTTAATCTGGCGCGGCGCGAACTTGGCCAAGCTGAAATTAACAGTGTTTGGGTGTGGGGCGAAGGTCAAATTAAGCTGGATACTATTCAAATGCGCCCGCAAGCGAAAATTTGGGGTCATCATGCTTATTTAAAAGGCCTAGCAAATTTAGCTCAAGCTCAATTTCAGAAAACCCCAAGTGATCACCAGGCCTGGTGCTTGGATAGAACACAACAAGCGCATTTGATTACGCTGGATTTAAAGCCGTTAATGGAACCAGATACAGAGACTACAGATAATCAACTGCTGTTAAAGCTAGAGAAAGACTGGATGCAGGGCTTGTTGGAGGATCTTAAGCAAGCTCGTATTCACTCTCTATTTATTGACTTAGGCGACACCAAAGGTTTTTTAATTGAACCTTCACATTTACGCCGTTTCTGGCGACGCTGGCGCAATCCACTTAAATCCTAGTCTAAAGCACTTAGATCACATGAATTTAGCGATTGAGCGGGTTTTTGGTATAATCCGCGCATTATTTTGAAATCTGGCGAATTCGTCAGCACGCAAGGCAAGAACTCATGAATTTTATAGAAACACGCGGTAACGACGGTCACTTTCCAAAAGAAGTCACGTTTTCACAAGCTATTTTAAGTCCGATGTCTTCGTTTGGCGGACTTTATTCACCCAAAAGCTTACCGGTGCTGGGGTTGGATTTTTTAAAGACCCACTTAAATTCAAATTATAAAACTCTGGCGAAAGCGGTATTGGCTGAATTTGAAGTCGACATTGACCAACCTGTGATTGATCAAGCACTTGCGCTTTATGATCAGTTTGATGATCCGGCAAACCCCGTGCCAGTGGTTAAAGTGCGTGATGATTTGTTTGTCAGTGAGCTTTATCACGGCCCAACGCGTGCGTTTAAAGATATGGCGTTGCAACCGTTTGGCACGGTGTTATCCGCAGTGGCGCAAAAACGCAACGAAAAATTCTTAATTTTAGCGGCGACCAGTGGCGACACAGGCCCTGCGGCATTAGATACTTTCCGAAACAAACCAAATGTACAAGTGGTTTGTATGTATCCAGACGGCGGCACCTCAGACGTACAGCGCTTGCAGATGGTGACTGAAAGTGGTGAAAACCTAAAAGTGATTGGCATTAAAGGCGATTTTGATGATGCCCAAACCGCGCTGAAATCTTTATTAGTTTCAACCAGTTTCCGCGATACTTTAATGCAGCAGGGTGTGCAGGTTTCGGCGGCTAATTCGGTCAACTTCGGTCGTATTATTTTCCAAACCATTTACCACATCCACAGCTACTTAGAGCTGGTACGTCAGCAAGAAATTAGCTTGGGCGATAAGGTTTATTTAGATGTACCAAGTGGTAACTTTGGTAATGCGTTAGGGGGTTATTACGCTTATAAAATGGGCTTACCGGTTGAGAAAATTTTAATCGCTTCTAATCAAAACAATGTCTTAACCCAGTTTATTGAACAAGGTAAATACGATTTAAGAGAGAGTGGTGTGATAGCTACAACTTCTCCAGCGATGGATATTTTGAAATCATCTAACATCGAACGTATTTTGTTTGATTTATTCGGTGCTGAGCGCACCAAACAACTTATGTTGGCGTTGGATAAAGATAAGTTTTATCAACTAACTACCGATGAGTTAGCGACGGTTCAAGGTATTTTCGCGGCCGACTTTTGTACCGACCAAGAAGGTCAAGATTACATTAAACAAGCCTATGAAGACGGCTATTTAATGGACCCACATACTGCAACCTGTTTAAAAGTGTACGATACCAAACGAGATCAAAAGCTCAAAACCATTGCTTATTCAACTGCAGAGTGGACTAAATTTTCACCAGTAATTGCCAAAACCTTGTTTGGTGGTGAGATTACCTCCGATATCGACGCGTTAAAACGCATAGCCGATAAAGGTCAAATCCCGATTCCACAGCAAATTTCGCGTTTATTTGATTTGCCGGCCACACAGGCTAAAGTCATTGATAAACAGAATATTGAAACCGAGATTTTGAGCTTCTTTAAGTAGTCGAACAGATTATTTGATATCAAAAACCGCAGGCGAAGTGATTTTCCTGCGGTTTTTTTATGGCCTGAATAGATCAAAAGGCGGGTTATTAAACCTTAAAGGCGAACTGCAAACGCAGTTGCAGGGACGTGCGTCCCATATATTGGTTTAGAGTCGGCTGATAAACACACTCAATCCAATCGTTTTGTTTGTAAGGCAAGGTTTGTTGGCTATCATCGAGTGCGCCAAAGTAAATCGCTTTAACCGGCGTGCGACTGTTTTCAGGTACGAGTCGCAAACTTAAATGGGTTTGGGCTTGGCCAATCTGTTTGATATCTAAAACTTTAAACCGCCCATTAAACTGGGGTTGCGGCCATTCTCGACCATAAGGCTCGAGTCGTTCTAACTCATCCATTAATTCTGGCGTAAATAGATGACCTTCAAGCTCACCATCGGTTTCAATTAATGGTGTAGGGGTGGTGTCGCCCAGTTGTTGCTGTGCGGCGGCTTCTAGCGCTTGCTGAAAGATCGTAAAATCGCTCAGATTAATCTGACAACCCGCCGCACCTTTATGCCCCCCTTTGGCTAAAAATAGACCAGGGTGTTGGTCTTCAATCCAATTAAAGGCACGAATTAAATCAAATTCCGGCACTATGCCGCGTCCGCTGCCAGCTAAAGTACCATCATTTAAGTCGGTCATCGCCACGCAAGGTAAACCAAATTTCTCACCCACACGGGTGGCGACAATGCCTTGAATGCCCGCGTTACCTTCTAAGGAAATCGCTAAACTAAAGCGTTTATCATGGTACAAGTCGTGTGCTTTTTGCATGGCTTGCCGCATTAAACCTTCTTGTTGTTGGCGACGTTCTTGGTTATCGGTTTCAAGTTGTTGAAGATGTAACCAGGCCTGGTCGACATGGTCGGCATTTAAAAAATGAAAGGCCTGGGTAACGTCATTGACACGGCTGGCGGCATTAATGCGCGAAGCGACCTGAAAGGCTAAAAACTCGGCATTGTAAGGCCGATCTGAATTGTTATTTAGTTTACGAAAGGCTTGCCATGCGGGGTGTTCGAATTGATTAATTTGTTGCAAGCCGGCCAACACAATCGCGCGGTTATTTGGGCTTTTTAAACTCACGCTGTCGGCAATGGTGCCGAGTGCAACATGTAAGGTTAAATCTTTTAAAGAGGGCGCTTCTTTGGGTAAAATACCGCGCGTTATCAACTCATTACGAACCTGAGTCATGACCAAGAAAATAACAAAACAACCCGCAATGGTTTTGTCGTATTCACAACCGCTTTGTTGTGGATTAACGGTACAGGTAGCACTCGCCGGCGGGCCTTCGGCGGGGATGTTGTGATGATCGGTTACACACACTTTTATACCCGCTTGCGCCAAACGCTGAATGCGCGGTTGGTCACTTGACCCCTGATCGGCCGATATCACTAAATCGACACTCTGCTCTAAACTTAAAATTTCATCACACATTGCATCGGTAATGCCATAGCCGTTTTTGCGTTCACCTATCAGGTGAATAATACGTGCTGGATTCACATTAAAATGATCAATTAACGCACGATTCGCCACCCAGGCCGAGGTGACCCCATCCGTGTCATAATCCGTAGCCAATACTATTAACCCATCCGACTGAATCGCATCGGCAATTAATTGCGCGGCTTGGTGTGAGTTTTTGAGTTGATTGGGGTGTTGCAGGTGCTTAAGCTGTGGCGTAATAATCGCTTCAATTTGATCGGTCGATTCTAAACGCTGAGCAACGAGTCGTGCTTGCAGATCAGTTAAACCAAGGGCTTTAGCCGCTTCAAAGCTAGTGGCATTTAAAGGGCGTTGCGTAATACGAGGCGGCTTCAGCATGGGTAATGATCAGTTAGTTATTAGGCACTGCATTTTAACAGACCTAACCGGTTGGGCGAACCATTTTGAGTTAAACTATGTTAGTATTATTTATGCGTTTTTTATTCGAATAAAATTGTTTTTATTATCCGATTAGTCGAGAATAAACTTATCTGGCTATTAGTGATTGTGGTGATAGTAGATTTGTTTGCCCCCTATTTTGACTGAGGTTAATATGAATTCACGTTGTATAAAATATATTTAGGCCTTGCCAAATCATGATTCAACCACAAGCTCAGACTAGTTTGACCCTTCTCAAACACATTATGGAAAACTTTCCAGACGGTGTGTTTACCCTTAATAGTGATTTAAAGATTAGTTACGTGAACCCGGCTTTTTGCCAGTTGATGGGGTATGACGAATCTGACTTAGTGGGCAGTGACATTAAGACTCATTTAGAAGACTTGAATATTTTGGCCGAGTGTCAAACCGAAATACATGCCAAAGGCTACTGTCAGGGCCAAGAAACCATTTTTAAACGCGCGGATGGCGTTTTGCTAAACATTTCAAAAAACGTGCAAACCCTCGTGGACGATGAGGGCAAGGTGGGTTTAATTATCAGCGTGCGCGACCTAACCCCGATCCATCAGCTCAATAATAAACTTACCCAAACCTCCCAAGAACTCGAACACTACAACCAATATTTATCAGATATTGTGTCTGAGCGCACCCAGATTCTAAATGATCAGATGGCGGTGTTATCCAGTTATAAAAAAGCGATTGATGTCAGCAGTATGGTGAGTAAGTGCGGATTGGATAAACGTGTTATAGAAGTCAATGACTCACTTTGCGAGCGTTCTGGCTATAGCCGAGAAGAATTAATTGGTCAGGAATGTACGTTTTTGTGGACAGCCGAGTCAAAGCAAGCCGTGCCCGAAATCACCGAAATGGTATTAACCGGCACATACTGGAATGGCATGGTTACCATGTTAACCAAAACAGGCAGTATATTTTATATCGAAGCCTGTATTGTTCCGATTTGCAATGAATCTGGTGAGGTCATTGAGTTGGTTAATATTAGCCATGATGTGACCCCTTTAATGGAAACCACCCAAGCCTTAAGTCATCGGTTGCATTATGATTCGTTAACCGAATTGCCCAATCGAATTAAACTGTTAGCCGACGCAGAAGCCTCAAATCAATCAGAACACATTATTTTATTTAATATCGACAGTTTTAACGAAATCAATACATTCTATGGCCATTATTTGGCCGATAAGTTATTGAAAGTACTGGCGCGTAAGCTGGTCGAATTGACTTTAGGTTTACCCGCTCAGGTATATAAGTTGCCGGTGGATGAGTTCGCGATTGTGATTAAAAACGATTGGTCGCGTTTAAAACTGGAGCAGTTTGTACAAAGTTTGCTGGAAGTGGTATCGGCTCGCAGCTTTAAAGTCGGTGTGGCGCAAATTAACCTAACCTTAACGGCTGGTTTAGCATCTTCAGACTTACTCAATAACCAGACAAAAGATGCATTAGTGGCGGCTGATATGGCGCTTAAAATGGCGAAAAAACAACGTAAACCCTTTGTGTTTTACGAATCGAGTTTAAACATTAAACAGAGTTATGAAAATAACTTAGTCTGGATTAAACGCTTACGTAGCGCAATGGAAGAAGATCGCTTGGTGCCGTTTTTTCAGCCGGTGGTCAACGCGAAAACCTTAAAAGTTGATTATTATGAATGCTTGGTTCGCATTGTTGAGACTGATGGTCAAATCGTCGCACCTTATAACTTTTTGGAAACCGCCAAAAAACTTAAGCTTTATCCGCAATTAACTCGGCGTATGCTAGAAAAAGCCTTTGCAAAGTTTGCAGATGAGCCGGAATGCTTTTCGATTAATTTATCGATTGAGGATATTGTCGACCCGATCACCAGTGCTTGGATTGTTGACAAAGTGCGCGCATGTCTTTTTGCTGAACGTGTGATTTTTGAAATCGTTGAATCCGAAGGGATTCAAAACTACGACCTGGTGAATCACTTCATTCGGGAAGTGAAGCAGTACGGAGTAAAAATCGCAATTGATGACTTTGGCGCTGGCTATTCAAACTTTATTTACATTATGCGTTTAGATATTGATTTTATTAAGATTGATGGTTCGATTATTCGCGATATTCAACACAATAAATCGTCCCAAGTTATTACTGAAACCATTATTAACTTTGCACGCAAACTCAATATTCAAACCGTGGCGGAATTCGTGGCGGATGAAAGTATATACGACTATGTAAAACATCTCGAAATTGATAATTTGCAAGGCTACTTGTTTGGCAAGCCGGAGAGTTATTTGTTAAGTGCTAGCTAACCACCAGGCCTGGTGGTTATTGATTTGTTTGCAGGGTTTGGTTAGAAATTAAGCCATGACATCAAGTAAGGTGCCCAGCATTTCATCACTGGTTTTGATCACTTTGGCTGAGGTTTCCACCAGATTCGCATCCAGCTTATGCATAATCAGCGGTTCAGCTTTGTCGGGCACATTCGGGCTGGCAATTTTTTGACTATTTAATTCAAGGTTTTTGAACCCCGTTTGAATGCCAGTGTAGGCATTGTGCATCGCCGATCCAGAAATATTCATGGCGTATCCTTTAGTTAAAGCTTGCCGCTCTGGCAGGTGTTTTATTCACTTCTAATTTAATATACTAAAACTGCTTGGGTTTGAAAACAAGTGCTTATCGCGCTTTCCAGTTATTTTCTAAAGCACATTATTGATTGGGTTTTGGTTTTCATTTTCTTCTTGTTTAGCCACATAAGGATCCGTGGTAACTTCATATTCAATAAATATCGGTGCGTAGCGATCACTGCCCACTCGGTCCACTGTAATCCTAACTTGGTCGTCTTGCCAAACAAACGAGGCGTAACTGGGTAAGCCATTTAAGCTTTTACGGATAACTTGATTAGGTTGACCATAGGTTTGAATGAGTTGTCGCGCTACTTGTTGGGTTTCCACATCGCGATAATCGTTATTAAAGTGTGTGCCTGAGCGCCGCAGAAGGCGTTTGGCGGAGACTACTTTGCCATTGGCATCATAACGAAATTGCACGTAATAACTGTCGCGTAAATTGGAGTAAGCAAAAAATTTATCCATATTACGATGGTCAGCGGTGGCGCGATCTTGTTTAAATCCACCCAGATTAGCTAAATGTGTGCGTACCGATTGCATGTCGGCCTCGGTCAGCTTAATACCCAATAACTCGGCTTGTTGGGGCGGTGTTTGGGCGAGGGCATAGGGTGTCGATAAAAAGCTGATTGACACTAAACTTGAAATCATCACCCATTTCAATGGATTTAAAAACATATAATTTATCCGATTATTTCTTTAACTAAAGGCGTTATCGGCTGATTTAGGTAATCCTTAAGGCTTGGCAATTCTGAACCCATCTTAATACTGAGGCTATGTTCGCAGGCTAAAGGTGCTTCAAACTGGTCAAGTTGGCGGCGCATGACTTGCGCATCCGCATCAGAAGGGTCTAGATTAAGCTGTTCGCGTTCAGCAATGCGTTGCTCGGCTAAATCGGCATCGGGTTCTAGGCTGATAATTAAATACGGGCGTTGAGCAGATTCAGCCATTTCGATAAAACGCTCGCGGTGTTTGGCTTGTAAAAACGTCGCATCGGCCACCACACTCAAGCCGGACTGTAAAGCCGATTGGCAGGCCTGGTACAAGGCTTGATAGGTTGCTTGGTTCATGTGTGGGCTATATAAAGCCGATTTTTCAGCATCCGATACACGCGTGGTGTTTTGAATGCCATAAAGGCGTTTACGTTCGCGATCAGAGCTGATTACCAAAGCGCCGACTTGTTGGTGGATTTGTTCGGCATAATAGCTTTTGCCCGAGCCCGATATACCTTGCATAATAAACAAGGTTGGGCTGGCTTGATGTAAGTAAGCATAATGTTCGGCTAAATCAATATAAGCCACCATCGTGGTTAAAACATAACGTGCTTCAGCTGAAGTCGGGTCGAGTTGCTGGTAACGCAAGCCGGTAATTTTGGCGCGTACTAGGGCGCGATAGGTTTGATAAAAACGCAATAAAACCAGGCCAGCATAGTCACCGGTTTGTTGTAAATAACGATTTAAAATTGATAAAGCTAAGGCAGGTTTTTGTCGAAAATCTAAATCTATCAACAAGAAAGCTAAATCACTTAAGGTATCAATCCAACGAAATTGATCGTTAAACTCAATCCCATCAAACAACACCGGCTGATCGTTTATCAGCGTAATATTGTCTAGGTGCAGGTCGCCATGACAAGCACGCACATGGCCTTGTTGTTGGCGTTGTTCAATCATAGGCGCTAACAAAGTGTGCTGGTTACGCGTCCAAAGTTCTAACTGATTGAGTCGATCTCGTAAAGTCTGGCAGTCAAAATCGTCCTGAGTGGTTTTAAGTTGGGGGCAGTCTAATAACGCCAGTAAAGAGGGAAAATTGTCCGTCATAGGTTCGAGCACACAAGCCGGTGAACCTAAGAAGTCGCCAGCCGGAATCGATTCGGCCTGTTGGTGGAGTCGGGCGATTGCGTTGGCTAATTGGCTGATTTGTGAATCGGATAAGGGCGTATGCAGCAAATAACGGCTGAGGACCATTTCGGGATCAAATTGATTCATCTTAACTAAATAATCGGCCACCACCAGGCCTGGTTGTGGTGCCCAACTAATCTGATCTGGGTGTTCTGGGTGTTGGTAGATCGGCACAACGCTTAAATAAAGCTGAGGGGCCGTGCGGCGGTTTAATTCCACCTCCATTTCACAAAAATGCTGTCGTTGGCTCAACTGGGTAAAGTCTAAAAAGCCAAAGTTCACGCGCTTTTTAAGTTTATAAGCATACTGACCAGTTAGGAAAACACATGAAATATGTGTTTCAATGCGCTGAATTTGTTCACCACTGTCTGAATAGTTGGGCGCATAACTTAGCCAATTAATTAAGGCTTGGTTTGCTTGGGTAATACTCATGTTTCAATTTTGCCTTTGGGTGGAATAAGGCTTAAATTCCAGTTAATAATGGCCCAATGCCAAATCTCATTTAAGTTAGCCTGCTTTAAATATTGCGGTGGAGATTGATTTAAAAACCTCAATGCTTCGCATAATTGCTCATTCGCTTGTTTCGGTTCAATGGCGGGGCTGTGAGCCGATTTACTGTATTTAACCTGCGCGCAGTTGACGGCGACGGGGTGATGACCATACTGCAGTTGTGTATCTGTCAGCGCCTGACAAACTAAGGTTTGTGCAAAGGAGGCTTCAAGTAAATCTGAACCTCGGATGACATGGGTTACACCCTGCGCTAAATCATCCACCACGCAGGCCAGATGATAACCAAAATAACCATCGCGCCGCTTTAATACAAAATCTCCTAATGCGCTAGCCAGATTAAGCTCAACCTGGCCCTGAATTAAATCCGTTAGAGTCATAAGCTGATTGGGGGATTTAAAGCGCACGGCGTGTCGATCTGAGGCCGTTAGCTTTCTCTCACGACAATAACCTTTGTACAGGCCTTGCGGGTCGCGTGCAAAAATCTGTTTGCGCGTGCAGTCGCAATAAAAGGCTTGATCCTGGTTAACTAATCCTTCAAGTGCCTGGTAATATCCTGATTGAGATTGAGATTGA
>NZ_JACUTY010000121.1 GCF_014859555.1 Thiomicrospira sp. | reverse complement strand
TCTCAACATAATGAGCCCATCATTATGGCAAACTCAAGCTGAAATGCAATCTAGTCAATCATTTGTCGTTATTTTTTGATTGGATGTCAAATAAGCCTGATTAGGTGAATTTCTCTCTGTAGGGAAAGCGAGTTCTAGTTGTCCTGATTTCACTAAACGCGTTAGATATTGTTTGCGTAACGAATCAGGATTTCTATTGAGTAACTCTGCTAAAACTGAAAGAGGTACATAATGTTCTTGGCAAATTTCAAAAATAATCTTTTCCAATTCAGCACAGGGTAGCTTAGCCTTTTCAATAGCTTGTTTGGCACTAGTTTTAAGTCTTTCTAATAGAGACTTATCAACTTCACTTAAGTTATCAATAATGGGGCATCGATGCATGGTGTAGTCTGAAATGCGACGCCCTAAATGATCACGTTGAATATCTGAACTCCGGGTGTTTGGATCCGAACTTAGGGTATTTGAGCTTGAGCTCCGGGTGTTTGGATCCGAACTTAGGGTATTTGAGCTTGAACTCCGGGTGTTTGAACCAAAAAACTCGTCAGGTTTTGGAAGAAAATCATCAAGCATGGTTAAGTGATAACTAGCTCCACGGCTCTGACCTGTTCTAATCAAATAGCCCTGGTCAACTAATTTGTTAAGCGTTTTGCTTATGTCGCTTGCATGCTCAGTGCAAAGCGCAGTTAAGCGGTCATGTGAAACAGTTTTTTCACTTAAAGCAATACCGAGCGCAATTTGTCCAAGATACCCCAAAGAAGCAAAATCTTTACCTAAGTGGCGAGCTAATAACTCCATTGTTCCCTTGGGTAATAGATCCGTCATCCAAAGCTTGAGTTCTGTTCGTTCACTGGGGTCAAAATACTCTTCAATACTGGGTGCTTTCCAGTGGTAATGCTTAACGCTTTTGAATACGGTAGGAATTCCTGTTCCCGATCGTTCACCCGCTCCAATGTAAAAAAACATTTGATGCAATATTCGGTTACGGCAATCTGGTTCACCACCACGTATTGCAGTTTCGACTGGAATACGCATAAGTCCCGGATTGCGAAATAAAATCATATCTGGTTTTTTCTCAATTAAAACCGAGGTGCGCCCACTATAGTCAGCATGCACCAACACATTACAAAGTGATTCACGAATTGCGTCGTGTAATGGTGTTGAATCTTTTCTGACGCCTTTTTCCAATTCAAATGGTACTTTAAGATCTGTAGTTAGCTTTCGATAAATAATCTGATAAAAATCAAATAAGTTACCTGACCAGGTTCCATCAAGTGTTACTCGATCTATCCACCGAGTTTCAGAATCATACTTGGGGTCGAAGCCATCGCGGTAATCCAGTTGATAATTAGGCAGTTTTTCTCGTATTAGATAATCCTGACCAAACATTAACAAACCAGCAAGTGTTAATCCCTGTTGTCCCGTTTCACGGTCTTTACGCCATGCACCAATGCGCTCTAAAAATGATAAATCATCCACTTCATTAAAGGGATGCTGCGGGGTTCTGACAGCAATAAGCTGGCGATAACGTTTTAAACTATCTAGGTTTAAATCATCAATGCCATAACCGACTAAGATTTCATTATCACGAGTTTCATTGACCTGTTCTGCTAATGCACGTTTAACATCTTCATCAGACATTAACTGATCCGAGTCATTAAATCGTCGATAACTATGATTAAACGGCGTATTCTTTAGATAAATAGGTCTTTGCTTGCGTGGGGCTTCGGGAATGGTCACCTTTATAATAGAACCGCCTAAAAGTTCAATCACCTCGATTAACTGATCATTCAGCAAATTAGCACTGACAACACTTGGATTATTGGCGCCTGTCGCAATTTCCTTCAATACCTTATCGGTATCCGTTAACCCGCTAATTGAAAACTGGCCGTTTTTTTTTAACGCCCAGCAAGATGATTCCACCGTAAGTATTTGCTAAAGCAGAATAACTTTGCCAGAATTCCTTTGGAAGGGATCCCTTACCATTCTGGCCTAACGCCGATTTGCATTCGACTGTACAGCTTTCTTTTAGTAGCTGAATATCTTCTAAGCCTTCAATTTTAATTTCATCTTGCATTAGTTTTCTCCGGATACAGCACCTTATCGACTTGTTGCATTAAGCGGGCGGTTTCGGTTAGGGCGACGATGATTTTTT
>NZ_JACUTY010000059.1 GCF_014859555.1 Thiomicrospira sp. | reverse complement strand
ATCTGTCCGTTTATCCCGTGCCCAAGCCTAAGCCTTGACAAGGGGTGTATAATATTCTTATTTAGTTGTTTTTATGCATTGGCCACTGAAGGAGCCTTTTATGTCGGATATTCCATTAACAAAACGTTCGGTTATGACCCTGTTTTCTGATCCTCGTAGTCCGAATTCTCACCGTGTACGTTTGGTGGCAAAAGAAAAAGACATTCCAATGGATGTGATCGAAGTGGATCCAGATAACATGCCAGAAGATTTGGTTGAGTTAAACCCCTACGGAAGCTTACCGACCTTAGTTGATCGTGAATTGATTTTATACGATGCGCAGGTCATTATCGAATATCTAGACGAACGTTATCCGCACCCGCCATTAATGTCAGTTGACCCGATTTCTAAAGCACGATCACGTCAACAGTTACGCCAAATTGAAACCGAATGGTATCCGTTAGTCGAAACTATTGTGCGTAATGAAAGTGCTGAAGCGGTAAAACGTGCACGTCGTGATTTAACCGAACGGTTGATTCAGATGATTCCAGTTTTTGCGCATAAAGATTTCTTTATGAGTGATGATTACACCTTGGTGGATGCAAGTTTAGCCGTATTGCTATGGCGTTTACCTTCATTAGGTATTGAGTTACCTAAATCAGCCAAAGCGATTACAGACTATTCAAACCGTCTAATGGAGCGCGAAATGTTTAATGAAAGCTTGTCGGATGATGAGCTGGATATGAATGACGCTTAATAGACAAATTGAACACTTGTTAAGTTGCAAACAATAGGACCCTTATGATGATTTCGAACCGGCCTTATTTGATCCGAGCTGTGTATCAGTGGATTGTTGATAATGAGTGGACGCCACACCTGCAAGTGGACGCTAACTACCCTGGGGTAGAGGTGCCGCTTGAATTTGTGGATGAGGGTTTTATTGTATTAAATGTGTCGCCTACGGCGGCGCAAGCGGTGGATTTAAGCAACGATTGGATTAGTTTTCGCGCACGATTTCAAGGCGTAGAGCGCAAAATTGGCTTTCCGCCTCAGGCGGTACATGCGATTTTTGCGCGTGAAAATGGCCAAGGTATGCCATTTCCACCGGAAGCTTATCCAGATGAGACCGAAACACCATCCAAGCCCGATAAACCTAAACGTCCGAGTTTAAAAATCGTGAAATAAAACGATTAACCAAACGGTTGAATCACGTCTAACTCTTGAAACGCGGCTTTGACCGCGTTTTTATTGGGTTCTAAAAATAACAGCTTTAAATTTGGTCCAGCATCCATTGTAAAGTAGACTTCTACGCCTTGTTGACGAAGTTGCCATACCTTTTGCATCGCCAATACGGATTCGGCTTGCCAATATAATATCGGCGGCCAAGTGGCGATCATGGTGGCGTGCATAGATAACGCATTATGTTCGGCGGTTTCGCCTAATAGGCTAAAGTTTTGTTGTTGAATTGCTTGTTGAATCAGTTTTACCTGACGTTCGGCTTGTGCCGGCCAGGCCTGGTAGAGTTCGCAGGTATTGACGGTTTGCTGCATGCCAAGGGTTGAGCCAATCGGTTTTTCAGTCGTATCAATTTTAACTAAACCAATGCAAAAGCCTTTCCAGGTTTGCGGCAAGGCTTCAGCAAAAGAATCCATACCGTCTTGCGCTTGGCCTTTGTGCCAAATCGCAAAGCCATCAAACAACGAACGGCTTGCACTGCCGCTGCCTAAACGCGCCAAAATCGACAACGATCGTAAATCCAACCGCCAATCAAACAAATCATTTAAAGCTTTCACCAAAGCGGCATAACCTGAAGCGGAAGAGGCTAAACCCGCCGCCGTGGGAACCGAGTTGATGGTGTCGATTTTAAAAACTTGATTAGTGGGACGAAAAAAATCCAAATAACGAGTTAAACGTCGAGCGAATTCAGAATCTTGAGCTAAGCGTTGGCCGTTCAACCAGGCCTGGTCCTCGGTGTTTTGGTTATTTTCAAGTAAGCTTAAATGTGTCTGAGTTCCCAAGCCCGGTAAACTGATCGATAAACTCGAATTGGTGGGCAAGTTAAGCGATAGCTGACGTTTGCCCCAATATTTACTGAGTGCAATATTAACTGGCGCTTCGCCAAAACCGAGTGTTTTAGTGGGCGCTTGGTTTGGGATTAATTGCTGGACAATGTGTTGCGCGCTCAAGGCGTGTGAATTGCTCATAATGTGACCTGGGTTTGATGATGATTGCGGGCTTGTGAAATACATTCGGCTGGGCGTGAATTAATGCGGGCGTTCATGATTTTATAGGGTGGAAGCGCTTTGATATGGCCGAATCCTATGACACAATCCCCCAGTCCCGAACCGGATATTTTGGCGGCCGGTAAGCAAGTGCGGAGTTGGTCAACAATATTATCCAATGTCGGGTCGCTGACACCCAGTTGTGTCATGAGTTGCTGGTAATGCGTGACTTGCTGGTAAAACGCGGGATCATCCGCTGAATGTGTTTTTGTTAAGATCTGATAAGCCGAGCGTGTTGTGTCACCCATTTTTTGATACAAAGCTTGCAGCTCTTCGGGGCGATCCGCCCAAGCCTTGGCCACCTGAGCTAATACTTGGCTGGTCGGAGTTTTGTATCCGCTGTAGATCAGGCACAAATCCAGTGAAACTGGGATGGGTTGAATGCATTGTCTGCTCGGATCAAAAAACACTAAGCCGCCGGTTAAACTGGCCGCTAAATCCGCACCCGAACCCCGACCTTGCACATCTAATATACAGCGATGTCCAAGCTCAAAACGTGCCCAATCACTTAGTTTAAGCTGGCAAATGTTTTCCAATCCAACTAGGCAAGCGGCCAATACCGCCGCCGAACTGCCCAACCCCCAATCATCAGGAAACTCGCTGTGAATGCGTAATGTCCAGCCTTGCGCTAACTTCGGTGCAAAGGCTTTTAAAGCCGCCAGTACAAAACGCAGTTTGGGGTGGTCTTTTATTTGATCTAGTTGGGTTGTGAAATGGGCGAGTTCGGAAATAATGTCTAGTTGGCGGTCATCACGTGGTGTCCATTCAATTTGAATACGTGGCGTTAAGCTCGCGACCAAAGCTGGTTGACCGTAAACCACACTATGTTCACCCATTAGCATCACGTTGGCGGGGGCGCTGCTGATATATTGAATCGGGTTTTGAGTGGGGTTAGGCGGCATTATTTCTCCTTTAATCGGTTTGGCAACGCGCGCCTTGTTGGTCTATTTGGATTTTTTGGCAGGTGAAGCCCCACTGTGTACACAAGTCGGTTGGGTCTTGTTCACATAGCGCCATCACAACCCCGGCTTGTTCACCAGAAATACTGCCCGCACCACATACTTTAGCGGCACAATTAGGTGTTTGTTGGAGCTGCTGAATAAACTCAGCCACTTTAGTAGGTATCACGCCGATTTTTTCTAATAAGGTTTGATTGCTGCGAACGGCTTGTTTTAAAGCCGCGCCATCATGGGCTAGCCAAGCTTTATGCATCTCGTTTGTGCATTCGGTAAAGGTTTGCCATAAAACCTTATCTTGCGCATGCTGTGCTTTGACGTGGCTCACGCATTCACCCGTTGTGCTACTGGGTTCGCCAGTGTCAATCAACCAGGCTTGGAAACGATGCGATGGCAGATTTTGTAGTGCTTTTTCTGGTTGATAACGCACTAAGCCACCATACAAAACACTCAGCGGGTCTAAACCGCTGGATTGACCATGCTGTCGAGACTCAACCATTTGCGCTAATGCGAGTAGGGCGGATTCATTTTGAATATGGTGATGTTTAAATAACGCACTTAATACACTCACGATAACTGCGGCGGAGCTGCCTAAACCTCGGCCTGCCCAAGCGTTGGATTGAATGCTTATGTTCCAGTGACCCGGCTGCAGGTGAAACTGCTGCTCAAAATGAAACAAACATAACAATACCAAATCAAACGGTTGCTGACAGACTTGGCGGATCGATTTTAAGCCTTTTTCAAACGCCAAGAATCGCGCTTCGATTTCGATGGCTTGATCCCAGGCATCAATAAACGACCAGGCCTGGTGCTGGTCATAATCGGTTAAAAAAATATCAATGTGGTGATGAGTATCGGGCTGGAATGTTAGCTGAGATTCGGTGGTTAAATTGATCGCCATACTCAAAGCAGGCGCACCGTATAAAACAGCATGCTCGCCACTGAGAATCAGTTTTGCGGGCACGGTGCAACGCGTGTTCATGGTTTATTGGCCCGTTTTAAGGTAACAACGTTTGTGGTCTTGAATCCCGCTTAAACGGAAAGGCCCAGCATGGTATTCAGGGAAGGTAATATTGGCCTGGTTGGGTTCTGTGTGGTGATACAAGTCCAGATATTGCTGATAAGTCAGCGCGCTACGTGCTTTGATACCTTGCTGATGTTCAGCGGTCATCAACACGTTTTGATAACCAGGCTGAATCACGCCGCTAAAAAACTCCGCCACACAGCCAGAACCATAACTAAAAAAACCAATGCGTTGATTGTCTAGATTGGGTTTGTGGTCCAGCAACGAGCAAAAACCAACAAACAGCGAGGCGCTGTAGCTGTTACCAATTACACGGTTATAAATTTGGCTGGCGGCAACTTGCTGGCTGGTTAGTTGATCTGGTTGTTTTACGCCGACTTGTTTGACCAGTTGTTTGTGCGCTTTTTCAGCCATTTTGGTAAACGGAATGTGATAACAAAACTGCTGAATGTCATCAAACCCACGGCCAGTTTCTTCGGTGAAGTGTTGCCAGGCAAACTTTAGGCTGCTGAGATAGACTTTGGTAGAATACTTGCCATCCACCAATGCGGTTTCACGGTGGTTGGGGCGCCAAAAGTCCATTACATCTTCTGTGTGATAACCTGAGCCAGCTTCAATGGCTAAAATACGCGGATCCGTTTTAACCAGCATCGCCACCGCGCCGCAACCTTGAGTAGCTTCACCCGAGGTGTCTAAATCATAACGTGCAATGTCGGCCGCAATCACTAGCACTTGTTCTTTTGGGTTAGCTTTTACGGTGTTTACGGCCATTTGCAGGGCCGCCGCGCCGGCATAACAGGCGTGTTTAAGTTCAATCACACGGCAACGGTTTGGCAGGTTTAATAGACTGTGTACAAACGCGCTGGCTGATTTGGATTGATCAACCCCGGATTCGGTAGCGAAAAATACCGCACTGATTTTAGTACGATCCACTTGTGCCAAAATGGGTTCGGCGGCTTTGGCCGACAAGGTGACGATGTCTTCATCCGGTGGCGCAATCGACATTTTTTCTTGCCCAATGCCGACCAGATATTTATCGACATCTTGGTTTTTTTGTTGCGCAAACACATCCAACCCAAGATAAAAATCTGCGGTCGCAAAATGGATTAAATCTATGCCGACATTCTGACTCATAACCTAGGATTCATTCCGCCGTTAGTGCGCAAAAGGTGCGCGTCGTTTAAAAATAGTGATTCTATATTAGCCGCGCCCAGTAAAAACTGTGCAACCTGAAACTCTTGTTTTAGCTGTTGTATCTTTTGCTCTACCGCTTGCGTTGATTCAATCGCCGGGCTGAGGAAGGGGGCGGCTAAACCACAGACACAGCCGCCCATTATAACTGATTTAACCATATCAATACCATTACGAATCCCACCGCTGGCAAAGAACTTGGCTTGATACTGATAAGGCCGCGCCATTTGCAGTGCTTGTGGCGTGGTGATGCCCCAATCTTGAAATAATACACCCAGATCAGACTCAGCGCGATGCGCTTCAATTCGGCTCCAAGAGGTGCCACCGCGGCCAGCTAAATCAAAATACTGAATACCCGCGTCTAAACCCAGTTTAATATCGGCAGGCGATAAACCACAACCCACTTCTTTTAACACAATCGGCACAGCCAGTTTTTGCGCAAGCTGGTGAATTTTATCGGCCAGTCCGGCAAAGTTTCGGTCACCTTCGGGCTGGATCAGTTCTTGCAAAGGGTTAAGGTGCAGAATCAGCGCATCGGCTTGCAAAATATCCACCGCGGCTCTGGCTTCATCCAATCCAAAACCGGTATTAAGCTGCACCGCGCCCAAGTTGGCAAATAATGGAATACTGGGCGCATACTGGCGCAACTCAAAACTTTTGCGTGCGGCTGGGTCTTGGATCATCGCGCGTTGCGAACCCACCGCTAACGCCACCTGTTGAGATTCAGCGGCTTGAGCTAAGTGTCGGTTGATATTGACGAGGTTATCCGCGCCACCACCAGTCATGGATGAAATCAGTAATGGAAAACGCAAACGTTTTCCCATTAGCTGGGTAGAGGAGTCAAGTTGGTTAAAGTCTAGCTCTGGCAAACCGCGATGATTGAGTTGAATGACATCAAAACCGGATTGCGCGCGCTCAATCTCTCTATCTTGTAAAAGATGATCTATATGATCTTGTTTGCGCTGGGTAATGTTGTTCGAATCAGACACGAAATTAACGTTCCAGCTTTAAGTGGGCGGCCATGAGTTCGCCGGGATTGGTTTGCGCGGCTAATAAAGACAGTTCACCACATAAAGCGGTGGCGCCGGCGATACAGGCGAGGCGTCGAGCATTGTCGCCCGGTTGGGCTTGCGGGTCGGTGCAACCGAGTTGCGCTAGGTTGGCTTGCACAAAATCCAAACCCTTGCCATTGCCCACGGTACCGACAATTAAATTGGGCAAAGTGGTCGAAAAATACAAATCACCTTCAGCTGTGACCTCGGCATGATTAATAGCTTGTGAGCCTTCAACGATATTGGCGGCATCTTGACCAGTGGCCAAATAAAACCCTAATAACATGTTGGCGACATGCGCGTTGGCGGTGCGTAAACCGCCGGACACAATCGAACCGATTAAGTCTTTTTTAATGTGTAAATCAACCAAGGCCTGCGGGGTGGTTTTTAAAAAACGATGGCATAGTTTGGCCGGAATTGTGGTTTCGCACACCACGTTTTTGCCACGGCCTAAAATGCCGTTGACCGCCGAGACTTTTTTGTCGGTGCAAAAGTTGGCGGAAATCGAGACATATTCTAGTTGGCTGTATTCAGCCAAAATCCACGGGAATAAGGTGTCGGCGGCTTGCGTCGCCATATTGTGGCCGGACGCATCACCGGTGGTGAATTCCAAACGTAAATAAATCAAGTTGCCAATAATTTGGCTGTGAATATTAATCAGTTTGGCGAATCGACTGGAACGGCTGACTTGGGTTTGCATCTCATCTTGGCGTGCTTTTAAAGCTTGCAAACAGCGCAAAGCTTCACCTGCGTGCGGCGCTTGCAACAGAATCGAGCGCGTCATGCGTTCATCCACCAAGGTGACCCGAATACCACCGGCATGCGCGGTCGTGCGTGCGCCACGTGCAACAGACGGCCATAATGGCGTTTCATAAGTAGCCATTGGCACCATTAAGTCATCCACAGCGACATCACCGATTAGCTTAAATGGGCCAACCGATTGCATTGGAATCTGGGCGAATTGAGAGGTCTGATTAGTCATGCGCGCCATTATAAACGAGAAACCCGAAAATACATAAAAACCCATTCAAAAGGCAAACAAAACCAGACAAGACAGGGTTAAACGCTGACAGGGAAAGGAATTAACAACCACCAGGCCTGGCACTTTTGATACCAGGCCTGGTGGTTGAAAGGATTAAGGGGTCATGAACATTTGAATGGTATAGAACACACCTGCAGCAATTAAAGCGGTAGCTGGGACGGTGATCACCCAAGCCGCGATGACTTTTAACATGATGGTGCGTTTGACCAATTCTTCGCGGTAGACTTTTTTAAGTCCTTTGCGTTCTTTTTTGGTCAAGTGTGCATTGTTGTCTAGCGCATCATTTTTCAAGTCTTGCAACATGCGACCTTTTTCAGCCAATGATGCCTTGTCAAAACGACGAATAAAGGCTTCGACAATCGCGCGATCTTTGCCTTTGTGGTGATCTTCGATTTTTTGGATCATACGTTTATAGTTGGCTTTCAAATATTCACGCAAGAAGCCCACGCCAAAGATCGCGCCGATCGTGACGTGGGTGGTGCTGACTGGTAAACCCAGCTGCGAAGCTAAAATAACCGTTAACGCCGCCGCCATGGCAATACTATAAGCACGCATTTGGTCGATATCGGTAATCTCACTGCCCACGGTACGAATCAGTTTTGGGCCATAAAGCGCCAAACCAATTGCGATACCGATTGCGCCCACCAACAATATCCAAAGTGGAATCGCGGCTTTGCCATGCACTTCTGACTCCATCAGTGCATCGTTAATGGCGGCTAATGGCCCGACCGCATTGGCGACATCGTTTGAACCATGTGCAAAACTCAGTAAGGCCGCGGCAAAAATAAGCGGGATGGTAAACATTTTGTTGACGCCATCTTTACTGTTGGCATTAATCATAGAGGCGCGATTGACCATCGGGCGAGTGATAAAATACACCATTAACGCGACTACAACACCGACACCAATCGCACTGATAAAGCTTACCGGCATAATCTGCTTTAAGCCCTTCATCATTAAATAAGTACCAAACGCCCAGCCCATTAAAGCTAATAGCCAAGGAACCATACGGCGTGAAGCATCCATCATGTCGGACTTGTAAGTAATCGTGCGTTTGATGAGATAAAGCAAGCCGGCGGCAATGGCGCCACCCAGAACCGGTGAAACCACCCAGCTGATCACAATTTGACCAATTGTGTCCCAGTTAACAATCGCCCAGCCGGCGGCGGCGATGCCGCCACCCATGACCCCGCCAATAATGGAGTGAGTGGTTGAAACCGGCGCGCCTAAAGCGGTGGCAAGGTTTAGCCATAAGGCGGCGGCCAATAAAGCCGCCATCATTAACCATATAAAGATTTGGGCATCGTCAATATCATCCGGGCTGATAATGCCACCTTTGATGGTGGTGACCACGCTGCCACCTGCAATAATCGCGCCGGCGGCTTCAAATACCGCCGCAATCGCAATCGCAGTGGTTAAGGTCATAGCTTTCGATCCCACTGCCGGGCCGACGTTGTTGGCCACATCGTTGGCGCCAATGTTCATCGCCATGTAGCCGCCAATCACCGCCGCAACCACTAGAGTGATACTAATATGACCAAAATTGATGTAGGTAAACAGAACCACACCGACAATAAATAAAAGCGCGATCCCAAATCGGAATAACTCGATACGACCGCTTTTACCGGCCTCTTCTATGGTTTGAATGTTTTTCAGTTCCATGCTGTTGGTTTCCTGTTTATCATCAAATTGCAGCAAAATGCATAAAATGGCATAAGTTATTAGGATCGATTTGCGCGGATTGTAACATTTCTTTTATAAAGCTGTCATAAAAGTGACGCGCTTGCGGGACAAGCTTTTCGAATAAGGGCACCTCGATTAACCCCTGATTTATTCTGGCAACGCCAAGTTTTTCAGATCAAGGCGTGAACCTGAAGGAATGTCTAGACCTTGCAAAGGTTCACAACGCAGAGCTGAGAAACTTGGCTAAGCCCCTGCGGGCGGGGCTTAAAGGTCACTTCTTCGTTGTTGTCCGCCTTGACCTTAGAATGACTAAGGTCGGCGACGCACGCCTAGAATAAGTGACCTTTAAGTCCCGCAGAATCAACCAGAGGTTAATCGAGGTGCCCATAAGTTTTAAATGCTGGTTTATAATCAAGAAATCATCGGTTAATAGGAAGTTAGTTTTATTATGTTAAGTTATCGCCATGCGTTTCATGCGGGAAATTTTGCCGATGTGTTAAAACACGTGATTCAGGTGCAATGTTTGGACTATTTGCTGCAAAAAGACAAACCTATTTGGTATGCCGACACCCATGCAGGTGCGGGTGGCTACGCGTTAGATTCAACCGAAGCGCAAAAAAATGCCGAATTTCAAAATGGCATAGGGGCGCTTTGGGGCAAAAACAATTTAGCCGAACCGTTGCAGCGTTATGTTGATTTGGTAGCCGACTTTAACCAGCAGGCGCGGGCAAGTTCAGCGCTAAAATTTTATCCGGGTTCGCCTTGGTTTGCGCAAAAGTTATTACGTGAACAAGATCGACTAAGTTTGTTTGAGTTGCATCCAAAAGAACAAGCCTTACTTAAACAAAATTTAGGCGCGCAGCGCCGATTAAAAATATTTGATAACGATGGCTTTAAGGGTTTAATTGCACAGTTGCCGCCCAAAGAACGCCGAGGCTTGGTATTGATTGATCCGCCTTATGAAGTAAAAGAAGACTACGACACCGTGGTTGATACCTTGGTTCAAGCGCATAAACGCTTTGCAACCGGAACCTATGCTTTATGGTATCCGATGGTTGAACGTCGCCGCATAAATCGACTCGAAAAAGCTCTGGTCGCCAGCGGCATCCGAAATATCCAACTTTTTGAATTGGGCTTGAGTGACGATACCAACGGGCGAGGCATGACCGCTAGTGGCATGGTGGTGATTAATCCACCCTGGACATTAAACGCGCAAATGAAAACTCTGTTGCCGGACTTAGCTCAGCGCCTAGCGGGTAAGGCAGGTTGTTACCGTGTTGAAACCTTATGCGCGGAATAGGCTGAGTTTTAGTCGAAGGTTATATCAACTTGCATGATTTGTTCTTGCCTTTTTAGTGTCAGCTTTGCAGAAGCCTTTGCTGGTGTTTGACTGAGTTTTAGTATTAGGTCGGCATAGTGGCGAATTTGAAAATCATCAAACTGAATAACGCAGTCACCAGTCTTTAACCCCGCGTTTTCGGCCGCACTGTCAGGTTCGATCGACTCGATGCAGGCGTTTTGGGTGTTCAGGCGTGCGCCGAGTCGCGCATGTTTGGGAAGGCTTATCGGATCGGTGAATACAAAATAATCAAACGCACCCGCTTCATAATCTTCAAACGACCCACTACTAATGGTGACTTGTTGATTTTGTAATTCGGGCATTTCCCGCGCCATATCATTCGGAATGGCTTGTTGATGTGCTAAGTGGAAGTTACCGGCAAAGATTAATAATTTATGATCTGGGTTGTGTTGCAGAAAATTCAACGCGTTATGCGCCATAGTTTCGTCCCAAATACGCTGCGCAAAAATAAAGTCTTCTACATCCCGGTCGGCGGAAATTTTGCCTTCAAAGAATGAGGTTAAACGTTGTTGTTGCGCAGGGCTGGGCGGGTGAATGTTGGGCATGTTGGCGAGCTGTTCTAAACTTAAACTTTGGCGGCCTAAACTCGAAACCTGGCGAGTGAGTTCGGTTGGCGCATTTAAGGCCAGAATCCGCAGTTGGTGCTGACGAGCATAAAGTAAAATAGGCCGTAAAACTCGAAAATCTACGCGCCAGCGTTGGTAATACTGAGATAGATGCAGCAGTTCGGCTTCATCTATACGCCCTAAAACATAAGCGTCCAGCCAAGCTTGAAAAGGCTGTTGAAACCATTCCACGCCAATCGCAAGGTTAGGCGAGTATTGGTGAAGGCTGTGCAATAAAGCGAGTTGAATTAAATGGTCACTGTAGCGAGGGTGAATTTCACCGACGTGAATCACCCGTTTATCCTGTAATAAGGTTTTAAGTTGCTTAAATGAAAGGTCGGAGGATGAGGTGGCGACTTGGGTTTCAAGTTGCGCCACATATTTAAGCGGGTCACTGATCGCCAGCTCAGCATTTTGCGACCAGGCCTGGTGGTTAACTAGGTATAAACACAGCACAAACCAACGCATTAAGACACCGTTTCAATCCAGGCCTGGTTATTTTTGATTTGCGTTACTTTAATGTGTTGGTCAGGTGTTAAGTCATTCGAGGGATTCGCCACCAACCAATGGGTGCCATGATAAAACACCATCCATTGACCATTGTGTTGGGATAACACGCCAGTTTCACCTGGCTCATAAGTCGACAAGGATTCGGTTTGCGCATTAAGTGGCGAAATCAATTTTCGGCGCAACGCAAACAGCAACACCGTCCCAATCGCAAACGCAAAAATTAGTTGGATTTCGCCATGACCGAAGTCGACGAAAAAACTCAGCAATCCCACAAAAATCAGACCCAATCCAAACCAAAGCAAGATATACAATCCAATAAAAATTTCCAGCCCGATCAAAATCAAACCCAGTGAGATCAACATCCAACTGGGGATCAATTCTAATAGGCCAATGCTGGTCATTTGATGTTTCCGGCATTTTGGCCGACAAATAGCGATTGCAACGCACTTAACGAACCGATTAACTCAGAGGCTTCATAAGGAATAACCACCTTGTTTGCCGAATCACTCGCCGCAATGCCTTCCCAGGCTTTAATTCGATCTTTCGCCAGCAAAAACTCAGCGGCATTGGGGTTCGATTGCATCGCCAATGCCAGCATTTCGATGGCTTGTTGCTGACCTTGCGCGAGTTGAATTTGTTCATAACGTCTTGCATCGGCGGTACGTTCAATCTCTTCGGCTTCTTTAAAGGCTTTTTGACGATCACCTTCGGCTTTCGCAATGGTCGCGTTTTTTAAACCCTCGGCTTCGGTTTCGGTGGCACGACGTTCACGCTCCGCACGCAATTGTAATTCCATCGCGTTTTGTACCGCTTCCGGCACCGAAATATCCGAAATCTCAACACGTGTTACTTTTGCACCCCAGTGGGCTGAGGCACTGTCTAACGCCATTAATAAAGTGGCGTTAAGTGTATCGCGCGACGAAAGTGTATCGTCCAAATCCATTTTGCCGATTTCAGAACGCAGGGTGGTTTGCGCTAATTGCGCAATCGCATGTTTGAGGTTAAGAATTTCGTAGGTGGCTTGTTTGGCGTCGCTAATTCTTAAAAACACCAAACCGTCAATCACAATACTCACGTTGTCTTTGGTAATGACCTTTTGCACCGGAATATCAATTACCTGTTCTTGAGTGCCAAACTTGGAACGCACGCGGTCAATCACCGGAATAATAAAGTTTAAACCACCGTGAAGTGTTCGGTGATAACGTCCGAGTCGTTCAACCACCTGCAACTCGGCTTGCGGCACAATACGCACCCCAGAGACTAGGTAGATAAAAACGACCCCGAGAAGAATTAATGTAAAAATTGTGAATTCCATAAAGGTTTATCTCCATCCAACTTGTGTGGTGTTAATATTTAAGGCGTTTAAATTAAAACAAAATGTAACACAAAAGTCATTCTGG
>NZ_JACUTY010000120.1 GCF_014859555.1 Thiomicrospira sp. | reverse complement strand
GAATAAGTGACCTTTTAAGTCCCGCAGAATCAACCAGGGGTTAATCGAGGTGCCCGTATATGTGTTCTTACTGGCCACAGTAGGAACGCAACTCCCAGCCCTATTCCGTTATTTCTAATTAATGGATACAAATAATATAAAAACCTTGCCAACCCATCTCTAACCAGTCGAAATTAAACCACCAGGCCTGGTGGTTAACTCTAAAGCTATAACTTAAACCTTCAAACCCAACAACAGGAACAAAAAATGGATTATGCAACATTACTTGAACCCGCATTAGAACAAGCACAACTTGGATTTGAAGAAGGCGGTGTACCGGTGGGTGCGGCGATGTTTGATGCGCAAGGCCACGAACTCAGTCGCGGACGAAATCGGCGTGTACAAGACAACGATCCCTCCATTCACGGTGAAACCGATGCCTTCCGCCGCGCCGGACGCCAACAAACCTATCGCGACAAAATCCTCGTCACCACCCTTGCGCCCTGCTGGTATTGTTCCGGCTTAATTCGCCAATTCAATATCGGCACACTAGTGGTAGGCGAAACCCAAAATTTTAGCGGCCACCTCGACTGGCTAAGAGATGCGGGCGTAAACGTAATTGAATTAAACGATGCACGCTGCATTGCATTAATGGCCAAATTCATCCAACAATCCCCACAAATCTGGAACGAAGACATAGGCAAAACCTGCCCCGACTGCGGAAACACTAACTAACCACCAGGCCTGGTGATTGACTCTCGCTGCGCAACAAGATACACTTATTCGCATGATTATGTCATTCAAACACAAAGGCTTAAAGCTGTTTTACGAAACGGGCAACCATGCCGGTATTCAAGCAAAACATGCAAAAAAGCTAAGAATGCAACTTGCCGCTATTGACACCGCACAACAGGTTGAAGACATTAGTTTACCTGGTTATGCATTACACCCATTAAAAGGCGAGCGAACCGGAATCTGGTCAATATCGGTGAGTGGCAATTGGCGTATTACGTTTGAATTCAGAGATGGCAATGCCTACATACTGAACTACGAGGATTATCACTAATGAATATGCACAACCCGCCCCACCCAGGCGAATTTATTGAAACGGTTTACCTAGAAGCGAGTGAGCTAAGCGGACGTCAGTTAGCCGAGCATTTGGGCGTATCTGCGTCAACGCTCAACCGCATTATCAAAGGCAAAAGTGGCATTTCACCTGAAATGGCTTTGCGTTTATCCAAAGTACTAGGCCGCACACCCGAAAGCTGGCTTGTTATGCAAGACAACTATGACCTCTGGCAAGCCAAACAAACCCTAAACCTATCGAACCTACAACCATTGAACTTCGCCAACGCTTAAGCAACCAGGCCTGGTGCAAACACCCCGTCATACTGAGAAAAGCGAAGTATCTCCTACAGGCTGCAGAGTTTGGATCAGGCAACCGACACAATCACCAGGCCTGGTACAAACACCTCGTCATACTGAGCAAAGCGAAGTATCTCCTACAGGCTAGTAACAGTTTTGCAGGGTTAAGATCAGACAATCGACACAACCACCAGGCCTGGTGGTTAGATTATATTGAGTTTCCAGCCTAATATGATGACCCCGGTATGAGCCGCGCTTGTCCAGAGCACGCCGTAGGCGATGCCAACTTTCTGGCGAACATTTAGATATATCGCGCCGAGAAGAATGCCGGTTACCAACACCATAACGCCATACAGATAATCAGAGTAAATCGCCGGATGCACTAAGGTGAAAAACAAGGCCGTGCCTAAAATGATTTTCCAGCTCTTAATACCGCGTTTAATCAAAGGCTCAAACAACGCGGCACGAAGCAAAATTTCCTCCACCAAAGCCGTCATCACAAACGCCACCGCCGCCCGAACCGGGTCTAACTGCAAAACCAAACCCGCTAAGACACTGAGGCCAAGCAGGATAAACAATAAAACCGCATGCTGTCCTAGTTTGCTAACAGAACCGCTGTAAAAATAGAAAGTCACAATCACCGCGATTAAAAAAACCGCCCGCTCGACATCCAGATAATAGTCACCAAAATCAAGATGAAAACCAGTAAAGGCCTTAGCGAGCCCAAGACCGATAATTGAAAATATAAGAAAATAAATTGAATTACTTTTAGCCAACTGTTTATAGCCTGACTAAATGCGTTGCTCGGTTAAACTTCCAGAAGCATATTTATGCAAGATACTGGCAATCAA
>NZ_JACUTY010000058.1 GCF_014859555.1 Thiomicrospira sp. | reverse complement strand
AGCCTAAAGGCATAAGCTTGTTAAACGCGCTTATGCCTTTAGGCTAACTTAACGCAGGCTTAGTGGGCTGAAATCGGCGGCGGCACGACTCTAGGCATTGGTTGGTTAAGTGTTGGTGGCATTTCGCCTTCTACACGTGCATGCACTTCCATCACCATACCGCTTTGCGTTACCGCATAGAGGTCTTCATAAATATGCACCACTTTAAACACCATCGGACGAATCTGGATACCATCTTCCTTTAATGGCTTGCCTTTGCCCATGTACATGCCACAGATTGATGAGCCGACTTCAATCTTGCCTTGTGGAATTAAGTCATAATCTTTGTGGCTGAGCAAGCTAAGGGTATCTAGGCGTTCAAAAAAACGTTTCTGTTCGGCTTCATCTTGTTCGGCATAATGCACACAAAGTTGCTGTGGTTTAATTGTGCTTAAGTCTTGCGGCGCTTTAAAAGCTTCGCTTTGCGCGTGAGCGATAGACGTTAGCCCAACGCTCAGACCCAAAACACAAGTAACAAAAATAGATTTTTTCATATAAATAGCCTTAGTGGGTTATGTTGTGAGCAACTCAATCAAGGGACAATCGAGCGGCTCTTATTTCAGTTTTTTCTAATATGGTTTGAAATTGTAACAAAACAATCGTGCACTAATAAAGTAAACTTTGTAGTTTGCGGCGGTAAGCCTTAACGAGCTCGGGCGCTTGATCGGCCAACATGTCAAATAACTTAATCAGCCCTTTTTGCGCGCCGCCTTCGGCATAGTGTCGATCCACACTAAACAGCTTAAGCAAGGTTTGTATGGCTTTTTCAAATTCACGGTGCATAACAAGAATGCTCGCCAAACCGTAAAGGGAGGCGGCGTCGTTGGGATTCTCAGCTAACTTTTTTTGTAATGTATGTACATCATCGGCTGTTTGCATAATTTCTGCAAAACTCAGCATTACCGACATGGGTTTGCCTTCGGCTGAGTTTTTGGCTTCATCCGGTAGTTTATTGAATAGGTTAGTGGCTTTATCTAAATGCCCGGTCTGTAGGTACATTTGAACCAAGTCCAAGTGAACCTTATGGTTGAGTGGATCCAGTTCGGCCGCTTGTGCGAGTAACGCGAGTGCTTGATCCATTTGGCCGGCTGAAAAAGCTTGTTGTGCTTGGGCTCTTAATGCATCAGATGGGCGTTCAATCTGGGCATCCAGTAATTCGCGAAACGCCGATTCAGTTTGGCCACCAGTTAACTCGGATACAACTTGACCTTGTTTAAATAACTTAAAACTAGGAACCGAACGCACGGCGTATTGGTCGGCTAAGTCGGCGTTGTCGTCGATATTTATTTTTGCGAGCAAAAACAGGCCAGCGTACTCTTCAGCGAGTTTCTCTAAAATCGGCATCACCGATTTACAAGGACCACACCAAGGTGCCCAAAAATCCACCAATACCGGTATTTGATGTGAGTTCTCAATCACGACTTGTTGAAAGTTATCCGCATTGACATCGGCGATTAAAGCTTGGCTCATAATTTATCCTATTTGTTAGCGCAGTTTTTTGAGTTCATAAAGTAAATCGAGCGCCTGTTTTGGCGTGATTTCATCGAGTGTAATATCATCAAGTTTAGTTAATATGGGGTGCGATGCACTCGAATTAAAGAGGTCGTATTGAATTTCAGCTTCAATTTTCGGTTCGGTGATTCGAGTTTTAGAACCACCAGGCCTGGTGGTTGGCTTATCCGTGGTGTTGTGAGATGAGTGGGTAGAAGATTGGGTTTCTAAGTCCTGCAAAATTTCTTTAGCTCGTGTGATCACACTTTTCGGCACGCCCGCCAGTGAGGCGACTTGCAAGCCATAACTTTTCGACGCCGCACCTTCTTGAACTTGATGCAAAAACACAATTTTATCGTGATGCTCAATCGCATTTAAATGGATGTTAACCGTGTTTTTAAACTGCTCCGTTAGGCCGGTAAGTTCAAAATAATGCGTGGCAAACAAACAATAGCCGCGCACATTTTTCGCCATATGTTCTGCAATCGCCCAAGCCAAAGCCAAGCCATCAAAGGTAGAGGTACCGCGCCCAATTTCATCCATTAAAATTAATGAATGCTCCGTCGCGTGGTGCAGAATATGGGCGGTTTCGGTCATTTCAACCATAAAGGTCGAACGCCCACTGGTTAAATCATCCGACGCGCCGATGCGGGTGAATATGCGATCAATTAAACCAATCTGAGCCGACTCGGCCGGCACATAACAACCAATGTGTGCCAAGATCGCGATCAGTGCGGTCTGGCGCATAAAGGTGGATTTACCCCCCATATTCGGGCCGGTGATAACTTGCAGACGGCGTTGATCATCAAACACGCTATCATTCGGAATAAACGGCGTGTCGGTTAAGGCTTCCACCGTTAAATGGCGACCTTGGATAACCACCAGGCCTGGTGCTTGGGTTAATTGCGGTCGGGTTAAATTGAGTTGCTGGGCTTTTTGCGCAAAGTTGGTGATCACATCCAATTCCGCCAAAGCTTGGGCGCTGGTTTGCAGCGCTTTGAAGGAGCGGTTAATGGTGTGCAAAAGCTCATCGTAAAGCTGTTTTTCGCGTGCGAGCGCTTTATCGCCTGCGCTTAAAACCTTGTCTTCAAACGCTTTCAGTTGCGGAATAATGTAACGTTCGGCGCCTTTCAGGGTTTGACGACGCACATAATCCAGCGGCACTTGAGCGGATTGCAGTTTGCTGACTTCAATGTAATAACCATGCACGCGGTTATAGCCGACTTTCAGGGTCGAAATCCCGCTGCGTTCGCGTTCGGTTTGCTCTAAATCCATTAAGAACTGACCGGCTTCATTTTTTAAATTATTCAGCTCGTCCAGTTCCGCGTCATAACCGGGTTTAAATACACCGCCATCGCGCATTAACATCGGCGGGTTATCAACAATCGCACGATTCAGGGTGTCGGCTAAATCTGGAAATTCAGCAATGCGTTGGCTGAGTTGTTTGAGTCCGGCATCGTCAAGAGCGGCCAGCTTGTTTTGCAAGCTCGGCAGTTGATTTAAAGCACGGCCCAGTTGTAAAAGATCCCGTGGGCGCGCACTGAATAATGCCACGCGGCTTAAAATACGCTCCAAATCGCCGATCGGTTTAAATTCGGCTTTAAGGGCATCAACTTGATCCTGTTTAATTAAGGTCTCAACACTATTAAGGCGTTGGTTGATTTTGGCTTGATCACGCAGAGGCAACAGCAGCCAGCGTTTTAGCAATCGGCTTCCCATGGCGCTGCTACATTGGTCGAGCAGGCTCAGTAGGGTGTTATGCGTGCCACCGTTTAAATTGCTGTCCAGCTCAAGATTACGTCGGCTAATCGCATCTAAAATCAGTGAGTCTTGAGTGGAATAGGTATGAAAGCTCTGAACCTGTTTAAGCTGGTTTTGTAACATGGTTTGCGCATAATAAAGCAAGGCACCGGCGGCGCTCACCAGGGCGGGTTTGTCGTCACAGCCGAATGCAATCAAATCTTGAGTTTGCAACTGTTCGGTCATTTTGCGATAAGCACTTTGGCTGTCAAAATGCCAGCCGGGCAAACTCACCAGGCCTGGTTGTTCGCTTAGTAGGGTTTCAAGTTGGTGTTGATCGGCTACGATGCATTCGGCAGGTTGTAAACGTTTTAACTCATCTTCAAAACTGGCTTGTTCATCAAATTCACAACCTTCAAATCGACCACTGGCGACATCTAAATAAGCCAGCGCATAGCGATCATCTAACTGATAACAAGCGCATAACAGGTTTTCTTGATTGGCTTCGAGTAAGGCATCTTCGGTTAATGTGCCCGGTGTAAGCACTCGCACCACTTTACGCTCGACTGGGCCTTTATCTGGCACGGGGCCGACTTGCTCACAAATAGCAACCGATTCGCCCAGTTTGACCAGCTTGGCCAAATAACCTTCCGCACTGTGATGCGGAATGCCCGCCATCGGAATCGGGCTGCCAGCCGACTGGCCGCGTGCGGTGAGCGTAATATCTAATAGTCGAGCGGCTTTAACCGCATCTTCAAAAAACAATTCATAAAAATCGCCCATCCGGTAAAACACTAAACGATCCGGGTGATCGGCTTTAATCGCAAGATACTGTTGTATCATTGGGGTGTGTTGGCTAGAGGATTTGCTCATCTCGACGTTTGTCACTTTAGAATAAGAGTAAAAAAAGGTATCCTAGAGGAATCAATTAGCAAGTGCAATTGTCAGGAGTAATAAAGTAATGGAATTGAATGCATTGGTCACTCAAGTGGGAGAGGCTTTAAAGAGCCATAATATTATGGCGGTTACGGCTGAATCTTGTACGGGCGGCATGATTGCCGAAGCCCTGACATCGGTCGCCGGCAGTTCGGCCTGGTTTGATCGGGCGTATGTTACCTATAGCTACGAGTCTAAACGCGAAATGTTGGGCGTAAAAGAAACCACCATTCAACGCAGTGGCTCAGTGAGTAAAGATTGTGTAACCGAAATGGCGCTGGGTGCTTTACAGCAATCGCATGCCGAAGTCAGTGTCGCTTGCAGTGGCATTGCTGGGCCAGGCGGTGGCTCGCCCGCCAAGCCGGTAGGCACGGTTTGGTTGGCTTGGGCACGCCAAGGTCATGGTGATATTGTGACCAAAAAAATGCTATTTGAAGGTGACCGTGATGCCGTGCGTTTGCAGACCACTCAGGTGGCGTTAGAAGGCTTGTTGGAAATTCTGCAAGATTAAATGGATTTTTAACTAGGCTTGCTTCTGACGACCACGAAAAATCCCGTCTAAATTTTAGTATCACTTCTAAAATGCCGCTAATTGTGGGATAATTTTTTGTTCACAATGTTCGGTAAAAACCTTTGTTTGAACCTTCAAGCAAAGGTTTTTTGTTGTCATTAAAATAGGTTGTCGGCTTGGTTTGCACGCGTTTTACTCGGCGTACAGCCCTAAATGATTCCTAACCAATACGTTACGAAAAGGAAGTCTCAATGGACGAAAATAAACAAAAAGCGCTGGCAGCGGCACTCGGTCAAATTGAAAAACAATTTGGTAAAGGTTCAGTTATGCGCATGGGCGACTCAACCGCGTCGCGTGACATTGAGTCCATCTCAACCGGTTCGTTAGGTTTAGATATTGCGTTAGGAATAGGCGGTTTGCCAAAAGGTCGTGTAGTTGAAATTTACGGCCCGGAATCATCCGGTAAAACCACCTTAACCTTGCACGCGATTGCCGAAGCCCAAAAGAAAGGCGGCGTGGCGGCGTTTATTGATGCCGAACATGCGTTAGACCCATCTTATGCTGAGAAGCTCGGTGTAGATGTCGACAACTTATTAGTGTCACAACCCGATACCGGTGAACAAGCGCTCGAAATTGCCGACATGCTGGTGCGTTCAGGCGGCGTCGATATTGTGGTCATTGACTCGGTAGCGGCATTGACACCTAAAGCTGAAATCGAAGGCGATATGGGCGACTCACACATGGGTCTGCAAGCGCGTTTAATGTCACAAGCCTTGCGTAAATTAACCGCCAACATCAAACGCACCAATACTTTGGTGATCTTTATCAACCAAATTCGTATGAAAATTGGCGTGATGTTCGGTAGCCCTGAAACCACGACCGGTGGTAATGCCCTGAAGTTTTATGCCTCGGTGCGTTTGGATATTCGCCGCATCGGCGCGATTAAGAAGGGCGACGAAATTCTGGGTAACGAAACCCGCGTTAAAGTGGTAAAAAACAAGGTCGCGCCGCCGTTTAAACAAGTCGAATTTGATATTTTGTACGGCCAAGGTATTTCGCGTGAAGGCGAAATTGTCGATCTAGGCGTGCAAGAAAAACTAATTGATAAAGCCGGGGCTTGGTATAGCTACAATGGCGAAAAAATTGGCCAAGGCAAAGATAACGCACGCCAATTTTTGAAAGACAATCCAGAGATTTCACAAACCTTGCAAGCGCAAATAAAAGAGCGCTTAATGCCGAAGCCGGGTTCAAAGACGTCAGCGGCCGCTGAGTTTGATTTGGATGAAATCCCAGATTAATCAGGCAAGCCAAGCCAAGTTAGAATCGCCCGAGGATTTATTTAAAAAAATGCTCGGGCGAGCGCAATATTTGCTTGCGATGCGTGAGCATGGTGCGAAAGAACTCAAAACCAAATTGTGCCAAAAATTTGCCGAATATGAACAAACACCAGGCCTGGTGGATGAGGTTATTCGGCTTTGCCAGCAGAAAAACTGGCAAAGTGACGAACGTTATGTCGAATCCTATGTGCGCATGGCTACACAAAAAGGCCAGGGGCCATTAAAAATTCGCCAAGCCTTAATGCGTGCGAGTGATGACCAGGCCAGCATGGATGCGCATTTAAACTTGGGTGACGATGTGTGGTGTGAAATCGCCCAAGCGGCTCTAGAAAAAAAGTACCAGGATGCCCATAAACCTACAGAACGTAAAGAACACGCGAAACGTCTGAGGTTTTTACAAAGCCGAGGCTTTAGTGGCTCGCAATGCTACAAAGCGTTTAAAACATAACGCCTATAGATACGCCAAATTTTTGATACAAAAAACACAATTTTAACTTTTTAGGTTTGCTTATATGACCAGTGCACAACTCAGACAAGCGTTTATTGATTATTTTGCTGAAAACAATCACACGCCCGTACATTCAAGCCCCGTGATTCCGGCCGAAGACCCGACGCTGTTATTTACCAACGCCGGTATGGTGCAGTTTAAAGACACCTTTTTAGGTCATGAAAAACGCGACTATACGCGTGCGGTAAGTGTGCAGCGCTGTATTCGCGCGGGTGGTAAACATAATGATTTAGAAAACGTGGGTTACACCGCACGTCACCATACTTTCTTCGAAATGTTGGGCAACTTCAGTTTTGGCGATTACTTCAAACAGGAAGCCATCGCGTTTGCCTGGGAATTCTTAACCAAGCGTTTAGGCCTACCAGAAGAAAAACTCTGGGTCACCGTGTTCAACGAAGACGATGAAGCCGCCGATATTTGGTTAAAACAAATGGGTGTGAGTGCGGAGCGTTTTTCGCGTTGTGGCGCAAAAGACAATTTCTGGTCAATGGGTGATACTGGCCCATGCGGCCCTTGTACCGAAATTTTTTACGATCACGGGCCAGATATTCCAGGCGGTCCGCCCGGTTCACCAGATGAAGACGGTGACCGTTATATCGAAATCTGGAACCTAGTGTTTATGCAATTTGACCGTTCACAAGACGGTACCTTAACACCTTTACCCAAACCATCCGTTGATACCGGCATGGGCTTGGAGCGTTTAGCCGCGGTGTTGCAAGGCGTGCATAACAACTATGATATCGACCTGTTTAAAACCCTGGTAAAAGCCGCTTCCGAGTTAACCGGTGAGACGGATTTAACCAACAACTCCTTGCGTGTGATTGCCGATCACATTCGCTCTTGTGCCTTTACGATTGTGGATGGGGTATTGCCATCTAACGAAGGTCGGGGTTATGTGTTGCGTCGCATTATTCGTCGTGCGATTCGCCACGGTTACAAATTGGGTCAAAAACAAGCGTTTTTCCATAAATTGGTTGCGCCGCTGGTGTCTGAAATGGGCGAGGCTTATCCAGAGCTTAAAGCCAAGCAAGCCGAAGCCGAACGTGTACTTAAACTCGAAGAAGAACGTTTTGCCGAAACCTTAGAAAACGGCATGCGTTTATTGGATGAGGTGATTGAAGGTTTAAGCGATAAACAAATTCCGGGCGAAGCCGTGTTTAAACTTTACGACACCTATGGGTTCCCGCTCGACTTAACCGCTGATATTGCACGCGAACGTGGTTTGACCATTGACGAAGCTGGCTTTGAACAATCCATGCAAGCCCAGCGTGAACGGGCGCGTGCGGCCAGCAGCTTTAGCTTGCAAGGCCAAACTCGAGTCGACTTTGAAGGCAAAACCGACTTTATTGGTTACGACCAAGATTGCGCAACCGTTAAGGTGCTGGCGATTTTTAAAGACGGCCAATCAGTTGAACGCTTAGACGAAGGCCAAGCAGGCCTGGTGATTATGGATAAAACCCCGTTTTATGCCGAATCCGGTGGCCAAGTTGGCGATAGCGGCTCGTTAACCGAAGGTATGCACAGTTTTCATGTTAACGATGTCCAAAAACAAGGCAGCTTGTTTTTGCATTTAGGTCAAATGACGGCTGGCTCGCTCGAGCTTGGCCAAGCGGTTGAAGCCCGCATTGATGTAGGCGCACGTCGTGCTTCTGAACGTAATCACTCGGCCACGCATTTATTGCACGCGGCTTTACGCCAAGTGTTAGGGTCGCATGTGGCACAGAAAGGTTCATTGGTGTCGCCAGATCGTTTGCGTTTCGACTTCGCGCATTTCGAACCGATTTCGGCCGACCAATTACGTGAGGTCGAACGCCTAGTTAACCATAATATTATGATGAACTTCCCGGTCGGCACTCAGCAGATGGATATTGATTCCGCCAAACAAATGGGCGCGATGGCGTTATTTGGCGAAAAATATGGCGATGTGGTGCGAGTGGTCGATATGGGTGATTTTTCGATCGAACTTTGTGGCGGCACCCATGTTAACTCCACCGGCAACATTGGCCCGTTCCGCATTTTATCCGAAGGCGGGGTGGCCTCAGGTGTGCGCCGTATTGAAGCGATAACCGGTGAAGGTGCGTGGCAGACAATTTACGATCTAGAAAATGTGATTGCTCAGGTTGCCAACCTAACCAAAGCCGACAAAGCACACGTGGTCGATAAAGTCGGCCAACTGGTGGCGTCTCAGCGTGATTTAGAAAAACAAATGCAGCAAATGCAATCTAAGTTAGCCGCCAACCAAGGCGAAGAGATTTTGCAACAAGTTAAGTCGGTTAACGGCATTAACTTACTCGCCGCCCAAATGCAGGGCGCGGATGCGAATTTATTACGCGAAACGCTGGATAAGTTAAAAGATAAAATCGAACCAGCGGTGATTTTACTCGCCGCGGTCGATGGCGAAAAAGTCAGCCTGGTCGCAGGTGTTAGTAAATCAGTTACCGATCGTTTTAAAGCCGGTGAACTGGTTAACTTTGTCGCACAACAAGTTGGTGGTAAAGGGGGCGGGCGTCCTGATATGGCGATGGCCGGAGGCAAAGAGCCAGCCAACTTACCACAAGCTTTAGCTTCAATCGAAGCTTGGGTGGAATCAAAATAAACTCTGCCCGAATCTCTCTGCGATTCCACACCAAAGCGTCATAAGCAGGGGATTTAGGTAATATCAAGCGATAAGGGCATAACGACATGGCATTGATTGTCCAAAAATACGGCGGCACGTCGGTCGGCACGTTGGAGCGTATCCAAAGCGTAGCCAAAAAAGTGTCAAAGTTTGTTGATGAAGGTCATCAGGTCGTAGTGGTGTTATCCGCTATGTCTGGTGAGACCAACCGATTAACCGATATGGCAAAAACCTTGCAAGAGCGCCCATCCAAACGTGAGATGGACATGCTTTTGACGACCGGTGAGCAAGTAACCATTGCATTATTAAGCATGGCGTTACAACAGAGCGGTTATGACGCGATTTCCTATACGGGTTGGCAAGTGCCGATTCAAACCGACGAAGTCCACACCAAAGCGCGTATCGACAGCATTAACGCGCAAAAAATTCAAGAGCAGTTGGACTTAAACAAAGTAGTGGTGGTCGCTGGTTTCCAAGGTGTCACCGCAAATGGCGATATTTCGACCCTGGGGCGGGGTGGTTCGGATACCACAGCGGTCGCGTTAGCGGCGGCGCTAAAAGCCGAAGAGTGCCAAATTTACACCGATGTTGACGGCGTATACACCACCGACCCACGCATGGTTCCCGAGGCGCGTCGGCTAGACACCATTACCTTCGATGAGATGTTGGAAATGGCGAGCCTAGGTGCCAAGGTATTGCAAATTCGTTCAGTCGAATTTGCCAGCAAATACAAAGTACCGTTACGCGTATTGTCTTCGCTAAAAGAAGGCGGTGGAACCCTAATTACATCTGAGGATGATCAAATGGAAAAACCTTTAATTTCAGGTATTGCGTTTAACCGCGATGAGTCAAAACTGCAAGTATTAGGTGTGCCGGATAAACCCGGTGTAGCTTATGCGATTCTGGGGCCGATTGCAGATGCCAATATCGAAATCGATATGATTATCCAGAACCAAGGCCAAGACGGCACCACCGACTTTACCTTTACCGTGCATCGTAATGACCGCGCTCACGCGCTAGAAATTCTAAACGCGGTATCAGGCGAAGTCGGCGCGCGCGAAGTCGTATATGACGACACGATTGCGAAAGTGTCTTTAGTGGGTGTTGGTATGCGTTCACACGTCGGCATTGCCAGCCGCATGTTTAAAGTTTTGGGCGATAAAAATATCAATATCCAAATGATCGCGACCACCGAAATCAAGATTTCAGTGGTGATTAACGAAAGCCAATTAGAAACCGCGGTTAAGACTTTGCACGAAAAGTTTGAGCTAGATCAGGCTTAATAAATCGGGCCAAAAACCCAAACCGATCTGAAACCGAAAATTAAGCCAAATCTTTGGTTAAATCTTTCGGTTTTGGCTTTACAAGGCTCGGGTTTCCTTGTAATATACGCGGCTTGAATTGGGTGAAGTGGCCGAGAGGCTGAAGGCGCTCCCCTGCTAAGGGAGTATAGGGTTTGTAGCTCTATCGAGGGTTCGAATCCCTCCTTCACCGCCATTCAATTAAGTGTTAAAAAAGCGTGATATAAAGGTTGACAGTTTAGGCTGATAAACTATAATACGCACCAAGTTAAGCGCCTGTAGCTCAGCTGGATAGAGTACTCGGCTACGAACCGAGCGGTCAGGAGTTCGAATCTCTTCAGGCGCACCATATAATAGAAAACCCCATCAATTCGTTAGAGTTGATGGGGTTTTTTTATGGCGCTAGCTTTTTAAGGCGATAGCTTTTTATTACTTGAAACAGAGTTATCCTAACTTTTTAAGGTTTTCATGAAAAGCTTGGGTCAGCGTTTTAAAGTCCTCAGATATCCTTGGGTGCGCCATGACTTTCTGCCAAAAATCTATCGCCGCTTTAATCGCGGTGTGTTTAGCAATGTTTTTGCAACAACAGGCCATTCCGTGCCATTACCAACGAACTCAACATCTAAGCTTTTAAGAGAGACCACGCCTTTTCGGCGACAGCGTTTGATCTTGTTGCATAATCTTTTTAGCCTGATAGTACCCAAAAAGCCAGCAGGCAGAGCATCATACAAAAAGCAGGGTAAGCAGCATAAGATCTATGTTGGCCAGAATCTAGCACTAAAACACGTCGGTCTGAGGGTTGGTTGTATAACCTGCCAAGCTTGATAGTTTGGCCATCCTCATCAAGTTCATACAACGGACCAGGCCTGGTTGGGTGTAATGGCGGCAAACACACTTGAGCGCGCATTTCCTAGCTTTACAACCGGCAAGTCCTGCAAGTTTCGGCTTACAGTAGTTTGACTAATCCCTGTAACGCGTGCGATTTCTCGGGAGCTTATATTTTCAAAACGCAAAGCTTGAAGAATTAACTGTTGATTGTTGTTCATGCTATCCACCTTTAAAATGAATCAATAAGTGAATCATTTATTACGGTACAGGGTTTAGTTTAATAAAATTAAGTCTAAATTAAATTATTGATTAAAAACAAAGACATAGCATGTATTGTCGGTTATATTATTAACCAATAATACAGAACATTTTTTAAGTTTTGAATCATAAGTTCAAAAAAAGGGCATCCGCATTTTATGATTGATTTCGTGATTGATTAAATTGAGCTGCACTGTATTATAAAAACCATATTTTATGATTGGTAAATGAGTTTTAGATAATGAGCAATGTTGAAATTTTTACAACACAGAATGACGAAGTTTGCCTTGAGGTCACTCTTGAAAAAGAGACTGTTTGGCTCTCTCAGGCTCAGATGGTAAATCTTTTTGGTCGAGAACGTTCTGTTATCACAAAACACATTAACAATGTTTTTAAGGATGGTGAGTTAGAAGAAATAAGCAATGTGCAAAATTTGCACATTGCAAAATCTGATAAGCCTGTTAAGTTTTTTAGTCTCGATGTAATTATTTCTGTTGGCTACCGAGTTAAATCTCAACGCGGCGTTCAGTTCCGAAAATGGGCTACAAACGTGTTGAAACAATATCTTATTGAAGGCTATGCGCTAAATGAAAAACGTCTTCAAGAGCGAAATGTTGAGTTTGAACAAGCAATTTCATTACTATCATCAACACTGAATAATCAGTCCTTAGTGAACCAAGAAGGCGAATCAGTTCTATACGTCGTAAGTGAATATGCACGAAGCTGGTCTATACTCCAAGGTTATGACGAGCAAAGTCTTGTTGACAACAAGACCTCCCAGCAGGATATGTTACCAATTTGTTTTTCTGATGCGCTTGATGCCATTCAAACTCTAAAAAATCAGTTGATTTCAAAAGGTGAGGCGACTGAGCTTTTTGGGAAAATGCGTGGTAATGGGCTTTCTTCTGCTTTAGAGCAAATCGAACAAGGGTTTGGCGACGAATTGTTTTACCCTAATGTTGCCAGTCGTGCCGCACACCTTCTTTACTTTGTTATCAAAAACCATCCCTTAGTCGATGGTAATAAAAGAAGTGGTTCATTCCTATTTCTTTGGTACTTGAGATTAAACCAAGTTTTTCTAGCAAAACCAGTTGGGCAATTAATTAATGACAATACGCTGGTTGCACTTGCTTTGCTTGTTGCAGAAAGCAGGCCTGAACAAAAAGAATTGATGATTCGATTGATTGAGCATTTTTTACCTTTAAAAAATAGTCAGGCGTAGAAAGCTGATGACTAGATTTTCAACTAAAAACCTTGATACCCCAGAGATTAATAAACTTAACCGCTTACACGTCTGGCTGATGGTTATGGGGTGTTTTAAAAGTTGGTTTAATAAGTCGAGTTTGGTTCATGTTGCATAAAAATAATACAAAAGACGCGTCACTGAATGTTCTAGTAACCGGTGGGGCAGGGTTTATTGGTTCGGCGCTGGTGCGACACCTAATTAATCACAGCTGCCATCACGTTATTAACCTCGATAAGCTGACTTACGCCGCCAATTTAAAATCGGTCGAAGCCGTGAGTGATCATCCACGTTATAGTTTTGAACAAGTCGATATTTGCGATGCCGCAGAGCTAAAGCGTGTGTTTAACCAATATCAGCCGGACTGGGTGTTTCACCTAGCGGCAGAATCGCATGTGGATCGCTCCATTGAATCGCCCGCCGCGTTTATCCAAACCAATATTGTCGGCACCTTCACACTACTAGAGCAAGCCCGAGCTTATCTAGCCGAGCACCCGCAAAAACAAACCACATTTCGCTTAGTCCACGTCTCCACCGACGAAGTCTACGGCGACCTCGCGCACCCGGATGATTTGAATACCCCAACAAGCTTGACGGACGGCAATAATAATACCTCCTCTCCCTTGACGGACGGCAATAATACCCCCTCTCCCTTGATGGGAGAGGGCTGGGGTGAGGGTGGTAAACCAGCAAAATTT
>NZ_JACUTY010000119.1 GCF_014859555.1 Thiomicrospira sp. | reverse complement strand
CAACAAGCAATCGCCGATTGTGGATGTTGAAATCGAAGACTTCTTAGCGAATAAATCACTCAACCTAACGGCCACACTAGACCCGATCCAAGCCTACAAAGATGCCGAGTTTGTCGTCATTGCCACACCAACCGACTACGACACTGAAACCAACACCTTCAACACAAAATCCGTAGAAGCGGTCATTGCCAATGTGCTGGCGATAAATCCTAACGCCACCATGATTATCAAAAGCACCATCCCGGTAGGTTACACACAAAGCTTAAAACAAAAATTAAAAATTGAAAATTCAGCATTAAATATTAACCTCATCTTCTCGCCAGAATTCCTGCGTGAAGGCAAAGCCCTGTGGGATAACCTCCACCCATCGCGTATTGTGGTAGGCGAACAATCAGAACGAGCCCAAACCTTTGCCAACTTACTGATCGAAGGGGCCGAAAAGCCAAAACACGAGATTCCGGTCCTTTTCACCGATGCCACCGAAGCCGAAGCGATTAAGCTTTTCTCCAATACTTACTTAGCGCTGCGTGTCGCCTACTTTAACGAACTCGACACCTATTGCGAAACCCACGGCCTAAGCAGCAAACAAGTCATCCAAGGCGTTGGATTAGACCCGCGTATCGGCGACCACTACAACAACCCAAGCTTCGGCTACGGTGGCTACTGTCTCCCCAAAGACACCAAACAACTGCTCGCCAACTACAACGACGTGCCCCAAAACCTAATCAAAGCCATCGTCGACTCCAACACCACCAGAAAAGACTTCATCGCCGACCAAATCATTAAACGCATAGAAAATCCCCCTCTCCCTCAGGGAGAGGGCTGGGGTGAGGGTGAAACCTCAACACGCAAAGTTGGAATATACCGCCTAATAATGAAACAAGGCTCTGACAACTTCCGCGCCAGCGCCATCCAAGGCGTAATGAAGCGCATCAAAGCCAAAGGCATCGAAGTCGTCATCTACGAACCCGTGCTCACCGAACAAGGCCAAACCGAGTTTTTCCACTCAAAAGTCATCACCGACCTAGCCGAATTCAAAAAAATGTCCAACGTCATCATCGCCAACCGACTCGTTGACGAGATCAAAGATGTGCAGGCCAAGGTGTATACTAGAGACCTGTTTGGTCAAGACTAGCGTCTTAAGTACGTGGAGAAAAAATGATTATAGACACGCAAAAAATTACTGATTTGCCTCTAGCAAGTAAACTTGAGCTATTAGAGGTTATATCCAACGCACTGTATAAGGAAAGTGATCAGTTTGAATCGCCTTCTTGGCATGAGGATGTATTGAAAGCCAGAGCGCATGAGTTAAATGAACCGCATACATGGCTAACGCTTGATGAAGTTAAAAGAGAACTCAGCGAATCGTGAGTTACTCGGTATTGTTTACGCCTTCTGCACTGCGTGATCTAGTAGAGGCAAAAAGCTTTTACGCGAAAGTAGATCTAAAGCTTGGTCAATATTGCACTGATAGTCTAGTTCTGGATGCAGAAAGGCTTGCTTTTTTTGCAGGTATACACCCACAAAAATTTGGATTTTATCGACTTGTGGCAAGAAACTTTCCATTTTCGATCTACTACAAAATACAGAATCGTCAAGTATTGATCAGTGCATTTATTGATAACAGAAAGAACCCTGATGCTATTTTGAATAAAATGATGAAACTTTAATTCAAAAAGTGAAATGTCGAATAACAACAGTCATCATCAACTTATAAACTAAAAAAACATGCAACTAAACATTAAACATTCAACACTCAACATTTTAATAACTGGCGCCGCAGGCTTTATAGGCTACCACCTAATTCAAGCCCTAAAGCAATACGGCCACAATATTGTCGGCATCGACAACCTAAACGACTACTACGATCCCCAACTAAAACTCGACCGCCTCAAAGCCCTTGGTTTTGACAGCGACCAAGTCAAAACACTAGCGGCAGGCCAACACTCAAAATTAACCATTCAAAATTTACAATTCCAGCGGCTCGACCTCGCCAACCGCCAAGGCATCGAACAGCTATTCGCCGAAAACCAATTCGACATCGTCGTTAACCTAGGCGCCCAAGCCGGAGTGCGATATTCCATCGAAAACCCGCATGCCTATGTCGATTCCAATTTAGTGGGTTTTGTCAACATCCTCGAAGGCTGTCGCCACGCCAAAGTCAAACACCTGGTGTACGCCAGTTCCAGCTCCGTTTATGGCATGAACATCAAACAACCCTTTAGCACC
>NZ_JACUTY010000118.1 GCF_014859555.1 Thiomicrospira sp. | reverse complement strand
TAAAAAGGGGACGTTACCCTTTTAGGCACTAGAACCAGGACTGGTAATTTGGCTTATTGGTAGGAAAAATTAGGCCAAATATTCGCGAGAGGGGGCACAAAAAAACCCGCTACAAAGGCGGGCTTTTTAAGCGTCGCTTAAAGGTTTTAGCCTTTTAGCATCGCATACAAATCATCTTTTAACGCCAGACGCTGCTTTTTCAGATCTTCCATTGTTTCATCGGCAACGGGTGATTCCTGCTTTTCCAAAGCTTCGATCTTGGTGGTCACTTGATCGTATTCTTCAAATAACTTTTTAAAATGCGCATCGTTCATTTTCAATTCGTGAATACGTTCTTTAAATTCTGGAAACTCATGTGCCAGATCGTGGTGTCCTAGGGGCATATCGCTCACTCCTTTTGTGAAAAATCTATCCTTTGAGTGTACCGACCTCAGCGCGATAGCGTCAAGCAAAATAACGACTCTAGACAAATGAGTCCTTAAGCTCGAGTTTTTGACTCGGAAACACTTAAAAGCGCTTGCTCAATGCTTAAGATAACACTAAAAATCCACCTTTCAGATGGAATAAGCGTGCTAGCATATTTTGTATTCTATTCACAAATCTATCGCTTCGCGGTTTCAAGGAATAAATGGGCACCTCGAGGCGATTTTGAAAGATCCAAACAGCATTGTTTTATCGAAGGCTTTCAGAGCACCAGGCCTGGCACTCTGTGTTTATGGTGTGTTCAAAAATGCAACAACCCACTATAAAAAAACTAATAAAATCAAACACCCGCCTGCAAAACCCTTACAATACGTGCATTCAACCCAATCTGCTCACGAGCCCACCGGGTCTCTAAGCCAAAAGGACACAACCTTGACTGCCACACCTGCGTTTTCTACTCTCAATTTACACCCCGATCTACTCAGCAACCTAGACAGCTTGGGCTATCACCAGCTTACCGAAATTCAAGCGCAAAGCTTACCGCCAATTTTGGCTGGCCAAGATGTGATTGCGCAAGGCAAAACCGGATCGGGCAAAACCGCCGCGTTTGGTCTGGGTTTATTACACGCGCTTGACCCAAAAAGTTTCCAAGTGCAAGCCTTAGTGCTTTGCCCAACTCGCGAACTCGCCGATCAGGTGGCGGAAGAAATTCGTCGTCTCGCGCGTCGTTTAAGCAATATTAAAGTGCTAACGTTATGCGGCGGCCAGTCGATTGGCGCACAGTTAAATTCACTGCAACAAGGCGCGCATATTATTGTCGGCACGCCGGGGCGAATTGAAGAACATCTGCGCAAACAAACTCTAAAACTGGATGAGCTAAAAATCCTGGTATTGGACGAAGCCGACCGCATGCTCGACATGGGTTTTCAAGCCTCACTTGACGCGATTTGCGAACAGCTGCCAACGCCACGTCAAACCCTATTGTTTAGCGCGACGTTTCCTAGCCAGATCGAACAAATCAGCGAGCGTATTATGCAATCGCCGGTGCGTATTCAAGTGGAATCGCAACACGATCACGCCAGTATCGCGCAGCATTTTTATCAGGTCGATTCGCCGGAACAGCGTTTAACCGCGTTGCGTTTAATCCTATTGCAAGCGAGCCCCGAATCGAGCGTGGTGTTTTGCAACACCAAAAAAGACGCGCAAACCCTAGCGGATGCGCTGGTGGAATATGGCTTTAACGCGCAAGCAATACATGGCGATTTAGAACAACGCGACCGCGATCAAACCTTAATCCAGTTTGCCAACAAAAGCATCGCGGTATTAGTGGCGACCGATGTGGCCGCACGCGGGTTAGATATTGAAGCCTTGGACGCAGTAGTAAACTTCCACTTGGCGCACGACCCAGAAGTGCACGTACACCGCATTGGCCGCACCGGACGCGCGGGCAGCAAAGGTTTCGCCGCCAGCTTAATCAGCGACAAAGAAAGTTATAAGGTCGCAGTATTGGCGGAATACCTAGGCCAAGATATCGAAGCCGAACCCCTGCCGGATTTAAGCGTGCTAAAACAACCGCCACTGCAAGCTAAGATGATTACGATTCAAATCGACGGCGGCAAAAAACAGAAACTTCGCCCAGGTGATATTTTGGGTGCGTTAACCGCCAATCAACAACTAACAGGCGAGCAAATCGGCAAAATCAAAATCGGCGACATCCGCGCCTACGTCGCCGTAGACCGCAAAATCTCCAAACTCGCCCTAAAACAAATCAGCGCCGGAAAACTAAAAGGCAAAAACTTCCGCGCTAGGATTTT
>NZ_JACUTY010000057.1 GCF_014859555.1 Thiomicrospira sp. | reverse complement strand
TGATCTGACAAACTTGGCGTTGCCAGAATTCATTCTGGGTTAATCGAGGTGCCCAATAGTAAGTTTTTTGATTGGAGAAGTTTGTGATTGTCGTAACCGGTGGAGCAGGATTTATTGGTAGCAATATTGTAAAAGCCCTTAATGCACAAGGGCGCACCGATATTTTGGTGGTCGATAACTTAAAAAACGGCAAAAAGTTTATCAATATCGCCGATTGTGATATCGCGGATTATCTTGATAAAGAAGATTTCCAAGCGCGTATTTTTGCCGAAGAAGGCTTGCCCAAAATAGACTGTGTTTTCCACGAAGGTGCGTGTTCGGCCACTACCGAATGGGATGGCAAATACGTGATGGACAACAACTATGAATACTCCAAAGATCTGTTGCACTTTTGTTTAGAGCGCAAAATTCCATTTTTATATGCGTCTTCTGCCGCCACCTATGGCGACGGCCCAGTGTTTATTGAAGAACGTCAATATGAAAAGCCGCTCAACGTCTACGGTTACTCAAAATTCCAATTTGACCAATATGTGCGTCAAGTTTTGCCTAAAGCCCAAAGTCAGGTGGTTGGTTTTCGTTATTTTAATGTCTACGGCCCACGCGAACAGCATAAAGGCGATATGGCAAGTGTGGCGTTTAAGTTGCACAACCAAATCCTACGTGGTGAAAAGCTCAAATTATTTGGTGCATATGACGGTTACGAAGCCGGTATGCAAACGCGTGATTTTGTGTATATCGAAGATGTGGTTAAGGTCAACCTTTGGTTTATGGCGAATCCTGATAAGTCTGGTATTTTTAACCTAGGCCCAGCCGCCGCCGAACCCTTTAAAAATATTGCCGAGGCGGTGATTAAGTTCCACGGCAAAGGTGAAATCGAATTTGTTCCCTTCCCGGAACATTTAAAGGGCGCCTATCAAAGCTTTACACAGGCCGATAACAGTCGTTTACGCCAAGCTGGTTACACCGAAAAATTCCACACCGTCGCCGAAGGCGTACAAAAATACCTGAGCTGGTTAACACAAAATAAACACTTCTTGAATTTTAAGAACTAAGTTTTAGCAAATTTTATTGGAGATAAATTCAATGAGTTACAAATTTATTGAGGGGCGTGAGCCGACCGATGAGGAGTTAAAAAACTTGATGGGTGAGGCGATTAAAAAAGTAAAGCAAAAGCAAAAAACAGCAATTGAAGGTTTTATGAATGACCTACATCAGCAAATTGCGCGAATAAAACAAGCAAAAAAATATGCAAAAGAAGCCTAGCCTTATTATTGTCGCCGGGCCTAATGGTTCAGGTAAAACAACCATTACTGAGCAAGGTCTAGAGCATGAGTGGTTTGAGGGTTGCCATTATATTAATCCTGACTTTATAGCCCAAAATGATTTTGGTGGCTGGAATGACCCGGCGAGTGTTCTAAAAGCGGCAAAGCAAGCAACAGCATTGCGTTATGAACTCTTAAGTCAGAAAAAAAGTATCGCGTTTGAAACGGTGTTTTCGACAGAAGAAAAACTTGATTTTATTAAAAAAGCAAAAGCAGCTGGCTATTTTATAAGGCTTTTTTTTATATGCACAAGCTCTCCAGTAATCAATGCCTCGAGAATCGCACAAAGGTTTCTAGAAGGTGGTCACGAAGTACCTATTAATAAAATAATTAATCGTTATCAAAAATCGATCATAAACGCATACCAAGCTCGTGATTTAGTTGACCGCTTTTATTTATATGACAATACAATTGATGGTGAGCTTCCTAGTTTGGTTGCTAGGTTTGCTGATGGCGAATTAGTTCGGCGATATTCAAATGATGTGCCTGATTGGACACAAGACTTCTTTGACGAGGACAGTGTAAGTTGAGAGTGCTATTAATCAAAATGTCCTCAATGGGAGACGTATTCCATACCTTCCCAGCCTTAACCGATTTAATGCACGCCAGACCAGGCCTGGTGGTGGACTGGGTGGTAGAAGAAGCCTTCGCGGAAATTCCGGCTTGGCATCCGCTGGTGGAGCGAGTCTTACCCATTGGCTTACGCCGCTGGCGAAAACAGCCGTTTTCAAAACAAACACGCCAGCAAAAAGCCGCATTTTTTGCGCAGGTGAATGAGCAAAAGTACGATTTAGTATTGGATGCGCAAGGCTTATTAAAAAGTGTTTGGGTCGCCCGACAGATTGATGCGCCTAAAGTCGGACTGGATTGGTCATCCGCACGCGAGAAACTCGCCAGCTTATTTTATGATCGCAAAATTCAGGTCGCAAAAGATCAACATGCGATTAGCCGTTTGCGAGAATTATTTGCTAAAGCCTTAAATTATCCTGTTCCCCACTCACCAATCGAATACGGTTTAAACCACCAGGCCTGGTCATCACTCAGTGAGTTGGATCAGCAGCCTTATGTGGTGTGTTTGCATGCAACCACCTGGGACACCAAATACTGGCCGGAAGACCATTGGCAACAACTTATCACCAAATTGAATCAACAAGGTTTGAAAGTCGTATTACCCTGGGGCAATCCTGATGAAAAGGCGCGCTCAGAGCGTTTAGCCGCCAACCACCAGGCCTGGTGCCCAGCTCAACAACTCAAACTCACCGATATGGCACGCTTGCTCAAACACGCTCAAGCCGTCGTGTCGGTAGACACTGGCTTATCGCACGTAGCCGCCGCGTTAGATGTGCCCATGGTGGTGTTGTATCGTGTTACAGACCCTAAATTAGTCGGGGCGTTTGGCCAACAAGTGACGCATTTGTGTTCGCCTTTAGCCCCAAACTACATTAAAAAATTCAAGCCAGGCCAACAGTTGCAATCGTTACAGGGATTATCGGTTGAGGACGTTTTGCAAACCCTAGCAAAGCAGGGTGTTTATCGTGGCTAAGGTGCTCTATTTACCTTCCACGCCACTTAATGTGTTGGTGTGTGCCGCACTCGCAAATGCGCGCCGTGAAACCGATCAGGCTGAACTTTGGTTAATAGATCAAAAACAGCTGGATGATAATCCTTATTTACAAGCTTTGCAAAACTGGCCACAAAGCCCCTTTAAACAAATCCGAATTTTGCCCGGAAAAGCAAAAGGGCGTGCCAAACTCGCCGAGCGCAAAGCTAATTTTGGTGTGATTCGCCAAGGCCTAAAACTTTTTCAACCGGATGTAATTGCCGTTGGAAGCGACCGTCGGATTGAGTTTCAATACGCCATCCACCAGTTAAAAAAACATCAACCCGCGGCACAAGGTTGGTATTTAGACGATGGCTTATATTCTTATGCAGGGCGCCGCTATCATCCGATAAAAGATGGCATTAACAGCCTGATTAAAAAGCTCAGTTATGGCTTATGGTGGCAAGAACCCAAAACCGTGGGGGCATCAAACTGGATCAACCAGGCCTGGTTGTTTCAACCACAACAAGCCGTTGAGCTTATCAAACGCAAAACCATGCACAAGCTAGAATCTGACTGGTTTTCCGCGCCAGAGGTGCAGGCACTGAGCCAGGCCGTCACAAGTCAATTTGATTTAAAGGCTGAAAGTTTAAGTCAAATTGACTATGTCATTATCGTGCCGCATCCAAATAATCAACTAAAAATGCGTGATTATGCATCGCGAATTATTCACTTTGTATCGCAACTAAGCGCACAAGGTAAACACATCGCGGTAAAATACCACCCGCGTCAGGAGGGTGAAGATGACCTGGGTTTTTCAAAGTATGCAAATGTTCGCATTATCCCAACTAAGTTGGCGTTTGAATTTGTTTTACCATTGTTACCCAGTGGATCACATGTAATTGGTGATGTATGTACCGCCATGCTAACAACCAAATGGTTGCGCTCCGATCTTGAGCCTATCGCAGTATTAAATGATGGAGACCCTTTTCAGCAGCGATTTTTGCCAATGCTGAAAAATAGCAATATTATGCTACTGCAGGATTTTAACGATTTATTGGCTAATTCAAAATAACACAGTGATTTAGTACAAATTAAAACCTAGGAAAATCATGTGAAAAACTGGGCTGATATTGAAAGCTTGATCAAACATAAAAATGTAGCTTTAGTAGGTAACTCAACAAAAGTTCTGGGTAAGCATTACCCTATAGATCAGCACGATGTTGTGATTCGAATGAATCGAGCATGGGCAATGCCAGACGAGATGAAAAAATCGGTTGGGAGCAAAATTGATATTTTAGCCGTGTCTATTGAACAAGATAATATTGATCATTTGGTTAATGAATATGAGTTTGTTATCTGGATGACACCTAAGCATCGAGAAGAGTTTACAGATAATACGAAAGATAAACTATATTTTTACCCCTTAGAGTGGTGGGAGCAATTGCGTGACAAGTTTAATGCTAACCCATCTACGGGCTGTATGATGTTTGATGTTATACGTAGATCCATTGGAAACGGTACAGTAACCCTGTATGGTTTTGACTTTTTTAAAAGTGATAATTGGTATCAAAAAAAACGTTTGAGTCATAGAATTATAGACTGGCTTGGTTTGCCAAGAAAACGTAACCCACACCTGGGTGATTATGAAGAACAGTTTATAAAAACAACATTACCAAAACACCAGTTTAATATTGAAGAATTATAAGCTTCTAATAAGCGATAAAAATGAGACTTTATGATACGCGTAGCTATAATTAATGATACTCGGCCAACTAACCATTATGGCTGCATGTTGGTTATGCAGAATTTAACAAATCTTTTAACCGAGCGAAACGTTGAGGTTCTATGGACTTGGCCGGTTGGTATTGATTGGCGGAAACACAAGAATAAAATTAAAAAGCAACCCAAAGTAGATGCGATTATTGTGAATGGAGAGGGTACTATCCATCACAGTGCTGAAAGAAAGCATGCAAGAGCTTTATCAGAGTTTGCTGAATTCGCTCTAAATGAGTTAGATACACCCAGCTACCTCATTAATGCCACGTTATATAAAAATGATGCGGCATTGTACGGTCGTTTGAAGGCATATAAAGCGATTTATGTACGAGACCGAGAAAGTTTGGTTGAGTTAGAATCATTTGGGCTGCAAGGACAATACGTACCAGATTTAACCTTCGCAAAAGCACAATCTTATCAATACAAGCCATTAAAAAAAGGCTGTATGATTGATACAGCGCTTAAATCAGAAATACCTTCCCTTAAAAAATATTGTCGTACTCACGGCTTCGACTTTCGTTCTATGGTTGTCGCACGGCCATCGAATGCTAACTTTTTTAAGAGTCCAAGACCTTTTGTAAAAAATGTTTTTAAATGGCTTACTTCTGATCATAAAATCTCGAGTCAGCCAGCTGAGTTTATCAATTATTTATGTAATTATGAATTGATCATAACGGGTCGCTATCATACAGTCACTATGTGCTTAAAAAACAAAATTCCGTTTGTTGCCATTGAGTCAAATACACCAAAAATATCGTTTATTCTTCAAGATGCGCTTGGAAATACAAGTAGGGTTACTTCATTTGGTGCGTTAGATAGTATTGATTTAGATCAATACAAATCCTTTACAAAAGACGAAATACAAACGCTTACAGGGTTCATAGATAGAGCTGAAAAAGACATAAATACTATGCTAGATTCGCTTATTAATAAAATTTTAAATAGATCTGAATTGAAAAAAGATTAAAGACTTGTCAAATATGAATGGAGTTAAGATTGAATTTTAAATACTTGCTTAAATCGACCTGTACAGTACTAAGCAAGCTGTTTAGAGTTAAAAATAACAAGTCAGGAAGTCTTTGTGCTCAACTTAACCTAGAAGAACAAGTAGGCAAATCATTAGAAAACATTGTATTTGATGTTGAAAGCCTACTACAAAATAAGTTGAAAACGACCCAACAACTCAAGACCCGATTCAAATTAATGGGTGGAGCAAATAATCTTGGGATGCTGATACATTCTGGCGTTGATGGTAACCCAATTTATATAAGCAAAATTGAAGGTTGTTATTTAGCGGGCAGGGAACTGAATTTTTTAGAATGGCAAAATCAGATTCCTGCGCAACAGCATGTCGCACCAGCGTTATTAGGGCAATTAAAATTAGGAAGTAATAATTTTTGTGCACTAGTAATGCAGGCATTAAAGCCGCCACTCGTTTATGATGCAACTAAAGTAATAGATCTATACCAGCGAATGGGTTGCCTTTCAGGCTCGGTGGCCCGGCCTGATCATCCAGAACCGGGCAAACTGCAAATTCTGCCCATAGAACCCAACACAAAAATTACGAAAGTGATTCATTATGTGGTGTCACAGCTTCATAATGAGCAAGCGTTTGACTATGCGGCCAAGTTTTTAGATGAACGATCCCTGAGTTTTAAAGGCTATGAATCTGAGTTTGCACAAATATATGATTTTACCGTCAGTTTAAGGTCTATTACTCAAGACTTTGACCGTAACCTTTATTATGGTTTATTACACGGGGACTTTAAGAAATCCAATATTTTAGAGGATGTGCAGGGAGTATTTAAAGTTGTTGATCTGCAATACTACAGTTATGGCGTGCGTTTATGGGATATGGCATTTTATTGCTCCAAAGAAACAAGTCATTTTGAGATCTCTTATGAAGACTTGATTAAGCCGCTCCGTTTAAACCCACAACAACAGAAAGTATTTCTGCTGTTGTATATTTTGGCAAGTTTTTTACATGTTAATGAAAAAAATATAAAAAAAATTCTCCGTAAAAAAGTAAAACCCGCCTACGCCTTATTAAATAGCCAATAAAGAGTGCAAGACAATGCAAGTATTAAATGAAACTTCAGATTCACTAAATAAGTTTCGTATGTCGTTATTTATCTTCATAGGCCTCGTTTTTTTTGGATATATTTTCAGAACACTCGCGCCCTTTAATTTTGAGTTTACTTTAGTGGTTGCAGGTTTGATTAGTGGTTATGTTTTATGGAAGACACGCCCAGTCAAGATTGATCGAGCCATTTTAACTTGGTTTTTAGTGCTGTTTTTATATTGGTTTACCACCTTGATTGCGTCTATCTACCATGCACCACTTGAGGGAAGAGCATTAAGTGTTTTAAATGTTGTTAATAGTGTAATTTTGTTCGCAATAATTTTGTTAGCCTTAATTAAGTTAAAACCTGGAGTCGACTTTTTCTGGGGTTTGATAGGTGTGGCTTCAATCAGTGTGTTGGTACTAATGATAATGGAAGTTAATGCTACTGGGTGGGCAGAGGTTTTAAACGGCCAACGATTCGGCCGAGAGTATTCTCACCCCGTTAAACTAGGTGTATACGCAAACACATTTTTTATTGTTTTATTGGGTTCATTACCTTGGGCTTACAGAAAAAATGTAAGCTTTTTTATAGCCTGGGTTGTGATGATTATTGCGCTACTGTTAAGTGTCATTTTTATACAGACACGGACGGCTTGGATTGGATGGCCAGAAGCGATAATTGGCTGGGGCGCTTATTATTTGTATTTATTAAAATCGGTTGATAATAAAAACTGGAAGTTAAAGTTCATGGCGATCGCTAGCTTTTTAGTTTTAATCATAGTATTAGTTTCACAAAGCTCGGTAACGAATGTTGTTGAAAAGCGTATCGGGGCTATTTTTGATAACATAGAAACTTATACATCCCGCGAAACCTTCAATACAAGTGTTGGTGCACGTTTGCTGAGTTATGAAGCGGCACTAGTTGGCATTAAAGAAAATCCATGGATGGGGATAGGTGAAAACCTGTTTATGGAGTTTCAAAAGCAAAAAAGTTCAGAGCTTGCCCAGCAAATATTTGATACCCAGTTTTCGGGGTTTACTTTTACACAAATACACAATCAGTTTTTAATGTCTTGGCTAACTAAGGGAGTTTTTGCACTTATAAGTGTGGTGTTAATATTTGTTTTCTTAATAAGTTACTTTGTGGTCGGATTGAAGCACAGCCGAGCTGAAGATAAGGCAATTTGGGTGGCTGGCCTTGTATTTTCAGTGGCCGCGTTTATGTCATTTATGCCGGAAACACCTTTGCAAAAAAGTGACACCGCAACACATTTTTTCTTAATGGCTACTTTGTTACTGGCCTTTACAAACCTAACAAAAATCAATAATCAAAAAGTAGAGAAGGGTTAATGATTAAGCTAGTTGATTGCACCCTTAGAGATGGTGGTTACTATAATCAATGGGACTTCAACCCAGAATTGGTAGATGCCTATCTTAATGCTATGGCTGCGTTGCAGGTGGACTTTATTGAAATTGGGTTTCGCTCTGTTCAAAACAACGGATTTAAAGCCGGCTTTGCTTATACAACCGATCGCTTTTTACAGTCCTTGTCGATTCCACAAGAATTAAAGTCGAAACTTGGCGTAATGATAAATGGGTCAGAATTAGTCAAGGCTGGTCTAAGTTCTGAGGCGAATCTCGCACACCAAGAACTTGTCTTAAAAACCCTATTCTCACCAAAACAAGACTCCATGATTACACTGGTTAGGATAGCTTGCCATGTTAATGAATTTGAAGCATGTTTAAACGCATCGGACTGGTTAAAATCTCAAGGTTATACTGTAGGTTTTAACTTAATGCAAATAGCAGAGTGTTCAGAAAGTGAGATTATGAGGCTGGCTGAGCTAGCTTCGAATCATCCAATAGATGTGCTGTATTTTGCAGATAGCATGGGAAGCTTAACACCTGTGCAGGTGGCTAATATCACTAAAGCTTTTAGATCCGCTTGGTTAGGCGAGCTAGGGATACATACACACGACAATATGAATCAAGCGCTGGCAAACTCTATCGCAGCGGTTAAATCTGGTATTACGTGGGTTGATAGTACGGTGACGGGTATGGGGCGTGGGCCAGGCAACGTCCAAACTGAATACTTAGTTATGGCGCTTGCGCAATATAGAAACACACCATTCAATTTAACTAAATTGTTGGAACTTATCAGGCTCTACTTTAAGCCCCTACAAATGCACTATGGCTGGGGAACCAACCCATATTACTATTTAGCGGGTCAATATGGTATCCATCCCTCTTATATTCAAGAGATGATTGCCGATAGCCGTTACAGTGAGGAAGACATCCTAGCTGTGATAGAACACTTAAAAATTGAAGGCGGAAAAAAGTTTAACCTTGGTACGTTGGATGCGGCACGTCACTTTTATCAAGGTCAAGCTCGCGGAACCTGGTCACCAGTCAATATGTTTAATAACCGTGAGGTTGTTTTATTGGGCGCAGGGCCAAGTGTGAAACAGCATCGTGCAGCGATAGAGGCTTACATACAAGCCAAAAAACCAATAGTCCTTGCCTTAAATACTCAATCTTCTATAGCGCAAAATCTCATAGATGTGCGAGTAGCCTGCCACCCAATTCGCTTATTGGCGGATTGCGAAACCCATGTTAACTTGCCGCAACCCTTGATTACGCCGGCGAGCATGCTTCCAAATGACGTGTTAAGTTCGTTAAATGGTAAAACATTATTGGATTATGGCTTGCAAGTTCAAGGTGATACGTTTTTGGTAAAAGATACTCACTGTGTGTTACCAACTTCACTAGTTGTGGCCTATGCATTGGCGATTTTGACCAGCGGTAATGTAAAGCGCCTTTTACTTGCCGGTTTTGATGGTTATGGTGCCGATGATCCAAGACGTAAAGAAGTGGATGCAATTTTTTCACACTTTCTTAATTCGGAATTAGCGTGCCCAATATTGTCAATTACCCCAACTCGTTATGAAATTCCAGTTGCATCTATTTATGCACTTGAGGGCTTTTAATGAAAACAGTTATCGTTATACCAGCTAGATATAAATCTTCACGTTTTCCTGGGAAACCACTGGTTGATTTGCATGGAAAACCAATGATCCAATGGGTTGCAGAGTTAAGTGCAAAAGCCGTTGGTCAACAAAACGTTTATGTGGCGACAGATGATGAACGAATTGCTAAAACGGTAAATCAACTGGGTTATCAAGCCGTAATGACATCAGAAGATTGTTTAACCGGTACAGATCGTTTAGCTGAATTCGCAAAGCAAATCAAAGCAGATATTTACGTAAATGTGCAAGGCGATGAACCGCTGGTTAATCCCGAAGATATAATAAAAATTATTGAAGCAAAAAAGCATTACCCTAATGAGGTGATTAATGGCTATGCCGTAATCGGTGAAAATGAAGACCCGACATGTGTCAATATTCCTAAGGTTATATTTACTGAAAACCAGCGCTTGATTTACATGTCACGCCAAGCTTTACCAGGTTGTAAAGAGGCTAAAAACGCCCCTAAAAACTATTATAAGCAGGTTTGTATTTATGCCTTTAACCGTCAGGAACTTCTAGCGTTTGGTAATTATGCTAAAAAGAGCATGCTGGAATCATCAGAAGATATTGAAATTATAAGGTTTTTGGAGTGGGGGCAGCCAGTTAGAATGGTGGAAACAAGACCGGGTAGTTTAGCCGTTGACGTGCCTGAAGATGTGGTCAAAATTGAACAAGCTTTAAAGAAAATAATATGAACAAAAAAACGGTTCCCGCCATTTTTAATGTGGATAGACCAGGTGACTTTTATTTGCAACTTTCGCTGATGAGTGGCTTGCTTTCATCGGGTTTTTTTGACGGCAATAACTGGCGTTTGTGGGTCTCAAATACCAGTCAATTCTTAGATCTACGCACTTTGTTAAAAGCGCACGATAATATGGCCGTTGAGTTACTCAACGCAAAAGAAATTTTAGAGCATAAACAAAAAGAAAACCTCTATGGCGGTTTCACACACTTTTTTAGAGAGTGTTCAGTTACAAAAAAGAAGCAATCGCTAATAAAAAAATTTGCTAGACTCGGCCCAACTTTAGCTAAGATGTACGGCTTTTTATCGTTACGCTTTAATCGTCACAAAGTCATTAACGCAACCTATGACTTTGAATATATGTTCAATTTAATAAACCGTTACCCTGTTAATCAAGTAACAAAAAAGCCGGAATCATTTTATGTTTTTATTACGCTGGATATAGAAAAAAGAAGGTGGCTTGAACAGGTGGAAGCACTAACGAGCGCTGTAGAGTTGATTAAATCTAAAACAAATAAATCAGTTGTTTTGGTTAATCATGGAATGACACAAACTATAAACGATAAAAACCAAGAGTATAGAGCTGGACAAAGTCAGGAAGAGATCAACATCCTAAATGAAATATGCACGGCATCAGGTTGCGAATTCATAAATCTATTTGGTAGCAGTTTGGTTGAGAAGTTAGAATATGTCCACGTTTGTGATTTAGCGGTCACAACCACTTACACAGGTTCAATGTTACCCAATGCGATGGCTATACCAACCATTAGTGTTGGAAATTATTACTTGATTAATACGGCTCGTAAGCATGGTGTTTTAGGTATCAATCCAAATGAAACAGTAATTTCTAAAAGAGATGTTAGAGAAGTTGAGTATCAGTCTTCTTATGTAGACAAGGTCTATAAAACCAAATCACAATTGAACTCTTACTCCATTCCTATGGATGTGTTTTTAAGTCTTGTTAATAAAAAATTAACCGTCAGCTCATAATCTGCCAAGGTATAACCCCTACATGAAAACAAAAATGACGACCCAAACAGTAATGGGTATATTCAGTAAAACCACAGATAGTAACCTTGTTGAAGCGACAGGTTTGTCAGGTTTAGACTTTATCATTCTGGACATGGAGCATGGCCCGGCCACATTAGAAACGATGCATAATCATGTTCGTGCAGCCAAAATTTCAGGCATAACCTCTATTATTCGGGTTAAAGGTATGGAGTCGCATGCCATATCAAGTGCTCTAGATACAGGGGCCGATGGTGTGCAAGTGCCTAATATCAGCACAGCGCAGCAAGCAAGAGAAGCCGTTAATTCGGCTCGGTTCTATCCTAATGGTAATCGGGGGGTGTGTCGTTTTGTTCGGGCCGCCCAGTTTGGTGAGCAGGATCGTAATGAATATTTTGCAACAGCCAATAAAAAAATAGTGGTTTTACAAGTTGAGGGGGTTGAGGGAATTAAAAACCTCGACGAGATTTTAGCGGTAAATGGTTTTGATGTGTTATTTATTGGGCCTTATGATTTGTCACAATCTATTGGTAAGCCCGGTGAAGTCGAATCGGAAGAGGTGATGGGGTTGATGCAAGAAATTGCGACGAAAGCAAAAGCAAAAGGCATTGTGTTAGGGGCTTTTTCAGATAATTTAGAGCGTAATGAAAGCCTTAAAAAACAAGGTTTTAATTATATTGCTTACTCCGTAGACCTCAATGTATATATTGATGCCTGTAAAAAAATAATTGGATGAGTAATGCAAGACTTTGATGATATTTCGGTAGTCATTCCGGTAAGAGAAGGCAGTAGTCGAATAGAAAATAAAATCTATTTACCTTTTCATAAAGAAATGAACCTGTTGGAGTGGAAAATAGCGCAACTAAAAAAAGTGCAAAAATCCAGCAGGATTTTCTTAAGTTCCAACTCTGAAAAGGTTAAAGAAACCGCCCATAAAATGGGGGTAGAGTTTTTAGAACGTTCAAACTATCTAAGTATTGGCCATAAAGCTTCATTTAGTGAGGTGATTACCGGGGTTGTAAAAGATGTGCCCACCAATCATTTTGCTTGGGTAACCGTTGTTGTGCCTTTAATGAAGCCTGCGGATTATCGCACAGGGTTTGAAGCCTATCTGCAAGAAGTGATTACTACAAAACGTCATGATAGTTTAGTATCGGTTAATTTATTGAAAGAGTATTTTTGGGATGATAACGGCCCAATAAACTATCAGGCAAATAAACATCATACGATCTCGCAGGATTTGCCAAACATTTACCGAGTGACAAACGGGCTTTATATGCGATCAAAAGCCGATACCTTAAAAGAAGAGTATTTTTTAGGTAAAAATCCATTTAGACATACGGTAGGAAAAATTTCTGGAATCGACATAGATGAGTATGAAGATTATCACATGTCTTTGGCATTAAAAGAATTTTATGAAGACAACTAATAATAAAAGTTTGATTTTAGACCAGTATAAAACCTTTGTTTTTGATTGTGATGGTGTGGTTTTAAATTCAAATAAAATCAAGACACAAGCTTTCTATGATGTCGCTAGAATTTACGGACATGAGCCGGCTCAAGCTTTAAAAGATTACCATGTACAAAACGGTGGAATATCCAGGTACGCGAAGTTTGAGTATTTGCTGACAAATATTTTAAAAAAGCAATTAGACCCCGAAGAATTATCCAGCTTGCTCCAACGCTTTGCTAGTGAAGTAAAAAAAGCCTTGTTGAACTGTGAAGTCGCAGAAGGTTTAGACGCGCTTAAGGAACAAACGATAAACGCTAAGTGGATGATAGTTTCTGGTGGTGATCAAGCTGAATTAAGAGAGGTGTTTCTTGAGCGAAGGCTTGACAAGCTCTTTGATGGAGGTATTTTTGGAAGTCCTGATACGAAGGACACCATTCTAAAAAGAGAAATAATTGACGGAAACATTAATAACCCAGCCCTTTTCTTAGGCGATAGTAAGTACGATTATCAAGCATCAGACAACGCTGGGCTAGATTTTGTATTTATCTCAGACTGGACAGAAGTGCAATCTTGGGAAAACTGGGCTTCTAAAAGACATCTAAATTGTGTTAGCAATATTTACAGCCTTGTAAAAAGTTAAAGTTAGGCCGAATGATTGGGAATCTCATAAAAAGTATGCAGTTCATTAAGCAATCCATAGAAGGTGTCTTTCTGATTAAGCCGCGTTTGTTTGAGGATGA
>NZ_JACUTY010000117.1 GCF_014859555.1 Thiomicrospira sp. | reverse complement strand
TTACCGGTGGTTTTAAAGAAGGCCATATCTTCTGATAAGTTGCGCGCCTGCTCACTCATGCTTTCGGATGCGGCGGTGGTTTCTTCTACCAAGGCGGCATTTTGCTGGGTGACCTGGTCGATACTGGTAATCGCATCGTGAACCTGATGAATGCCCGCGGCTTGTTCAGCCGAAGCTTTGGCAATTTCGTTGATCATCGAGGTGACTTCATTAACCGAACCAGTAATGGCTTTTAACATATCACCCGATTCAGAAGCCAACTTCGTACCGTGATCAATCCGCCCCACGCTTTCATCAATTAATTTTTTGATGTCTTTCGCGGCTTCGGCTGATTTTTGAGCCAAGGCACGAACTTCGCCTGCGACCACCGCAAAACCGCGTCCATGATCACCAGCTCTGGCCGCTTCAACCGCTGCATTTAAAGCCAGCAAGTTGGTTTGGAACGCAATACCGTCAATTAAGCTGACAATATCGGCAATCTTGTGGCTTGATGCTTGAATTGAATTCATCGCTTCAATGGTTTGCTGCATAACACCTGAGCCTTGGGTGGCCTTAGTTTGCACGTCTTGCGCCAAGTTCGCGGCTTGGTTGGCATTTTGGGTATTGTTTTGAATTGCTGAGTTCATTTCGTCCATGGTGGCCGAGGTTTCTTCAAGTGCGGCGGCTTGCTGTTGTACACGCTCACTTAAGTCATGCGAGCCTTGCGAGACTTCCTTGGCGGCGCTATCCACCACATTGGCGGCTTCAATCGCGACCGATACAATGCCATCTAAACGAGAGATAGAGCTGTTAATCGCGTGTGTAAGCTGACCAAGTTCACCTTCAAAGTCGTTTTCAATGGTTTGAGTTAAATCACCCTCTGCCATGCCGGTGGTGACACGAATAACATCGGACATCGCACCCTCAATCGAATCCATTAGATCATTGATCGACTGGCTTAAATCTTTTGCCACACCATCTACTTTAGACAGGTCAATTCGATCACTTAAATAACCACTTTGAGCACGCGCGACCGTTGCCGTTACATTCTCTAGCAATTGAACCTCTTGTGTCAGGTCACGCCATTCCACTAATGTGGCGGTACGAAGTCCGGCACGGTTAATGATTGGTAACATCGTGAGTTCAAAATGGTAGCCCGCGACTTTAATCTTGGCGGTATAAGAATCGGTGAGTTTTGAGATCATCGCACGCTGGTGCGATGGCTCTTTATGGAATACGTCAATATTCATGCCGACTAGGTTTTTAGCATCAAATTTAGGTAAAGCTTTCTTTAAACGAGCCTCACGGTCAGATAAAAAGCCTCGAATATGGTCGTTCATATAAATGATGTTGTAATTCGCATCCGCCATCATTACGTTACTTTGCAACTTATCCAATGCGGTTTGCAACTGGCGTGAGCGATCCAGCTGATAAGCACTTTCTTCACGCTGTTCTAAGAAAGACAAATTGGTGGAAATCACTGCGTTACGAAGTTTACCCGCATAGGTGACCGGGTCATAATTAACTTCCGCAAGTGGTTGGCCGCTGGCCAATTGGCGTAATGCTTCAACCGAACTTTTTTGTGTGCGGGTCAGGTTGATGCCGTAGCCAATTAAGATCGCCACCAAGATGATTGACGTAATTTCGTTAAATAACGGGTTGACTAGGCTAGAGCCCGTTAAGGCCAGAAGGTTTGGTATAAGCGCGAATATCACACCTAGCAGGCCTAGCTGAATGGCCGGATTAAAGTGAGCAAAAGCATTTAAGCTGTTGCGGTTTAAGCCATAAATAACGCGACCGTGTTTAATTTTGGCCTTACCAGCGGCAATGTCGCGGTAGGCTTGGCCGGCGGCTTGCTTTTCGGTGGCATCAATGCGCGAACGCACCGACATATAACCGACGATTTTGCCATCTTTAAATAAAGGGGTGGCACGGGCTTTAACCCAATAAAAACCGCCATCTTTTCGACGGTTTTTTACCAGCTGAGTCCAAGGAATGCCGGCTTTTAAATCCGCCCACATGTCGGCATAAACCGCAGGTGGAACGTCTGGGTGACGGATCATGTTATGCGGTTGTCCAATCAACTCATCACGGGTAAAACCGCTGGCGGCTTCAAATGCATCGTTACATTCTAGAATGGTGCCAGCTAAGTCGGTTTTGGAGACCAAAATTTGGCCTTCAGCTACGTCGTATTCGGTATTGTTGATGGGTTGATTGTTGCGCATTCTGTCCCTCCAGAATTAGTAGCGAAAAGTGAACTGTCTTATAAGTTCTTCGTTGTAGT
>NZ_JACUTY010000116.1 GCF_014859555.1 Thiomicrospira sp. | reverse complement strand
TAAAGAAACGCTGACACTTCTATTTAGTTCGATAAATGTCATAATAGCTATTTGAATCTTTTGATAAAATCAAGATTTGATCTCGTCTTACTCACCTACTTGGAGAAATTCCCATGGCCAAAAACACCACCAGCTTTAAGCATGAATCACTACTCGACAAAGCGTCCGTGCTCTCCTACCTAGACCTTATATGCCAAGGCATTGAGAAAGGCCAGATTCATCTTGCCAATGAAGAAGACGATGTTACGCTCCAAACCAACGGGTTATCGCGTTTAAAAATTAAAGCCAAGCAAGCCAAAAGCCATCAGGAAATCCGCATCACCTTGGCATGGCTGGGCGAAAACGAACAGAAAGCCGAAACCGATCCGACTTTAGAGGTCGCTGTTAAAGCACCCAAGCCATCTAAAACCAGCCACTCCAAAAAAGAAAAAGCCGACAAAAAAGCCAAAAACAAAGTGAAATCAAAACAAAAGTCGGACGCCAAGGCCGCAAAAAAAGCGAAGTAACGATTAGGCATCTGGGTGTTGAATGCATTGATAACAACAACGCATGATGCATCCAGATTTCTTACTGAGTGAATTTTGCATGGGATTAAAAACTTATTCAATATCACAGATAAGAAATGGTATAAAATACCAATTATTACCCATTTCGAAAGTCTTCCATGTCTGAACTCATCGACATCTATATTGGCCGTCAGCCTATTTTCAACACCAAACTTGAAATGCACGCTTACGAATTGTTGTTTCGTAACTGCGAACACAATAACCATGCGCCAATGTTGCCGGGCGATACCGCGACGGCTCAAGTCATGCTCAACGCCTTTGGGGACATGAACCTTAAAGATATTGCCAGCGACCATAAAGTGTTCATCAACTTTACCGAAGGTTTATTGCTGCGCGAAAACTTACCGTTCTTTCCCTCTCGCCAAGTCGTAATTGAAGTATTAGAAGACGTCAAACTCAGCGCGATCATTGCCAAAGACGTATCGCTGAGTCAAAAACTTCTTAAGTTTCTAGCCGAAAACATCAACAGCAAATACCCGATTAACTCCGTTCATGATGGCGTCATGCGATTTGGCTTAGACCGTTTACAGAGCTGGGCCAGCATGTTGGCGTTAGCAGGCGTGGATGATAAACCCATTGAGTTATTTCGCATGTCCCTGACACGGGCAAAATTTTGTGAGTTAGTGGGGGAACGTATTGGCGATCATTCTAAAAACCTCTACTTTACAGTGGGCTTGTTTTCGATGTTGGATGCGGTCATGGATGTCGAACTAACCGAATTATTAAGCCGTCTAAAGCTCGACCCCATTATCGTGACCGCTTTAACCGACGTTAAAAGCACCAATTTAAGTAAAACCTTATCCGCAATTAAAGCGATGGAACGTGGGCAAACCGAATTTGCGTTACCGGAAGACATGACTATTGCCGACTTGTCCAAATTTTATTTACAAGCGATGCAATTTTCCCATAGCGTTTACCAAAACTTGCCCAACTAACCCCTATTCTAAAGGGGTCTTGATTAACAACTAGAATTTACAAAGCCCAAAGGTTTCTTATTAGTCATATCAAACCTTTTGCCCTATGATGTAGAGATTAACTTTTAGTTTGAGTCCACTAGCATGAACCCGATGATTGATTTTTTTATTGGTCGCCAACCCATTTTCGACAGCGACATTAACCTGTACGCTTATGCGTTGCTGTTTCGCTTAAACGCGCAGGATAACCAGGCCAATATCGACAACGCAGACCAAGCTTCAGCTCAAGTTATCCTGAGCGGCCTTGGAGACTTAGGGCTTAAAAATATCGCGGGCGATCATAAGGTTTTTATCAATTTTTCGGATACCTTACTGGTGCAGGAAGGCCAGCCGTTTTTTAATCCACGCCAAGTCGTGATTGAATTACTCGAAGAACACATCGTTACCCCCGCCCTCATCAACACCCTCAAACAGCTTCGTCACCAAGGTTTTACGATTGCGCTTGATGACCATCAGTTCAACTCCGAACACCAAGTGCTCGAAAACTATGCCGACATTATTAAAATAGACATTCAAAAACACGACTTAACCACCATAGAACCACACTTACGTAAACTTAAAGCCAAAGGCCTAAAACTGCTGGCCGAAAAGGTCGAAACCTACCAACAAGTTAAAGAATGCGATGCACTCGGGTTTGATTATTTTCAAGGCTACTTTTTCGCGCGCCCGCAAATCATTCAAGGTCAACGTTTACCGGCTAATAAGTTATCGGTATTACAGCTTCTCAGCAAAATC
>NZ_JACUTY010000115.1 GCF_014859555.1 Thiomicrospira sp. | reverse complement strand
ATGTGCATCGCATGGGTGCGTTGCGTTTTAAGTTAGAAGAGGCCGGTGCGTTTTTAGATGACAATCATGCGTTATCCGCACCGCCCATGTCGTCGTTGCGGGAATTGGAAGTAGCGGCTTCAGAAGTTGAAAAACCGGGTATCAATACATCGGCGGACTATTCAAAGTGGTTGAATATGTTGATTTCTCCTGGTTCATCTTTGGGTGGTGCGCGACCAAAGGCCAGCGTGGTTGATGAAGATGGCAATTTGTGGATTGCTAAGTTTCCAAGCCGTTATGACACGCATGATATGGCCGCTTGGGAAATGCTGGTGTATAAGTTGGCGATGGAGGCCGGTATTAATATGTCGCCCTGTGAAATTAAGCGTTTGAATAGTGAACAGCATACGTTTTTAACCCAGCGTTTTGATCGCGTTGCAGGACAGCGGCTGCCTTTTTCATCCGCCATGACACAACTTGGCTATTTTGATGGCGAAGCGGGCGCGAGTTATTTGGAGTTGGCTGAGCTTTTAATTCAGCAGGGCGCGAATACTAAGGACGATTTGGCGCAGTTATGGCGGCGAATGGTATTTTATATTGCGGTATCGAATACCGATGATCATTTGAAAAATCACGGTTTTCTTCATACGCCGAAGGGTTGGGTTTTATCGCCTGCTTACGACATTAACCCCGTGGCTGATGGCACGGGTCTGCATTTGAATATTGATGAAGTCGATAATCGCCTTGATTTTGCATTGGCCTTTTCCGTGATTGACTATTTTCAACTCAATCAACCAACAGCCGAAACCATTTATCGGCAAGTGATTCAGGCGGTTGATCAATGGCGTGAGGTGGCGGAACAACTCAAAATCAGTCGCCAAGAGCAAGAATTAATGGCACCTGCATTTATGGTACAACGCCTTTAATCACGCCTAAAATCACCAGGCCTGGTGGTTGGCTTAATGCCCCATTGTTTGTTTGATGCGGTCGATAAAATCATGGATATAGGGGGCGTGTTGGGCATTGTCTGCAGTATGGGTGGCGGCGTAGAGGGTAGACCAGAGGCCGTGTTGACCGAGGCGTTTGCGCGGCAGGTGTTTAAAGTCGTCTTGGGTATCGAGCAACCATTTTGGCAGGGCGCACACACCGCGTCCGCTTTCAACACGATGCAACATCATTAGCGTCATGTCGGTGTGTTCAGTCTCTTTTGGCCGCAGGTTATGCGGGGTCAGAAACTGGCGGAAAATATCGAGTTTGTCTTCACTCACCGGATAGCAAATCAGGGTTTCGTTTTGCAAGTCTTGCGGTTGCAACCAGGCCTGGTTATGGGCCGCCGTGTTGAGTGGATGGTTCGGTGGCAATACCAATTGAATCTCATAGCTAAATAACGGCTCAAACTTCAATTCGTCGCTTTCCAGCGGGTCGGACGTAATCACCAAATCCAATTCATGTTTCAGCAGGCTGGGCAGCGCGAGATTGCTCAAGCGTCCGGCAATATCGACATCGACATTCGGCCATTGCGCTTGATAAGGGCGCAGCAGCGGCAATAACCATTCAAAACAGGTATGGCATTCCACACCAATTTTAAGCCGACCTTGTTCACCGGCGGCGAGGCGTTTGAGTTGGTTTTCGGTGTGGTGGATTTGCGGTAGAACCTGTTGCGCCAGTTGCAACAGCAGTTTGCCCGCAGGCGTGAATTGCAACGGCTGGCTTTTGCGCTCAAACAATTTGAGTTCAACACTGTCTTCAAGCTGTTTAATCTGATGCGACAGCGCCGATTGCGTCATAAACAAGGCATCAGCGGTTTTCACCAGGTTGCCGTGTTTCGCCAGCGCATCAAGGGTTTTAAGGTGTTTGATTTCGAGCATCCTTTAAATCCTCAACTAAACCATTAAGACCATGTTGCCGTATTTTTCAATTTGCGTGTCATGGGTCATGAGTCTCATTGGCTCGGTCATAGCCTGTGCAATCAGCAGTCGATCAAATGGATCTTGATGATGTTGGGGTAATTCAGCAATCGCAAGAGTGTGTTCGGCATAGATGGGCAATATTTGATAGCCTGCGGCTTGAAAATAGCTCAGTGCTTGTTTGGCATCGACAGGCATGTCGCCTTTGCCAAGGCTGTGTTTGATTGCAATTTCCCACAAACTGACGGCGCTGACCCATATGGTATTTTTGGGATTTAAAATGGTCTGTTTAGCTTGTGCATTGAGGCGAGGGCTGTCGGCAATCGCCCAAAGCGCGATATGGGTGTCGAGCAAAATATTCATGCGTCTTGTCCTAAAAACAGCTTGGCGAC
>NZ_JACUTY010000056.1 GCF_014859555.1 Thiomicrospira sp. | reverse complement strand
ACTCGCGTTTAATGGCATGCCGTCAAATTAGATGACTTCAATTAGCCGCGCGCCCTGTTTTTCTAGCAACACACCAATCGGTTCGAGACTTAGCCCCTGTGATAAAGCAACGGCTAAAAAAGCGGCTTCACCGGCTTTGTCCACCGCAACCAATAACCCGCCGGATGTTTGTGGATCACACAAAATTTTCTGTTGCATTTCGTCAAGCTCACCAATTAGGTGGGCAAAGCTTTCGTAGTTACGTTGCGCGCCGCCCGGTGTGCAGCCTTGTGCCAAATAGGATTCGATATGTGGCAGTTTGGGCACAGCTTGATAGTCGATCTGTGCCGACAGCTGGCTACCCTGGCACATTTCAATTAGGTGACCAAGTAAGCCAAATCCGGTTACATCCGTCATGGCTTTGATGCCAGGCAGCTTGCCTAATTCGGTGCCGATCTTATTGAGCTGACACATGGTATCCGGTGCTAGTCGTTGGTGTTCTGGTTTGAGTTTTTTGTGTTTTTCGGCGGTGGTCAGAATCCCGATTCCAAGTGGTTTGGTCAGGTAAAGCTGGCATCCGGCTTTGGCGGTGTCATTACGTTTAATATATTGTTTTTCTACGAGGCCGGTCACGGCTAAACCGAAAATCGGTTCGGGAGAGTCAATCGAATGCCCGCCCGCTAATGGAATGCCCGCCAGTTGGCAGGCTTTACGTCCGCCATCGACTACATTTTGGGCGACATCTGCGCTAAGTTTGTCAATTGGCCAGCCTAAAATCGCGATCGCCATCAAAGGTCGCCCGCCCATCGCATAAATATCGCTGATGGCATTAGTCGCCGCAATTTGACCAAATTCAAACGCATCATCCACAATCGGCATAAAAAAATCGGTGGTCGAAATCACGGCGCTGCCATTGCCTAAATCGTAAACTGCGGCGTCATCTTTTGACTGATTACCCACCAGCAAGTTGGGATCCAGCGCAATCGTTAACTGACTTTTAAGAATCTGATCCAATACTTGCGGTGCGATTTTGCAGCCGCAGCCGGCCCCATGACTGAACTCCGTCAGGCGAATTAAAGTTTGCGCAGTTTGGCTAGTGGACATGGAAATTAAATACCTGTGTTGAGAGGTTAAGATAATGCAGGCTGTCGATGTAAGTCAGGCTGGGCGGTTTCGCACGTCGCGAGTATAACCAACCCGCCCACAGAACTCAAGAATCAGCCGATTGAACTTCAAAGCTTAAGCCAGGAGCTCTAAATTTTGGGTTACGAACTTAAGTTAGAGCGGTTACAATTTCAGGCTAGACGCGATAAAAGGAGACGCATGAATTTACTCAATTTAGATCAAGCCAACCGCGAGGCATTTGTGGCCACGTTGGATAGGTTAATTAAAGAGCACGGCATGAAACCCAGCGACATGTTTATGCATGTGTTGGAAAGTAGCGAAGAGCCGGAAATGAATTATTGGATGACGCGAGTTTTGATTGAAAACCATGCTCTTGATCCGCAGAAACCGCTAGATAAAGATGCAGCTGGCGAGGATGTTAAGCCTTTACAAGCCGCCTGCCTGCTGCAAAACATTGGTGTGGTGGCGGTTTTATTGGAAAAAAACGCATTTCAAGGTTCGGTAGCGGATCGAGAGTTTCAACTAGCGGCCCGCATCGCTTCAAAACATGAAGATCAAGCCTTGCTGGGTTTGTTGATGAAGTTTGCGCAAGAACGTAACGAACTTGAATGGATGATGAAAGCCTTACAACGCGCGCCTATTCAATAGATTGAGCGCCAAACTACAGGCGCGGTATTGCTTGATGAAAGCTTAGTCAAAGCAGCGGTAATCGCGTGTTTTACGATAAATGCGTGAGTCGTGAGCACGTTGTTGTGGAGTCATTTTAAATAAAGCCCATACCAGAGTGTAATAACCAGCCGCTTCAAAAAACTCTTCAAAAAACAGCCCATATTCGTCCGTTATCCATTCGCGATCGAATACACCACCGGCGAATAAAAAGCCAGCGGCTAATAACATCATCCAAAAATATTGGGTTTTTAAAAAACACCGCGCGCTTTGCCATGCAAATAAGAAGTGGCGTAAGCTATAAACAATAAAAGGTAGAAATAGCAGGGTGGTAATCACGGCTGAACCGCTAGGGCTCGCGATGTAAATGAGCCAGCTTGGGAAGTCGGTATCTCGCAGTTCAAGCTCGCGCAAAAAGAAGGCCACACTTAACAACGCAAAGCCAGTGCTGATATAAATTAACTTTCGCTGTTTGTGAGATAAAGCATTAACCAAAGCAAGCACAAAGGCCAGCGCAATTAAAGCCAGTTGAATGTTTTCATACAAACCATTTTCATCGGCCAACAACCCCGGACGTGTTGTAAAAACGATACTTAGACCAGTAAAGAAAGCGATTGTAAAAAGCATAAATACACTGTTAAGCATAAAGCACCTTAGGGTTAGATTGGTTGACTGTAATGAAGTGTATATAATATTACACTAATGTAACAACTTCTTAAGTGATTTCATTTCTAGCATATTGAAGTAAATAGTTTTGATAGTCCCTAGCTATCAAAACTATTTATATATTTAATTTTACTAATGGCTAATATCTCACTAAACTAGCATCCAACCGAATAAGTCGGTTAAAATTTTTAGCTGATTTTTTAACTAAACGATGGAGATAAAACATGGCATTACCGAATAAAGAAGGTCAACGCGTTCCTAATGTAACTTTCCCAACTCGTCAGAATGGTGAGTGGGTAAATGTGACAACTGATGAGTTGTTTAAGGGTAAAACCGTTGTGGTTTTCTCCTTGCCAGGTGCGTTTACGCCTACTTGCTCATCAACCCATTTGCCTCGTTATAACGAGCTAGCACCGGTTTTCTTTGAAAACGGCGTAGACAGCATTGTTTGTTTGTCGGTAAACGACACGTTTGTCATGAACGAGTGGGCACAAGATCAAGAAGCCAACAATGTCGTTCTAATTCCTGATGGCAACGGTGAGTTCTCAGAAGGCATGGGCATGTTGGTTGATAAGGCAAACCTAGGTTTTGGTAAGCGTTCATGGCGTTATTCGATGCTGGTTAAAGATGGCGTCGTTGAAAAAATGTTCATCGAACCAGAAGTAGAAGGTGACCCATTTGAAGTGTCGGATGCCGACACCATGTTGAACTACATCAACCCAAAAGCAAAAAAACCACCCGTTGCGACTATTTTCACTAAAACGGGTTGCCCATTCTGCGCAAAAGCGAAAGCGGCGCTAGAAGATGCTGGCATTAAGTATGAAGAAATTATCATCAGCAATAGCGGTGTAACGTCGCGTACTTTGCGTGCTGTAGCCAACCGTGATACCGTGCCACAAGTGTTTATCGAAGGTAAGCACATTGGTGGATCTGAAGAGTTAGACGCTTATCTTAAAAAATAAGCTCGTTAACGAACTCAATCCATAACCACCAGGCCTGGTGGTTATTAAGGGGAGCTTCGGCTCCCTTTTTTCACCAAACTTGTTTTGTGTGGGTTTAACTCAAATTCAGACAAAACAGGTTTAAAACAAAAAGGATACAGCGATGCAATATGATTACGATGTAATAGCGATTGGTGCCGGTAGCGGTGGTTTGTCGATTGTTGAACGTGCGTCAGAATACGGCAAAAAATGTGCCGTGGTAGAAGCCAAAAAACTAGGCGGTACCTGCGTAAACATCGGTTGTGTTCCGAAAAAAGTCATGTGGTTTGGCGCGCATATTGCCGAAGCGTTGCGTGATGCACCGGACTTTGGGTTTGATGTTGATGTCAAAGGCTTTGATTGGTCAAAATTAGTTGATCAGCGTGAGCAATATATTAAAAACATTAACACTTGGTATAACGGCTACATGAAAGACCTAGGTGTTGATGTGTTAACAGGCTGGGGTAGCTTTGTGGATGCGCATACGGTTGAAGTCGACGGCAAACACTACAGCGCCGAAACCATCGTGATCGCACCGGGGGGCGTGCCGGATATTCCGCAAGATGTCGAAGGCGCTGAATTAGGCATTACATCGGATGGTTTCTTCGCCTTAAGGACGCAACCAAAAAAAGTTGCCGTGATCGGCAGTGGTTACATTGGTGTCGAGTTGGCGGGTGTATTCCAGGCTTTGGGTACGGAGGTGAGTTTGTTGAGCCGCAAGGATTTAGTCTTGCGTGGCTTTGACGATATGATTCGTGAAAATCTAACCAATGCAATGATTACCAGTGGTATCCATAAAGAATACCACTTCCGTGTTGCGCGTATTTACCGCGCCGAAAACGGTAGCTTAACAGTTGAAAGTGAAGACGGCCAGCATCTAGACGGTTTTGATCAAGTCGTCTGGGCGGTGGGTCGTAGCAACTTAATTGAACCGTTGAAGATTGAAAACGCTGGTTTAAAAGCTAGCTCTAAAGGTATTATCGAAGTAGATGACGAACATCGTACCTCGGTCAACAATATTTTTGCAATTGGCGATGTCACCGGTCAGCCGCAATTAACACCGGTCGCGATTCGTGCCGGACGTTTCTTGGCGGAGCGTTTATACAATAATAAACCGCATTTAAAGTTGAATTTAAATGCGGTGCCAACGGTTATTTTCTCTCACCCACCGGTGGGCACGGTCGGTTTGGCGGAACATGATGCACGTGCAAAATATGGCCATGACAACGTAAAAGTCTACACCTCGATTTTTACGCCAATGCGTTATGCCTTTACTCACCACCAAATTAAAACCGCGTTAAAGTTGGTGGTGACCGGGCCAGAAGAAAAGGTCGTGGGCATTCATATCGTCGGTGACGGCGCAGACGAAATGTTGCAAGGTTTTGCGGTTGCGGTGCAAATGGGGGCGACCAAAGCCGACCTGGATGCAACCATCGCGATTCACCCAAGCTCGTCAGAAGAACTGGTCACCATGCGTTAAAACGCCATAAGCCCGTAACTCGTTAAAAGCCCGCCAGTTCGATTCTCAAACCAGCGGGCTTTTTTATGGCAGGGTAAAAATTAAGGTTATAATGTGGCCAAACCAGAGGATGTTTTTGTGCCATTTGAAATTGACTTTTTACCATCCGAAACCGGCGGCGAGATTGGCGATGCGATTGCTTTGCGTTATGGTTTAACCCATAATCAAAAAATCATCGTATATGATGCCGGCGATTCTCAGCACGCGCAAAAACTGGTTAAACACATCCAGCATTTCTTTAATACGGACTGTATCGAACATCTGGTCTGCTCTCATCCCGATCCTCACAGTACACCAGGCCTGGTGGTTGTGTTAGAGCAAATGCAAGTAGGCACACTTTGGCTACATCAGCCTTGGTTATATTGCCGTGAGATGGCCGACTATTTTATGACGAATCAATCCAAACAACCTGGATTAGGTCAAACGTTTGAAGCCAAGTTTCGCAGTAGTTATGAGCTTGCCAAGTTAGCCAATCAAAAAGGTGTGGCGATTAAAGAGCCGTTTCAGGGCCAATGGATCGGGCATTTTCATGTGTTGTCGCCAGCCAAGCAATGGTATGTAAGTGAGTTGGTTCCACAATTTAAACAACCGATTTCATCGCCCAATCATTTAATGCGTTTTTTACGCTGTTTGAGAAAAACCGCCAAACGTGCCGTATCTTGGGCGGCGGAAAAATGGGAAACCGAATACTTGCCGGAAACCGGCCACACCTCCGCCGAAAACGAAAGTTCGGTGGTGCTGTATGGCAACTTAGAAGATTATCATTATGGCTTGTTACTGACTGGGCACGCGGGGGTAGAGGCTTTGCACCGAGCGCTGGATTATTTAGAACTACTCAATATTCATGCGCCTAAACATATCCAATTTATGCAAGTTCCGCATCACGGCGCATTAGAGCATGTATCGAGTGTGTTGTTGAACCGATTGGTGGGCGCGCCTTTAGAGCAAGAGCCTGTCGTTAAACACAAGGTCGCGTTTATCTCGACGCCGAGTGGCGAGTCATCTTATCCGCATGCCTCGGTGGTGAATGCTTTATTGCGGCGTGGCGTGAAAGTGGTGGCGACCGAAGGCAAAATCAAACGTCATCATAAAAACACCCAAACCACGGCAGATTGGCGTGTTGCACAACCGCTTAGTTTTAGCGAGCAGGTCAAGCTAGAGTCGAGTTAATCAGCCAAGTTCAGCGCGTTTCTATAAATTTTAAGTATATCAACTTGGTTTTGGATGCATAAATAAGCCTGATCAGCCAGCGCGTCAGCTATTGCTTGATTGCTGAGCAACTGGTTTAAACGCTGTTGAAGTTTGTCATAATCGGCACACACAATAATCGCAGAATGCTGTTGGAATTCGACCAGTTCATCTTCAAAATCACGGTTATCCCAGCCCGTAATAATAGTGCGTTTAAGCGCCGCGGGCTCTAAAAAATTATGTCCACCTTTAGCCACAAATGATCCGCCCATAATCACTAATTTCGCATGGGCAAATAAGCCCATTAAATGCCCAAACCGATCGTCAATAAACACCTGGGTGTCGGGGTTAATGGCTTGTTGACGACTAGCTAAACTTACCTTGAGATTGAGTTGGCTTAACTGGTTTTGAATTTGTACACCACGTTTCGCATGGCGGGGCACAATCACCAATAATTCGGTGCGCTGTAATGCTTGCCAACGTTGTGAAATTTGCACTTCCTCATCCGCGTGGGATGATGCCAACAAAACATAGTCACGTGCCACTTCACGCTCAAATTGTGGCAAAGATTTCAAACCGGCCTGTTTTAGATTGCCCAAAATCTGCACTTTATCCGCCTGCGCACCCAGTTGAATATAACGTTGGGCTTCGGCGTTTGAGCGCGCTAATATTTGGCTGGTGAGTGTTAAACACAGACGATATTGCGCTTTCAGCCAATTGGGGGCACTCAGGCTTTTATGTGATAAACGCGCATTGATTAAACGAATTTTGAGACCTTGGCGGTGCGCAAGTTTATAGAGGTTTGGCCAAAGTTCAGTTTCTACCACCCACAATTCAGCGGGCTGACTGGTTTTTAAAAAACGTCGGATCGCAAAAGGCCAGTCGAATGGACAGTAACGAATTTCAGTATTGGCAAAACCAAGTTTTTCGGCGGTTTGAAAACCGCTGGGTGTGCTGGTGGTAATCAACCAGGCCTGCTGGGGCGCAGATTTGATTAAGGCTTCGACCGCTTTAACTTCACCTACTGAAGCGCAATGCAACCAAATAGCACCAGGCCTGGTGGTTGGATAACTAAGACCCAAACGTTGTTTTATAAAATTCCAGCCGCCCTGGCGTTTAATCGCATCCAGCACAATTAAAATCACAACTAATGGGCTTAATAAACGAATTAAAAACTGGTAAAGCATGGCTTAGTGACCAGACAGCAACAAGGCTTCCATCAGTTCAATATCACCTGGCACATCCACTTCAGGCGAATCGTGTTCGCTGAGCACGACTTTGATTTTGTGGCCGTATTCGAGCGCGCGCAGTTGCTCTAGTTTTTCAATGTCTTCCAACTGACCCATTGGCAGTTGGTTAAACTGGTCAACAAATCGTTTGGTGTAGGCATAGATGCCTAAATGTTTAAAAGAATCGTGATCCCAATAATCGCGGCCATGTGGAATGGTGGCGCGTGAAAAATACAACGCAAACCCATTTACATCAGTGACCAGTTTGACGTCTTTCGGACTGGTGATTTCAGCTTCGTTAATAATCTTGAAAGACAAGGTCGACATTTCAAACGAACCATCGTAATTGGTGGCCATAAAAGGCGAAATAACCGCTTCGATCGACTCGTGATGCACCAAAGGTTGATCGCCTTGCACGTTGACGATGAGGGCATCATCACTTAAACCTAAGGCTTGAGCGGCCGCAGCAATGCGGTCTGTGCCGGAGGCGGCTTCAACTGGTGTCATAATCACCTCACCACCAAATTCGCGCACCACTTCGGCAATGCGTTCATCATCTGTGGCCACGTACACCCCGGCTAAACCCTTAGCTTTAGCAATGCGTTCATACACATGCTGAATCATGGGTTTGCCAGCGATCAGTTTGAGTGGCTTGCCCGGTAGGCGTGAACTGCCATAACGCGCCGGAATAAATACATAAGTTTGCATAGATGTCTCGTTTAAATGATTTAACCACGAAGGACACGAAGCCCACGAAGAAAAGCGATAAAATTATAACTTCGTGCTCTTCGTATCCTTCGTGGTAAACAGCATTACATTTTGTTGAATAATGAACGCAGTAGTTCTGGGGTAACGTGGGTTTGCCAGTCTTTGCCGTAAACATTTTCCCAAAGCGGCGCTAAGCCAGAAGATACACGAATCATTTTTTGCATGTCGTCTTCAGACAAACCTTTGGTGATGCCTTTGGGTAAGGTGATATTGTGTTTTTTCATCATTTCACGGAACTCGCGCACGCCTTCTGGATAAAAGTCATCCAACACGTCCATGACAATACAGTTGCCGATGCCGTGGTGATAACCCATAACATAAGACAAACCGTAAGATAAGGCATGGCACGCGCCCACTTGGCTATACGCGATGCTTTGACCACCCATATAAGAGGCCATCATCAATTTTTCATCCGCATCTGGGTGATCACCCAGATAAACTTCGCGACAAAGATCGAGTGATTTTTCACCGAACGCGCGCGCAAACTCATTAATGTACGTGCCGTTTAAAGCCTCAATACCGTGGATATAACAATCCATGCCAGTATAGAACCACTGATCGGTTGGCACGCCTTTTACTAAGTCTGGGTCCATAATGATTTGGTCGAACACGGTGTAATCCGAGTTCATGCCTAATTTTTTGTCTGGGCCGGTTAAAACCGTGGTGCGCGACGCTTCTGCGCCCGTACCCGAAATGGTGGGAATGCCCACATGATGCACAGAGGGGTTTTTAATTAAATCCCAACCCTGGTAAGACGCCGACCCGCCCGGATTGGTTAACATTAACGAAATCGCCTTAGCCAAATCTAACGTCGAACCCCCACCTAAACCCACAACACTCACTGGGTTTTGGTCTGCAAATGCTTGCACTTGTTCAGTTAACGCATCGACATAAGTGGTTTTTGGTTCATCCGTCACATCCACCCACAAAATCATGTCATGCGGTAAAGCCGGAATACGACCTTCAAGTGGTTTGCCCTTGTGAACACTGTCGACCGCGAATACCACAAAATCTTTGTCGGTTTGGCGCTGTTCGGCTAACACTTCGTCGAGCTGGTCAAACGAGCCACGACCAAAAATCATGCGAGGAACGGTTTTAAAGTTACGAAATTTCATTCATCAATCCTTTATTTAATCACCAGGCCTGCTGGTTGGCGGGGCGCTTATTTAAATACGGTAGCAAAGGCGTCAATACGCTTTTGAATATCTGTGTTAGACCAGCTCAAATTAATCAACATCGACAAGGTGCGGCTCATAATCTCATCCGACTTCGGCGTTTTAACTTGGCTGTAATCTGGGCGATCGGCAATCAGTTCAATTGGCAGTTTGGCTGGGCCTTTCATTTGCTGAATGTGCTGCCAGTTTTTCAAATAATGCCAATTGTTACCATACCAGTAAAACACCGCCGGAATGCCTTCGGCTTGTAAACCAGCCACCACTTCACGCGCGCGCGCTTCGCTTGGCAACATAATGCTTAAAAAACCCGCATTATCACCAGCTTCGTCCGGTAGGTCACGGAATGAGATTTCGCTGTATTGCTTTAACGCGTCTTTCAGCGTTTTTTTGTTACGACGTTGGATATCTAAAATACGATCCAGTTTTTTCCACTGCGCGACACCCACCGCGGCATTCATTTCCGAAATGCGATAGTTGGCGCCCATAATCGGGTGACTCTCTGCCCCACGATCCGAACCAATATGATCGTGACCATGATCTGAATACTGGTGTGCGTAATTGTAAATTTGAGTGTCATTAGTTAAGACCGCGCCGCCTTCACCGCATGAGATGGTTTTAACCGAATCAAACGAGAAGGTGCCGACCTGGCCAAACGACCCCAAAGCTTGACCTTGGTAAGTTGCGCCAGTGGCTTGGCAAGCGTCTTCTAACAGCACGATATTGTGTTTGTCGCAGACGGCTTTGATTTTATCCATATAACCGCCCGAACCACACATATGCACAAAATTAACCGCGCGGGTGCGTGGCGTAATCGCGGCTTCAATACCTTCCGGCGACAAACACAGGGTTTCATCAATTTCAGCAAAAATCGGAATGGCACCCGCTAACACAATGGCTTCCACCGAGGCGACAAACGTAAACGGCGGCACAATCACTTCATCGCCCGCGCCAATGCCAGCGGCGGCTAAAGCGGTGGTTAAGGCCGCCGTGCCGCTTGATACTAAGTGCGCATGTTTGACTTTGATGGTGTCTTGAATCATTTTCTCCAGCTCGCGCGCTTTCCAGACATCATTACGCATGCCATCAAAGTTGTAACGGAAGGTGAAACCCTTGTCCATTACCTCGGCAACCTGTTGTTTTTCGGATTCATCAAATAGCTCAAAGCCCGGCATGAAGCTCTCCAGTTAAAAAATTAAGAATGTTTAATTAATGTGTCGAACAAGACGCCATGACGCACTTGCTGTTGGTCTAGTTTGAGACGATTGGCAATAAAAATGGCGTGTAACTGATGCAAGGCGGCATCAAAATCATCATTGATCACCACATAATCAAACTCGGGATAATGCCTCATTTCAGACACTGCATCCTGCATGCGTCGTGCGATAATGTCCGCGCTATCGGTACCACGACCATTTAATCGACGATCCAACTCTTCAATCGAAGGCGGCATAATAAAAATCGAATAAGCATCAGGATAAAGTTGGCGAACTTGTTGTGCGCCTTGCCAGTCAATCTCTAAAATAACATCTTGTCCAGCGGCCAACTGCTGGTCAACGCTGGCTTTGGTGGTGCCGTAAAAGTTATCAAACACCTGGGCGTACTCTAAAAACTCGCCCGCTTGAATTTGGGCTTTAAATTCCGCCACGCTTACAAAAAAGTAATTCACCCCGTGTTTTTCACCTGGGCGCATCGGGCGTGTGGTGGTCGAAACCGACACGCGAACCAATAGGTCCTTATCCAGCAGTTTGCCGACCAAAGAGGTTTTGCCCGCACCGGAAGGGGCCGAAATAATATAAAGATTGCCTAACATAGGATTCTCGACAGGACGATATTCGTCTAACACAAAAAAATTTAAACTATCTTATCAAACCAGGCTAATTTGCGTGTAGGTTTTTAGATTCTGCGGCGCAATTTTGGATACAATAATTTACATGCACAATCAAAGTATTTTTTTAGTCGGCCCAATGGGAGCCGGAAAGTCCACAGTCGGCCGGTTTTTAGCCGAAAGACTGGGCTATGAATTTCTCGACAGCGACCACGAAATCGAAGATCGAACCGGCGTCACGATTCCGATGATTTTCGATATCGAAGGCGAGGCTGGGTTCCGTCAGCGCGAAATTGCGGTGATAGACGAACTCACACAATGCCCCAATATCGTATTGGCGACCGGCGGCGGCGTGGTGTTGGCCGAAGATAATCGGCGCGCATTACGCTCACGCGGCTTTGTGATTTACCTACGTTCGTCGGTCGAATCCTTGGTCCAACGTACCAAAAATGACCGTAATCGCCCGTTGTTACAAACCGATGACCCAGAAAAAGTGATTCGACAAATTCTAGAAGCGCGCGATCCGCTTTATGTCGAAATTGCCGATTTGGTGATTGAAACTCAGCAAGTGTCGATTTTTAGGGTCGTTAAACATATTCACGAAGAGCTCGAAGCCCGGGGCATTGTGTCTTAAGTTTTATCGCTTAAGGTCACGGCAATAAAGATTTTGTAAAAAACCCCGTTTAACGCAGGCTAATAATCCGCAAACGTATTAAGGACAGTCCATTGATTACTCTTAACCTTGACTTAGGTGACCGCAGTTATCCGATCTATATTGGTCAGGATTTATTACAACAACCAGGCCTGGTGACGCCGTTTGTAAAAGGCACGCAGGTGATGATTGTCACCAATACCACGGTCGCGCCCTTGTATTTAGACACCTGCAAAGCCCTGTTTAAAAATTTCGATGTCGATACCGTGATTCTGCCAGACGGCGAAGCCTACAAAAACCTAGAGGTGATGAACTCGGTATTCGACAAACTGATCGAACGTCATTTTGACCGCAAATGCACCCTAGTCGCGTTAGGCGGCGGCGTGATTGGCGACTTAACCGGGTTTGCCGCGGCGGCTTATCAGCGTGGTGTGCCGTTTATTCAAGTGCCCACCACCTTATTATCACAAGTGGATTCGTCGGTTGGCGGCAAAACCGGCGTGAATCACCCCAAAGGCAAAAACATGATCGGCGCGTTCCACCAACCGCAAGCCGTGGTGATTGATACCAACACCTTGAATACGCTGGATGATCGTCAACTATCCGCCGGCCTAGCGGAAATAATTAAATACGGCTTGATTCGTGACCTAGCTTTTTTCGAATGGCTAGAGCAAAACCTCGAAGGTTTAATGGCACGCGACCATCAATTATTGGCGCAAGCGATACAGCGTTCTTGCCAAAGTAAAGCCGATATTGTCGCCGCCGACGAAACCGAACAAGGCCAACGCGCATTACTGAATTTAGGCCACACCTTCGGCCACGCGATTGAAGCTGGCATGGGTTACGGCGCCTGGTTACACGGCGAAGCCATTAGTGCGGGTATGATGCAAGCGGCCTATATGTCGCAATTATTAGGTGATTTAAACACGGCGGATGTCGAACGCATCGGCGCCATATTCAAACGCGCCAAACTGCCGATTTATCCACCGAACGAACTCAGCAACGACCAGTTCATGCAATACATGGCGGGCGACAAAAAAGTTCAAGCCGGTAAAGTGCGTTTAGTGTTATTAAAGTCCATCGGTGAAGCCTACATCACCGGCGATTACCCAGCCAAAACCCTAACCAAAACCCTAACCGACTGGCGGGTTTAAAACTCACCACAGAGGCAGTAGGTCGGATTAGCTCAGCGTAATCCGACAAGCACTCTTTCCGTTATACAACCAAAAAGGAAATATCATGATGATTGATCAATTGCAACAGCGCTTTAACCATCCCAACGTGCGTTTCTACCTGCGTGACCAATTGGTCATGATTGAACTTAAAAACAACTTTGGCCAAGCTACCGTCACCACCCACGGCGCCACCTTATTAAGTTACATTCCGGCTGGCGGCACGGATTTATTATGGGTCAGCGATACCGCTATTTACGATGGCAGCAAGCCTGTACGTGGCGGTGTGCCGGTTTGTTGGCCGTGGTTTGGCGCACACGACCCAAGCAAAATGGGCGCGCACCCAACTGATGCCGCCAAAAAAGCCCACGGCTTTGCGCGTTACGAATTATGGGAAGTCGAATCCGTTGCCAGCGTTGGCGAGGCGACTCAAGTGATCTTAAGCCTAACGCCCAATGCCTCAATAGAAAAAGCCTGGCCGTTTGATTTTAAAGTCCGTTTAGCCGTTACCCTAGGTGAAAAGCTAACGGTTGAACTCATTGGCGAAAACCGCAGCAACCAGGCCTGGTACGTTACCGAAGCCCTGCATACCTATTTCAAAGTCGCCAAAGCACCAGGCCTGGTGGTGGAAGGTTTAGAAGGCAAAACCTATTACGACAAAAATCAAGGTTTCGCCGACTTCAAACAAACCGACACCCTAAAAGTACAAGCGCCAATGGACTGTGTGTATGTGGACCACAACACGGCAGTCGTGATGAAAGATCAAGGTCGCGATATTGTGATGGACAAAATCAACAGCGCCAGCACCATCGTATGGAACCCAGGCGAAGAAGGCGCCAAAGCCTTTGCCGATATGCCCGATGACCAATACGAATTTATGGTGTGTGTCGAAGCCGGCAACGCCCTACAAAACGGCTACCAACTCAAAGCCGGAGAAAAACACACCATGGGCATGGTGCTGTCA
>NZ_JACUTY010000114.1 GCF_014859555.1 Thiomicrospira sp. | reverse complement strand
CGCGTTTGAGGGCGGGGTTTTGGGTTTAATCTTAACTGTCTAGGACAGCGTTAGATTAGAACTTGTGTTCAAGGCCAAAGGTCACCACTTTCGTTTGTTTTTCGTCGTTGTTGCCTTTTGCGAGAGACGCGTATTCAACATAGGTACGGGTTTTTTTGCCAAGTGAGAAATCTAGTCCAAGCGCGTAGTTAGTAGCGCTGTCTTCCTGAGTATCGGTGCCAACTTCATCGTAGTTTACTATTGCGGCTTTAGCGCGTGGTGTCATTTGGCCCATGCGATAGGCAATGCCAACTGTGACAGATTGGCCTACATCCGCTTGTGCATTGTAAAGAAGCGAAGTTGTCAAACCAACTTGATTGTATTGAAGTACTGCTCGACTTACATCCCCACGTTTTTCAGTTGGATCTAAGGTACTTTCTGCAATACTACCAGTTTGTGATGTTTTACCGGTCGCGGTATAGGCGGCGGCGGCATAAAAGCCTGAGCGTTTAGAACCATAAGACAAGGAAAACGAGCTCGCGTTAGATAAGGATTGTTCTTTTCGTGTCGTGGTGGATTCGGCGGCGGCTAAATTTTCTTGGCCAGACAAGGCCAAAGCAAATGACACGCCGTAAAAACGGGGTGAATAATAAGCAAAGGTTTCATCAAAACGATCTTCACCGTCTAAACCGCCATTAAAGGTTTCTGAGTAGTTGCCGGCATAAGCCGATTTTTCAAATCCGTCGGTAGGCGCAATCATGCGCAATGGTGTGTCCATGCGACCTAAAATAACGCTACCGAAGCCACCGGCTAAGCCAAAGAAAGTGTTTCTGGCCTCACCGATTAAATCTGAATCGGCGGTGGGGTTGGCGAGGTTGAACTCGACTTCGAGTTGATAGATCACGCGTAAGGCATTACCTAAGTCTTCTGATCCTTTAAAGCCAAAGTGCGAATAGCGATTTACGATATCCATATTGGACGTATCGCTGTTGTCAACGCTTTCGATAGCGGCATTGAACTCGCCATATAATTCGGGCATAGCCGCCAATACACTGGTTGAACTGATGCTTGATAGCAGGGTTAACGCAATAATATTCTTTTTCATCTTAGTGGATCCCATGGTTTAACTTAAACTTATATTTGCTTGTATTTTAAAATAGGTTGAAATAGATTTTATTATCGAAATTATACAGAGGGAAGGAGGGGGTTTGTATTTAAATGCTACTTTGTGTGTAGAAACAAAAAAGGGGCTAAACGCCCCTTTTATATAAGATTAACTATCTAAATTTGTTAGAAGTCGATTCTTAAACCAGCTGTGATAGCGGTGTAATCAGTTCCATCATTTCGATCAGAGTTGCGGTAACCACCGAAAACACGGGTTTTCTTAGATAGTCTGTGGATTGCACCTAGCGCCATGTAGTCAGTATCTTTAGCATCATTGTCATCATCTGTTTGACCTAGTTGAGCGACTAAGGTTGTTGCGCCCATTTTCATTTGATAACCTAGGAAAGCAACGGTTGAGTCTTCATTAGTCCCAGCAGCATTTTCATTTGTAATCATTTCATACTGAGCTGAAAAAGTATGGTTGCCCATTTTATATTGACCACCTACTTTGTTAGCAGTGTATGCGAAATCAGTATCTAGATCATTATCAGAGCTCTGCTGGTCAGAATCCATTGCAGTCGAAGCAAAAACTTCGAAGTTGTTCGCTTTGTAAGTTACCGCTGCTGAAAGGTCGCCGCTATTACCTGAAAAATCATCCCCATTACCGCCATCTACGCCATAAGCAATCCATACATTTACATTGCCAAAGTCGTTTTTATAAGCGACAGAGTTGTCCCAAAAACTATTGTGACCAAACGCGCTAGCTGACATACCACCACTTTTACGTGCTTCTAAATAAGTGGTGACAAATGGGTCATACTTAACACCACCAGCATATTTGTAAGGGACTTTAATGCGACCCGCTTCGAAGGTACCAAAACCACCTTTTAAACCGACCATACCAACACGTTGGCCATCAGCAATATTGCCGTTAGCGGTGTCGATTTGCCATTCGAAGTTGTAAATCGCTTGTAAACCATTGCCTAGGTCTTCAGAACCCTTGATGCCTAAACGACCACGTTTGTTGTCACCCATCTTAAGAGTCGATTCATCAGTCGTAACACCTGTACGCTTACCACCAGTGTTGTTATCACCGTATCCACCATTGTCTACGCTGGCGATTTCTACCTGCATTTGACCATAAAGAGTTGGACCGTTTGCCATGGCTACTGGAGCGGCTACGGCAGATGCGATAGCGATAGCTAGAATATTCT
>NZ_JACUTY010000113.1 GCF_014859555.1 Thiomicrospira sp. | reverse complement strand
GATGCATCAAACAACGGCGAGTACGTTTTGAAAGCGGTGTCCACGCTTCTGGATAAGCTTGAAACGAGATAAAGCAGCGAGAAACTCGTGAACCAGTTCATAACCAAGCCCATCAAGCTCATTATTATAAAAGTCACGCGCACCCAACAAAGAACGACGAGCCTGTTCAGTAACAAAAATTTTCACTGATTAAGCTCACGCATTACCGAATCGAGACTATGCAGAGTTGCGCCTGCGTCCACCTCATCGCAAACACTTTCTGCATAAGTCGCCCAAGCTTGTTCGTGTTCATCAACAGGTTTCGAAGTAAAACTGCCCATCAACAATTCCACTAACTTGACCTTGTCGATCGGAGAAAGATGTAAAGCCTCTTTAAATAAAATTTCTGCTTGCATAACTTTCGCTCCAACTCCTTGATGGCAAACATTGTAGCCTGACAGAATCAATATTCACAAGCCAAAATTAACCTGTCATCCTGAACCCTAACCCTTTACACGATCCCCTGCACCCTTGCCCAATACCGTCATAAAAATATACTTAAAATAATCCTTAACCGTCAAACTAGCGATCATCTTGGCATCGGTTTCGGCCAGCAACTTTGGCGTAGACATATCAATATCACTCACCTGCGCTAAACCGGTAATACCGGGGCGCACCGTAAACACGCCTAACACATCACGCTCGGCGGTTAATTCTTCCTGATTAAACAAACCAGGCCTGGGGCCAACCAAACTCATCTCGCCTTTTAACACATTCCACAACTGCGGCAACTCATCCAACTTAGTGCGTCGCAAAAACGCCCCAAACTTAGTAATGGACGAACTACTCGCCAAATGCGACGCCACCGACGCCGTATCCACCTTCATCGTGCGAAACTTTACCAACGTAAACGGCTTTTGATGTCGCCCCACTCGCTGCTGAAAAAACAACGGCGACCCAGTATCAAACAAGCCAATCACATACAAAACCACCAACACCGGCAACCCAACCACCAGGCCTGCTAACGAAAACAAAACATCAAAAACCCGAATCATAAACCCCATCCCAAAAATAAAAAAATGCCAGACTCAACCCGGCACATTTACTATCAAAAAACTGTTAAAACAGCATATAGCCTAACTTTAAAATCAACCAACCGGTTCAAGGTACTTTAACAATCCCTTTTGAGCGTAAGCGCAGATCAATTTCTTTTCATGCCTTAAGACATCATTATCTGCCAATAAATATCGCAATATAATGTTCGTATCGCAATAACTCATGTTTTCTCATCCGCAACGGCCTGCCAAGCAGTCTGCTTTTCTGTATCCATAAGCTCAGGTTTTGCATACTTTAAAAGCGCAGAAACAAACTCTTGTACAAACTCACTCGTAGTGTGTCCAAAGACGAATAACTTTAACAATCTTCTCGTCCGCTAACACTTGATACACAATGCGATGTTGGATATTAATACGTCTTGAGTAGGCGCCAGTTAAATCACCAACCAGCTTCTCAAAACGCGGTGGATTAACAAAGGGGTCTTGTTGAATTAAGTCGAGTAAAATCTGAGCTTTAGGCTTTAATCCACTTGCACTCAGTTTTTTAGCATCTTTAATCGCCTGCTTGGTATAGACTAGCTTCCAAGTCATGAATTACCAATCAAGCTCAGTCGCACATTCGTCAACAGGCGTTTGCAAACCCTCAACAATCGATTCACGCATACTAGGAGTGCTTAACAAAAACAGCGTTTCATTAATAGCACTCCAATCCTCTTCGGCAATTAATACCGCATTTCCCTTCTTACCGGTTATCGTAATCGGCTCATGTGATTCGTTGACCTGTGTAATCAGACCATAAAAGTTAGAACGTGCAACAGTTGAATTTAATGTAGTCATAGCCACCTCACAAAAATAAAATAGTACGCTATAACGTACGCATAAGCAAGGCCAATAAATATCCAAAAACAAAAATGCCGGACTGAATCCGGCGACAATCAATAAAATACTTTTTCAAATTTAAGCGTGATTTGGAACATTCACCTGTCGCGCAAGCTTCAACAACTCACGCAATGCATATTATTAACCGCCGCATATTGGGAAAGGCCGCAGCCACATCTGGCTCTACAATCACCACATTTGAGGCTTGTCGCAAACGCGCAGCATACTTGCTAACCTCCGCACTATCAAACAACGCTGGGTCATACTCATCTTTCATGTCATCATCGATATTATTCATGCTTTAGCTTTCATCCAGTTTACTTTCAAATCAGTATACACCCAGATGGGCACCTCGATTAACCTCTGGTTGATTCTGCGGGACTTAAAGGTCACTTATT